>CBFGJV010000048.1:0-5252 GCA_965649205.1 Caldifarciminota bacterium | reverse complement strand
CGATCGTTTCTATCGCAAACTGGATCGTTGGAACTGGGGTTTTGCCGGCCATTCGATGGGCGGTGGACTCTCGATGCTGGCCGCAGACCTTTTTGGCTTGGCCGATACGCTTCGGGCTGCAGTTGCGATTCACAGTCCGCAGACAGATCCGGCGACTCGTTCGGCAAACATCCGCGTGCCGAAGTTGGTTTTGGCCGGCGGGGTGGATAATATCGCGCCGTGGCGCGACGTGCGTCAGGCGTTCTGGGATTCAGCTCCACCACCAGGTACGTTTGCGGTTATCCGCGGGGCGAATCACGGTTATATGATGGACTACTCCTATTTCTGGGAGAACGGCGGAACTTCTCAGATTACGCGTGAGCAGCATCAGCTTATTATTCGCCGGCACATGACCGCATATTTTGAGCGCTACCTGAAGCGGGACACCAGCAACTGGAACTTCCGTTATTGTTTTGGAGACTCGATCAAGGGGCATTCTTCGATGGACTCGGTTGAAGTAAGGTTGCCGGCAGTTGGAGTTGAAGAGTCGTTTTACGAGGGAAAGAGAGCGGTGAATCTCCTACCGATTATTGTCCGCGGTATGCTGAGGCTGGACGGTCCGGGTCTTGGTACTAATTCCGAAAGCGGGGGTGTTTTGCGTTCAGCGTGGCTATTGGATGCGACAGGACATAAGGTAAGGGAACTCCGGACCGGCTTCAATGATGTAACCAGCCTATCCGCCGCTGTTTACTTTGTGTGTCCAGTTTCAGAATCGGCGCTTACAGAGAAGGGACTATACAGAATTATTGTAATTCACTAGCGAGCTGTAATTCAGGTGCAATCAGCCAGCGAGCGAGATTAGGCTAGTATAGCTCTCTCAATCTCAGGGTAAGTTTAAGTTCTTCTTCGCCTCTACGTATGGTGAGTACACACTTCGTGCCGGGTTTGCCACGTAGGAGTTCGCGCAAAGCCGTCAGACTCACGGTTTTGCCATTGGCAGCGACGATTATGTCTCCGGGGGCGAAGCCAGCTTCGGCCGCAGGTGTACCTGCTGGTACAGATGTTATGAGGATGCCGGACGAAGTAGTGGCTAGAATAAGACCGCTGCGATCCCGGGGGAAGTTTCTTTTGAAATCTTTGCTTGGTTCCAGGATAACCCGTTGATGCGTGTAATCCAAGTAAAGTACAAACCGACGCAGGACATCGTTGCCGATATTTCCTACCAGTTCTGCTGAAGCCAGAGCGCCGACATTGGCGGATGTTGGTATGCCAATGATCGGCTCGGACACGGAGAAGTTTCCCAGTCTTATAGAGTCAAACCGCGCCATCTTCATTTCAAACGAACCGCCTGCTCCCGAGGCTGGTATGATAATTCCGTTCTTATCTAGGAGTCCGTGTTCTTTCGCAAAGGGATAATGAAATGAAGTGCTGGTTGCGCCTATGTCCAGACGCCATATGCCTGCGTACCTGCCGTCCACTGTGGCCTCCACGGTAGGCACGTTGTTCTGAAGAGGCGCGGGGAGTTCTATACCCTTGCCTTTGTACCTGAAGCTGTCTGGGAGGTAGAAGGATACTTTCTTTGCCGCATAGTCAATCCTGGTTACGAACCGAGATAGAAAGTCGTAGCCTAGAATGCCGACCACATCCGTGCCCACCAGTTGTTTGAAAAGCGGGGCAATGGAGAGAGCTATTACCTGCTGCGGTTCAAACTCCACTCCCGGGAGACTGAAGGCAGGCAGGGTGGTGAATGAATAGGTGGCGGCTCCGGAAGCGCCTTGGGCCGTCATCTCTCCGGCAAGCTCCAGCCCCAGGTCTCGCGCATAGCCCATATCTATTACGGTTTTTCCTGCACCGCAATCCAGAACCCAGAATCTTTCCTTTCCTGCTATGGTTACAGGTAGGTATATATGATTCTCGATGAATTGAAAGGGGATATTTTCTGCGGCAAATCCCTTCTTGAATTTGAAGTCCTGTACGTTGCTGGCTGGTGGTTCGAAACGACTGTCATCTATAGGAACGTTTATATTGTAGGCAGAAAGTTTTACCGTCTGTTTTTGTCCGATAGGCTGGATTTCGGCAACCTGCAGAAACGGTCGTTTTGCGCCGGCAATATCTCGATAGTCTCCAAAGGTAATAATTTGCTTCAGGTCCGGCTTTTTTTCTATTTGCTGGATTAGCATAAAGTCGGAACTGCGGATGTAGTAAAGCGTAGTGTCGTTATTCAGCGTATTAGTCTGGCACACAACGTAGCACTTCTGGCCGTCCACCTTGTCTTCTGGAGCAAGTGAGAGCTTGAACAGACTGGAGGTGGAATCCAAGTGCTCATAGCGTGCCATAGCCACAGACAGGCGTCGTTCCTGTAGAGTACGAGGGTCCAATTTCATCTGAACCTTGCCGTTGGCATCAACTTCCCAGGCGTATATGCCGTTGTCGCCGGTTGTCTGGCGGAATACGGTCAGATCTATCTCTTGGCGGACCCGGTCCGGATATTTGCGCCACTCTTTTACCGTGCCTTCTATAGGCACTCCCTCGATGGTAATCGTACCTTCGTAATAACGTGTAGTTTCGGCCTGCAGTTTATTCAAGCCGCCTATGGCTTGGTAGTACTTCTGCATAATGATATAGGCGTTGTTAGTCTTGGGCGGAGCACCGCTGGCAATTCCTGCAACCGCTATAGCTATAACTGTAAACAACAATATATAGTTACATTTCTGCAACATAATTAGGCTCCCTTTTTGGACTTTTGAGTCGCAATTGTACTTCTGGGCAGCAGGGTGTCAACTGCTTGTGTCGAGGAAAATGAAACCAGGTTGCTAGCTGCTAACACTGCTCTAGCTAGGCTTGTCAGGTGACCGAGAAGCATGTACAGATTCAGCGTACTGTGTTTATTGTTGAGACAGAATGAGTTAAGTAGCACAACGCAAAGCTTGACAGTCTACTTGGGGGGGGATACAATCAGCTGTGTCGAGCACCGTGGGTGCTTGGCTGACTGTGCCATAATTAGGGTTCTGGTTTTATGGTGCAAAGCACTTAAGGTTACTTGGACTCAGGAGGTCGTCTTATTGGTGCAGACAAAGTTAGAGGGCACTGGTTTTCAGAGACATCCCCGGAATTCAATAACCTACCTTAAAAAATAAATATGGTTGTAAAGTTGTGTGGGTTACTTCGTCTGTTCATCTAACTGTGTTCTTGTGTCTATGAAGAAAGGGTTTGCGTACAGACTAGGCTGGGATTCTCTTCGTGAGAAAACCAGCAAGGCCTAAAATTTAAGGAGGAGAAAATGAGAGGCATGATACTGACACTGGTTGTGATAACGTTTGTCAGTATAGGCAGTGCGCAGCTATTGAACGAAAGCTTTACCGGTACCCAGTTTCCGCCTCCGGGATGGATGATATATAACGCGGATGGTGGGCAGTTTACCTGGACTCGTTACACTAATCGTTATTATACCGCACCGGCCTGCGTTGGCGTGAACGCTGAGCAGGGCCGAAGGAACGACGACTGGTTGATTACCAAAGCAGTGAACCCTACCGGTCCAGACACAATGCTTAAGCTTTTTTACAGATGTCAGGACATGGGTCATATAGAGAGCCTGGAAGTGTGGATTTCTACGACTAATCAGCAGCTTTCCAGTTTTACCACACTTTTACACAGTATTGGACTTCGTTCTAATAAGTACGAATCAACTCAGGTTTCGCTTGGTGCCTACAAAGATCTGGCGGTGTACATTGGCTTGCGCTATATTTCCACGACAAAATCGAACAATCTATTTCTCGATGACATATCCGGCCTGCCTTTGCCAACGAAAGATGTTGGCGCACACTCCATAAGATTTCCGCGGCTGTACGAATCTAACGGAGCTGTAATAACTCCGAGGGTACGGGTTACCAACTACGGAACTCAGCCCCAGTCTGGATTTCCGGTTTCTATCTCCATAATAGATACACTTACCAATACTCTTGTATTCACGGATACGGCCATTGCTGGTACGGTATTGCCTGGCCAGGTGATAGAGGTAACTTTTAGCAACAGCTGGACGGCAGACTTGGGCGAATATTGGGCCGTTGCTACAACCCACCTTACAGGTGATCTCCTTCCTGGTAACGATTCTTATACTCGCATTGTACATGTACTTAACCCGCCTTTTCACGATGTGGGTGTGACAAGTATTATCCGTCCTTATGGAGGCCAGTACGCTGGGCCCATCGTCCCCCGGGTAGAAGTTAGCAATTATGGAAGCGAACAAGATACATTCCCGGTTGTAATCCAAATTTTGTCTGGCGCGACCGTGGTCTTCACCAGCACCATCCCTGCAGCTGTGGTTGCTCCCTACAGCACTGCTCAGTTTGATTTTCCCAATACTTGGAATGCTACGGCTGGAACTTACCAGATTATTTCATGGACCAATTTGTCTACAGACCTTGACCGGTACAACGATACAGCTATCAGCTATATCTCAATATCGCCAGCCGTCCACGATGTTGCGGCCATCAGTTTCCTGGCTCCTCCAGAAACGGTGTACACTGCTACCAGCTATACGCCCCAGGCTTTGCTAGAGAATACCGGCAGCTATACCGAGACATTTAATGTAACAAGGAAGATAGGTAGCTACATAAGTACTGTTTCGGTGGGACCACTTGCTCCTGGTCAACAGGCTACTGCCACTTTTGCGCCTTGGACCCCTAGCGCTGTCGGTACTATTACAGATTCTTGCTATACTCAGTTGTCAACAGACGCCGACCGTTCTAACGACACCATTTACAGAACGTTAACAGTACTTGTGGGTGCTCCGACTGTAACCGTTACCTCGCCCAATGGTGGCGAATTATGGCAAGTGGGTTCTAGTCAACTGATTACATGGACTCACGGCGGTGGGGCGCCGGATGGTGATTCAATCTGGTATCGGGTAAGCGATACGGCTCCTTGGGAGTTTATTGCTGCTGTTGGACCAGGGATAACCAGTTATCTGTGGAATCCTGTGCCGAATACTCCGAGCGAGAGCTGCAAGGTTTTGGTAAAAGCCTTCAATACAACGGGCAGCTACGCCGATTCGAGCGATAACTATTTCACGATTGCCTACCAGGATGTTGGGGCTACCCTAATTTTGTCCCCTGTTGGGACGGTTGATTCTGGTTGGGTTATCATACCTCAGGTCGAAGTATACAACTACGGTTCGCGGACCGAGACCTTCCCGGTGACGCTACGGATAGGCGGTGAGTATGACGAGACGGTGACGGGCGTGACATTAGTGCCGGGACAGACGGACACGGTGG
>CBFGJV010000047.1:0-5674 GCA_965649205.1 Caldifarciminota bacterium | reverse complement strand
TGTTCTCGTTCCCCAGCTCTCGCAGAAACAGGTCCGCCTGCTCCATCAACTGTCTGGGTCGGCGCGAACTCTGGGGAAACACAAGGGCAAAGCTGTCCAGCACAACTACCGCCTGGCGGGGTTGGCGATTCTCCCGCAGCAACCGGGCGCGCAAAAACCAGGCCAATTCAGCTACGTCATCCTGTCCCCGGCCCAGCTCCTCACTTTTTGCCAAGGCCTGCTGTATGTTGCCCGTGCGCCCGGCATACATAGCCTGTGCCAGTTCCCGCGTTCGGGGACCTTCCCGGCTTAGTAGTGCAAACTCTAGAGCGTCATTCGCCAAAGGACTGTCCGGATACTGACGCAGTATCTGTCTGGCGAAGTAGGCCACGGAATCAAACATCTGCCGGTAAAGATAAATCTCGGCCGTGAGCAGGAGAACGCGGTCTGTCTGCGGCCGTGTCACCGCCAGAGTCCGGCGCGCCGGCTCCAGCAGACCCATGCCGACCTGACAAGAAGCCAGACCAAAACCGGCCGGCTCGTCCTGCGGTCTGGATTGCAAAACTCTTTCATACATCTTGGCGACTTCGGCCAGATTCCCTGTCTGCAACCGCTTCAACTCTGCCAGTTCGAACCAGGCCTCAGGTCTCTGCTCCTGGGCCAGCAGTGCCAGGGCTTCAGTATGACGGCCTAACTGACGCAACACTCTGGCCTGATCAGCCCACGCCTGCTGTTCCTGATAAATTGCCAGCGCTGCCTGCAGAGCTCCTGCTCCTTCACACTCGCGGGCAAATCTGTAGAGTTCACTCCGATCCATACCCTGTCGGGCTGTCTTCACCGCTTCTAGTTCCTTCCCGGTCCCCAAGTACACCTCCGCCTGCGCTCGTACCATGGCCTTCTGGTTTTTGATGCGGCCGAGTTCGGTCATAAGCTGAGCGGTGGGAACCTTCTGGCTGTAGGTACGAATCTGGCCCAAATAGCGGGACAGCAATTCTGGCCGTTGATTTACCAGTTCTACTATCTCCATGGTCGCTTCTCCATAACGATTCTGCAACTCCAGAAGAGCAAGCAGCCGATCGATATACAACGGGTCAACACTCTTCGTCGGTCGGGCCAGCAACAAGTAGTTTGTCGCTTCTCCGAACTCGCGCCAGCGCTGCCACAATTCCGCCAGAGCCAGAGCCTGATCAGGCCGTTGTCCCACGAGGCGACGACCCAATTCCACCGCTTCCTTTTTCCGCTTCAGCCCCAACAATCCTTCCACTTGCCCAAGAGCATATTCAGGTACATCTGAAAAAGATGCGTTCAGACGGGCACTCACTGCTTCCAGAGAATCGAATCTTGCCAGCTGCCGGCAAACACGCACAAACCCCTGAAATGCAGCGAGGTCTCGCGGATTCCTTTCCAGAATCCCTCTGTACTCACCCAATGCTTGCTCAAACTGCCCAGCCTGTTCCAGAGCTCTGGCCGCACTCAGACTCTGTCCCTGGGCCACAGCCAGCAACACGGTGAGAACGAAGGCAATACCGGTTCTGCAGTTCATGGCTGATTCAGTAGCTGTTCAAAATAAGCTCTTATCATCCGCTCGTACTCGCCAAATCTCGCTTCTTTCAGAGACCGCATCAATTCCTCGCGCAAAAACCGGTTACGCTCACCCGCATCTTCCGGAAGTCGGGGTGAAGGTCCCGGCACGAAAGGCTTCGCGACCTCGCTCTCCCGTTCTTCCTTGAATCCGCGTTGCCTAATGCTGCGCTGTGCATCCAGCAGATGAGAAAGAATGGACTCCTGACGTTGCAGCAATTCCCGGCTTATGTTCAGCTCCGCCAAATCTCGTTCCACACGTTGCATCTCCTCCAGCACGCCAGAAAGACTGGATGTCAGCCCCGGCATCTGCCCTCCCATCTGCTCCAGCATCTGCTGCAGCCGCTCCCGCAGCGCAGCCTGCTGGGACATGATTCGCTCCAGTGCCGCCATCTGAGCCGGCGTGAGACCACCCGGTATGGGAATGGGTATTCCGCCCATTCCGGCGTTGATGGCCATCTGCTCGCTTGTCATCTGGGAAAGCTGGGAAAGAAGTCCTTCCATTCCCGCTGACATACCTCCGCCACTTGCCTGTTCATCTATCGCCGCCAGCAGCATGTCTACCACCTGGTTCAACCCTGACCTAGCCGTAAGCATCTGTTGACGGGCCAGAGCAGGTCTATTGTCAGCAAGCGACTGCGCAGCAGCCTCCATTATCCCCATCACCCGGGTCAGCTCCTGCACTACTCGGCTGGAGAGGGCCATCGTCCGGGAACCCAGGCCGGCCAGACTCTCTGCCACTACCCGCACCCCTTCCCGCACACCCATCTGCAACCCGGCCCTGAGATTTGCTTCTTGACCTCTACTTATCTCCTCTGCCAGCCGTTCCTGTGTATGCGATATAGCCAGCAGTTCTTCTGCCGCCATCAGCAACTGCCGCGCCACCTCCCCAGAACGTTTTTTCTTCAGCTGCTGACTGATGGCATTCAAAGACTGACTCAGAGCCTCAAGTTTCTGCCTCACCTTTTCTCCGCTTGCCCTCGCCTCCCTGTTGTCTCCCTGTTTCATTGCCTGCGCCGTTCGCCCCACCGCTTCACTCAAGCCATCCCGCTTCATTCCCTCAGCCAGCGCAGCAAGTTCGCCGCCGGTTGCAGAATCGGACATTGTCCTGGCCAACTCTTCCATTTCCTTCCTCAAACTGTCAACACCTTCTCCCAGCTCTGTCTCCACCCGGGACAGAAACTCCGGAGCATCCGCTCCCAGACGGTTCAGCAGGTCTTTCTGAATGCGAGACAGATCGTCTGCTTTGCGGGCCAAAGCTTCCAGTCTCTGCTCCTCGAGCACTCGCTTGAGGAACTCCAAAGCCTGGTCAATACTCTGTTGCAGCTGCTCCTGCTGCAGCTTGAAATCAGAAAGGGCCTTGCGCAGGTCCGGCGACTGTTTCTCCAACTCCGCGGCCAGCTTGGCCAGAGACTGCTGCAACTCCTGGGGAAGCAGACGGGAGAGAAGCTCCTGGAGCTGCGCCAGACGTTCCATTGTCTCCACATCCAGTTGCAGGCCACTGGAAAGCTCCTCCTGCAGCTGTCTTACCTCCCGCTTCAAGTCTTCAATCTGCCTAGCCAGCTCTCCCTGATCCGCCAGCACCTGTGCCAGAGCCTGCCGTTCATCCCAGGACAGATTGCCTTCCTTCAGAAGTTGCTGGCTGATCCTTTCCAGCCGTTCACCCAGCTTTTCCTGTGTCTGCTGCATCGGAGCCAGCTCCTCGCTGGTCCGTTCTGTCTGTTTCACCGCGGCATTGTATATTTCGGTCATGGTCGGAAATCTTACCTTGAACACCTCTGTTCGAGAAAATTTGGGACCGCTCACTTCGTCATTGTCGCTCACAGCAAGATAGTAGCTCAGAACCTCGCCCGGAAGAATTCCCAGATCAGACAAATCCCACCGGTAGAAGGTGGTATCTTCTTTCCTTCCCCCCAGAGATTTCAGCCGTTTCTGTACATACCCACCCGTTCCAACCTGCACGCTCTCCTCCTTCGCATAATAAAGAAACAGACTCCCCAGCCCGAAATCATCCAGACTGTTTACCCCCAGCAATACCTGCATGCTCAGAGGCATATCCACGTCTCGGCCAGGAAGAAACGCCTTCACTAAAGGCGGCTCGTCCGGCATCTGCCTTACCCGCAGATTCTCTACAGGCTGAAACCCGGCTCCTTCCTCTGCCAGTTCCAGTCTCCCCTCTCCGTCGGACTGCACAACAAAGCTGCCCCTGAAGATTCCGGCGGTAATCGCCGAGTCAGACGAAACCGTCGTCAGAGCGAAAGTATCCGCACCCAGTACAATCTGGGCGCCACTGATTGGCCTGTTTGCCTGTCCCTCAACCTCTATTCTGGTTCCCTTGAGCGCAGCAATATCGGTGCTGCTGGAACGATACACCGGCAAACCGGAATACGTCGGATACAGATAACGGAAAGAAAGGCGCACTACCCTCACCGGCTCGAGCAATCGCACCCGATAGCTCGGCGAAGACTTGGACAGCACCCGGAAACGGTAAACAAAATCCTGCTGTGGCCTTAACACCAATTGACACCTACCTTCTGTCAACGCCAACCTTCTTCTTTCTCTGAAACCCGCCCCCTCTCGCTGCCACACCAGTTGTCTGAACACCCCAGCCGGACTTATGCGGCATATCAACTCTACCTCTCCTGTCGGCAGAATTGCGGTGTCACCCGGCTCTACCGAAAACTCAACCGGCAGACGGGCAGGCGCAAAGGCATTCACCAGACCCAGCTTGCTGTGAACAGGAAAGGCAAAACGATAGCCCAGAAAAACTGCCAGACCGGCAACCAGCACAACTCCACTCCGGAGCAGCCTGTCCCACTGTACCACTCGCTCTAAAGGAAGCCCCCTGACTCTATCCTCTGCGTCAGCTACCGCAGCGTCAATCAACTCCGCCGAATAGTTCTCTCGCCCCGGCTTCAGCTCTGCCAGTTCCAGAGCAGGAACCAGCTTGTACTCCACCTGGGGGAAGAAATGCTCGATACTACGCGCCAGCTGTTTTGCGGAGAGACCCGCAAGACATCTCCCGCCAAGATAAACAACCACAGGCACGAAACTCAACAGCACCCAACCGCTCCAGAACAACGCAGCCGTCACTACCAGACCAAATAATAAAATACCCGATGTGAACAGAACCAAAGCAGAAAGGTCATTCACCAGCCTCAACCTGCGCAGACGGCTTATGCAGCGGAAACACTCTTCTCCGCGTCTGCGCCCAGGGCCGTAAAGGGAAGTCTGGGGACTCATACGTTAAAGAAATTATACTCCCAAACCACCCGCACCGCCAGCTTCGGCAAAATCGCATCCTGCACCCGGCTCATTCTCGCAACCTGGAAGAAAACGAACCAGCGCCACAATTGCTTCCGCATCCTGACCCCACTCCGCCTCGCCCCACCTCTATCCAGTCACAAACCCGCCCTCTGTCTCACGTCACAGCTCAGCTCCTCCCTCAAGCCCGAGCTCCGCTCCCAACTTACCCGACACCTCGCTTCCCCTATCAGCTCCCTCCTGATGCGCCCCTTCACACCCAGAATCAAAATGGGGCTGAACGCCTTTCTGAGACGGCATATTAACTTCCAGCCGTATCCTGCTATGAAATCAGAAGTTACCCTGATATTCACGCCGGCAATTATCTCCTAAGTCGGCCCGTTCCTGATTCCCGGAACCACCCGAGGAGTCACTCCCCCTCAGCCCAGGCTACGCTGAACGTATAAAGCTTCGTCTGCACAACCATAGTTCAGAATGCCACTTTCGCCCCTTTGTGCCATTCTAGACAAATACCGCTGTCGCACTGCATTAACACTAAAGGGACAGTCCGCAAGTCACCTTTGTCTGTCTCACGACAGTTGACCAACATAACACAAATTACATTTTGCCTCAGGTCACCAAAAACAGGAGCGGGCCTGAAGGCCCGCTCCTGAGTCTCCACTCTCCCCCGTCCTATTTCTGCACCACCAGCTTCTGCGCAAGGGCAAGTCCAGCACCATCCACCCGCACAAGATACACACCACTGGACAGGTGCCGCAGGTCCAGCACCGCGCCCTGCTGCAAGCTCCTGAACTCCACAGGACGAGATACTACACACCGACCCACCGCATCATACACCCGCACCTGCACT
>CBFGJV010000046.1:0-6432 GCA_965649205.1 Caldifarciminota bacterium | reverse complement strand
CTCCCACGCCGGTGTCTCCACCTGCGTAGTAAACTGGGCTGTGGCTGAAAGCGTCACTCCGCCCGGACCCCAGGCCGCTACGTACCAGCTGTAAGTCGTGCTGCCCGCCAGACCCGAATACGGATACTGCGTATTCTTGCCCGCATTGCCATACCGCTCCGGCGTGCCCGCACCCAACCACACCACATACGAATCTACCGGCGCACCATATACCAGGAACGGATCCCAAGTCAGCACTCCAGAGGTAGCCACATCATCCTGCGCATCCGGGCCCAGATTGGTCGGCTTGGGTGGCAATCCGGCAGTGGTGAATACCGCCTTATCCGACTCCACCACCCCACCATCGCCATACGCGGTCACAAACCATTCATACTCAGTATTGTTCTCCAGCGGACCATAAGCCAGGCTGGTATTTGTGCCCGCGTTGCCGTACCGCTCACCAGCCAACGTCACCACAAAACTGTCTAGAGCCGCATCCGTTGCTATTTCCCAGCTGAACTGACCGGCAACGGGTACATCCTGAGTATTATTCGGACACAGGTTTTCCGGCTTCGGCGGCAGGTCAATGGCGTTGAAGCTGCGCACTTCAGACGCGCCTGCTTCTCCGCCCGGACCGCGCGCCTTCACGGTCCAGTAGTAGGTGCCGGCGCTCAGCGGACCGTAATCCAACTCATACACATCGCCGGCAACGGTGCCCAGTAGCTCCGTAGGCGGATTCACATCCTTCTCCAGATACACATCATAACAGGTCACCGGTCCGCCCCCGCTGCCCGCAGTCCACTTCACTGTGCCGGACAGAGGCACATTGGCGCCACTGGCTGGAGAGCTGAGAACCGGCGCAGCCGGCACGGCTGCGGTCTTGAAGGAGAACACCGCGTCGCACTCCCGTTCGCCAGCCAGATTCCGGGCCACTACTTTCCAGAAATACCACGCGTTCGGCTCCAACGCGCTGTAGGAGAAGGAAACTTCCGGCGCCATTACCGTGCCTACCTTGTCCCCGGGCCCGGGTATTGTACCCAGCTTCAGGTACACATCGTACTCATTGGCGTCGGTCGATGGTTCCCAAGTCAAAGCGCCCTCTATGGCCACATTCTCCGCGTTGTTCTGCGGCTCGCTGAGGACAAAAGCGCCCGGAGCCGGAGAAATCGGAATAACATCCGCGGCGTAGGCCGGTGTCACCTCGCGCAGAGCATTATACTGAATCGCGGGCGAAATCAGGTTGAAATAGGCTGGCGGAATGGGCATACCCGCAATGTTCGTTCCGGCCTGAATGTACACCAGAATCGTGTCCGGATCGCCTGTCTGGGGCCGGTCAATAAGCTTGTAAGTTTTGCCTACATTGAAATTGCCCGTGGAATCAACTATCCGCACCGTATCCAGCCGGACAATCACCGCTTCGTATTCTTCCGTCTTTGCCTGCGCAATCGTCACCTTGGAGATATTGAACTCTTTGCCCGTACCTCGCAGCTCTATACGAGTCGGCGTAATTCGTGTGCAGTTCATATACTCGCTGACTACGCCGTTTATCTCCAGACTGTCGCCCCGCTCGTAAGTCGGCCAGGTTCCGCTCGCCCGCAGGGACAGAATGCCGCTCCACGGTCCGCCCTCCCGAGTGCCGACAAACATCCGCTGCGTGGTGGCGCTCAGGAAGGCTGTAACTATGCCGGTCACCCGTACGCGTTGATCCTGCCCCAGTCCCTGCTCCTGAATCTGATTTATAGACAAATCCAGCGGCACCTGATAGGACTGCACTTCGCTTTCCGCCTCTGCGTCCAGAAGAGAGCTGCTGGCCCATATCTTGTAATGCACCGAATCGCCCGCAGCCTGCGGTGGTATGTGGAAATAGTATTGGGTGGGGTCTGCCGCGGCAACCGAGTCGTAGTCAAGACTTACCCAGTTGGTACGGTTGTTCGAATACCTTATCTCGGCATCGTCAATGTTACCCAAGGGGCAGGTAATCTTTGCCCAGACAACCACATTTTCGTAATGGAACGGAAACTGTATGTCGCGGCTCACATTTTCAATCACAGGCGGCGCCGCTACCGGCTGCGTCTCAAAGCTCCATATGGCCGATTCCTCGTCCGGGAATCCCGGTGCTTTTGCCACTACTTTCCAGTAATAAGTCTTGCCTGACTCCAAAGGACCGTAAGCAAAGGTGGTCTGAGTCGCTGGCAGGTTGTCGCCCACCTTGGTCACCGGATTCGGATTCTCGTCCAGATACACATCAAAATTGCTGGCTCCATAGCACGGCCGCCACACCAGATTGCCAGCGATGGGTTGACCAGTGGCGCCGTTCGGAGGGGACGAGAGTATCGGTTTGTCCAGCACATCCGACTGCTCGATTTCCTTAAGCACGCTGTTATTGCCGACCGCCACAACTTCCTGATTGTAGTGACGATGCTTGTTCACATTACCAACAGCCACGCCGTACACCGTGCCAGCAAAAGGACTAAGCTGCTCGGTGGAGATAGTAGAATTCACGCTGATTGCGCGTGCTTCCCGAGTTGTGCCGCCACCGCTCGTAGCCGCTATCTCATTGCCGGCTCTGTCCTTCCAGAAGTCGCCAATCGCCACCTCGCCGAAAGTACCCCAGGTTGTGGATGAATACAGCTGCCGCGACTGCCAACCGCTCAGACTGCTGTAATACACCTCGTTCACGCCAGCACTGGCTGGCGAGGTTACATAAAAATGAATTGCCAGCTCGCTGCCCGGATTCGCCGCATCAAAATCGCCATAGGCCACATCGTAAAGTTGGGTAGAAGCGTAACTGTATATCTGCTGCGCCTGATAGGGAAAACTACCGGCATACCACAGCCGGTACAGCTTGCCGCTCTTGCCGCACGCGGCTATCTCGTTCCCCGCTGTGTTGGGGTCAAAATCGCCGATGCACACGCCCCAGCACACATTCCCGTCACCAGCCCACACCTCGTTCTTTGCCCAGTCATTGATGCCCGGTCCGGTCCAGTAAGCGCGACGCACAGTCTGGTTCATCGTGTAGATGATTTCCACCTGTCCGTCATTGTCCGCATCGCCGATGGCTATTTCCGTAATACCGTTATTGTCGCTACCCCCGGATAGCGTAAAAGTCTCAATGTCTCTCACCACAAACTTGTTCAGGTCTGCATCCCACTTCGCCCATTTAAGAGCGATAATGCCAGAGGTTGTGCTGGTTGCCACCTGGCCAAAGACCAGTTCGTTCACGCCGTCCCGGTCCACATCGCCGATAGCCGCTCCAAAGAAGCCGAAGTTGGCCGGAGCGTTATCAATTGTCGTTGGCGCAGGCCAGTTCATCGGCGGCGAACTGGACACATCCGTAAACAAAAGCGCAGCCCGCACACCCGAGGACTGCACACCGAACACATAAACATTGTCGTCAGTGGGCGACTTCAGTTTCGTGCCCACTGCCAGATCGCGCATCCGGTCGGACGTATTGTTGTAGATAGTGGTCTCTGTCCATACGGCCAGCGCGGGCATTGCCCAGACCAGCGCCAGCACTACAGACAGAACTGCCAACTTTTTACTACGCATCGAACCTCCTTTTAAGGTTTGGATTTAATTACCACCACAAATTCTCTCTCAACAGACTCAGGCAAACATAACTTCCAGCCTTGAACGGCTGATAGATGTTCTGTGAATTCTACGTTTATTTCGCTCTCTACGCTCCGCACCTGTCGCAAAAAGTCCTCCTGCCACTTATCTGCACCTGCCCCTGTTTTGACTTTCGGTTGTCCAAGGCCTGAAGAGAATACGGGCTGAGCTTGTTTCTAGACTCTCAGCCAGTTTACCTCGGTTGTATGCGTTTACCTGACCCGTGTTGCCCTGGGCAACCTGCTAGTTTTAGTATATAGCCTGGAAATTCCGTGTCAAGCAAGGCGAAAAACCGGCCGGAAGGGCAGAGGGCTACCACCAGAATCCTAAAACCAGTTTCCCAGCCGATCTCCAACGGGGCTGACACGCAGAATTACTACTTCACCTCCTGCTTGTGTAACCCGGATTGTGTCCGGGTCCTCCGCCCTCCGAACCACTGGGGGAGTCACTCCCCCCTCTGGCTAACTGCTTATTCCCTAATAAGTTAGCCAAAACATCACCATCGTCATTTCCGGGCTCGCACAGATAGCTCACAGCCCCGGCTTGCGCCGCATTAGCAGGTTTTGCCTAAGTCCTGCAGTTTGGCAGAGTTGTCGCGCCGCTTCTCATTCCAGCGGCCGGCAGAATCCAGTCCCAATTTCTGCGTTCCTGCAAGCTCTGGGCAGGCAGTCCGCTGTCCCCCAACCAGACTGCCGCTCAGTCTGGTCAATAAATGATATATTTTGATCCCCTGACCCTGCAGGTATTGACAAAGTGCCATAACAAGTCACAATGTAAGTGTAGTAGCAAACTTGGGGAGAAAGAGGCAGCCTCCTCAGTTTGAGACAATATCAGGAAGAAACAAAAAGGAGGTCCGATGAAAAAGATAATGTCTGTACTCGCCTGCCTCGTGCCTCTGCTTCTATTTGCCACGGCCATCTCAGACAACCCTGAGGAAAGACCGCCGGTAGCGCCAAGCGATGGCGATGCCCGCACCCTGCCTGAGGTGTATGTCCAAGATGCAGAACTGGCTCCTCTTCAGGCAAAGGTGCAGGAATGTCTTGCCCGCGGAGACTACTCCGGCGCCAAGATGTACGAGAATCAGGTGCATGCCATTCTGTACGCCAGGCAGCCGCAACCGCCAGTAACCCTAACCCTCACCGAAGTCTCTGCCGCAGAATTTGACGCCAACCCAGACGTAGTTATCTACAACCAGGCTAGCCGTTGTATTGGCGCCGACTACGAAATGAACGGCACCATCTGGGCCGCGGCCGCGCAAAACGACTCGGCAGTACGCGTGTGGAAGTCCACCGATCACGGCAACACTTGGACCTTTGTCTGCGGCGCGCGCACCACTCCGGCCTGTTTGTTTAACCGCATCGGCCTGGTTGTGGGCACAGGCGACTCCAACTTCATCCACGTGATGGTTATTCACCCTTCCGGCAACGGCGACGTCTACGAAATCCGCTGGAAATACGACGGCACCTCGCCTGTCCTCTTGCCGGTCTGGGTAGGCCCTGATACCATCATTGACTTTACCTTCTGCCGCGACAACACTTCTCCCTACTATCTCTATGCCAGCGTAAATGAAGAGCTGCGCGCCGTGGGCCACCAGAACGCCTATATGCTTCGCTCCACCGCCTTTGGCAAGGATTGGGCGGTAACCGACAGCTTCGCCAACTGCTATCAGAGTTCCATTCAGGCCGGAGCCGGCTCTTGGATATATTTCTCCACCTTTCCAAGTCCCCGGAAAGGACAACTCAACCTGCTCTGTAACAAATTGTACGGCACGCGCCGCCAATGGTGGGAACGCAATCCCAGACCTGATACCTTTGAAGTGGGCGAACCGGTAATGGCGCCAGCTTTTACCAAACCTGAATCCACCGCAGTCACCTGGGTGGTGTATCACCACAGCCGCAACGGCACCATTAACTACGACGTGCTAGCGCTCCATTCCACCGACGGATGTCTGACCTGGTCAAGTCCCACCACCATTGCCGGCACTGACGATATGGAGGCGTGGCCCGACCTGAAGAACTACCGCAGCCTGGGCAATGCCTATATGAACGTGAGTTTCATCAGAACCGATACGGGGCTTACTTACCGCAGACTGTATCGTACCTGGGTTCATGCCTCGCAGCCTACCAACTGGAGCATTCCTCTTCAGCTTTCTGACTCTCATGCATATCGTTCCCGTGCCACCAAGCCCCTGTTAGCCTATTCTCCCGGCTCTCCCTGGACTGGCGCCGGCTGTGTATTCGTCCGGTTCCCGAATCAGTACCTTGTCTGGAATGCGCCCAGTGCTACGGCCGTAGCAGAGCCGAATACTTCCTTCTCTTCCGCAGTCCTGAACGTAACACCCAATCCTGCGCGGAACAATGCCACCATTTCTCTGCAGCTGCCCGTTGCCGGTCAGGTCTGTCTCCGGCTGTACGACGCCACCGGCAGACTGGTTTCCACATTGGCAGAAGGACCTCTGCCGGCAGGAAATCACCGCTTCTGTCTGCCCGACAGACAGCTTGCCACAGGCGTCTACCTGCTGCGCCTGGAATCTGCCAATACCACTGCGGGCCGCAAGCTGATTCTGGAGTAAAGCATCCCTTAATTCCAAAAAGAGGCGGGCCTTGAGGCCCGCCTCTTTGTTAATCTGTCAGACTTATTTCTGCACCACCAGCCGCTGCGCAGCCGAGTAACCCTTGGCTTCGGCGCGGACCAGATACACGCCCGCAGCCAGCTCCCGCACATCCAACGTGACGCTGGATGCTGCCGGCAGACTCCGGACCATCACCACCCGACCCAGAGCATCGTAAACCTTCACCGACGCCGGACCGGTCAGGTTACGCCCAAACCGCAAGGTGGCAAAAC
>CBFGJV010000045.1:0-6434 GCA_965649205.1 Caldifarciminota bacterium | reverse complement strand
GCTCAGGGGCGCTGGGCCGGGTGCTGGTGGAAGGAGCAGGCGCTACGCTGAATATCGGGACATCCGCCAGCGGTCAGCACATATTGAACTATGGTGGTTCCAGCTTCACCAATTATTTCCTGCTAAGTGGCGACAGCGCGACGGTGAATTACCTGAACACTACAGGCACATTAGGTTCCTCAGCTCTGGTGCTTAACAGCACGACCAGTTCCAATGTCGCTGACTGCGGTTGGTATGCCACAGCGGGCACAGTGAATTTCTACGGCAATGTGCATGTCAATCATACTACCTCGGCGTACAGCTATGTATACCGATTTATGGCCCGGGATGCGACGGTAAGGTTTGTGGGTTCTGCTGCCAGCACCTTCAACTTCAACGGCAATACGTCGGGTTATTACATAACTGGCCTTTACAATTTGGGCAACCTGCGGATAGAGAAGGATGCGGGTGTAACTACGACATTTACTACTTCCGGCTATAACATTGGCAGTTACTTTGTGGAGATGGACAGTCTGCTGGTGGAGACTGGTAACACTTTGAACCTGCACGGTACCTACAGCAGCAGCTATGGTTATCGTGTGAACGGCTGGGTGGTGAATAACGGCACCTTGGCGCGGACTACGGGTTCGGGCAACCACCTGGTGGTGGTTGGCGCGTTTACCAATAACGAAATATACACAAACAGTGTCTCGGCTTCTCTAACGGTGAGCGGGACATTTACGAACAACCGGGTGTTTAACAACACCAGTAGCGGAGCGATGACCTTCAATGGTGCGTTTGTCAACTACAGCACTGCTCCTACGGACAGCTTTGTGAACGCCAGTGGCGCGATGAGTTTTGGCAGCACCTTTGATAACTATGGCCGGTTCTATTCTGTCGGCTCAGGCACGATAAGTTTCCCGAATGCGACTCTGGCTACAAACCGTTCTGGCGGAGTGATAGAGCGTCGGGCCGGCTCAACCGGCATTTGGAATTTCCAGGGCGGGTTTACGAACAATGGTGTGTATCTGGCCACTGCCGCAACCTCACCCCTTACGGTTGGCAGTACGAACCAGCCGTTCATAAATACAGGAGTGTTTGCCAATGGCGGCGGAGCGATGACCTTCAACGGGCCGTTCACGAACAGCAGTGCCACCGCAAATGACAGTTTTGTGAATGACGGTGGAACGATGACTTTTAACAGCACTTTTGACAACTACGGTCGGTTCTATTCCACCGGTTCAGGCACGATAAGTTTCCCGAATGCGACTCTGGCTACAAACCGTTCTGGCGGAGTGATAGAGCGTCGGGCCGGCTCAACCGGCACCTGGACCTTCACCGGTGGATTTGTAAATGAGGGCACCTACACAGCCACAGCTGCGGCTAGTCCGCTGACAGTGGGTCGGACGACAGGTGGTGGCACTTTTGAGAACTCCGGGATATTTGACAACCGGGGCAATGGTGCTCTGACTTTCTACGGCGATGTGATAAACAACCAGGCAGATTCATCGAAGGCGCGGTTCGGGACGGTGAATGTGCAGATAGGCGGGTCGAGCGATGCGATGAATGTGCTGATAGGCGGCAGTGCAGATGCTACGTACTTCTACCGGCTTACGTTGTACAAGAACGCTCTGACGAGAACAGCAACACTGACCAGTAATCTTGTGTGTATGGCCAATGAGGCTGGAGCGCTGACCTTGACGCAGGGCACCCTGGTGACGAACGGCTACAATGTGACGGTGGACGGTGGAGTGAATTCGTCTGTGACAGGTGGAGTGAATGGAGTATTGCGGATAACCTCGGACGGAACGCGCAGGAGCACGGTGACGGTGCGGAATCTGAACCAGAGCTCAGGGGCGCTGGGCCGGGTGCTGGTGGAAGGAGCAGGCGCTACGCTGAATATCGGGACATCCGCCAGCGGTCAGCACATATTGAACTATGGTGGTTCCAGCTTCACCAATTATTTCCTGCTAAGCGGCGATAGTGCGACGGTGAACTACTTGAACGTTACTGGCACAGCTGCTAACGCGTCCCTGGTATTGCATACCACTTCCAGTAGTAACGTTCCTCAATGCGGCTGGTTTGCTACAGCGGGCACGGTGAATTTCTATGGCAACATCTATTCGCCGTATTCAAATTCTTCTAGCTACCGGCAGTACTTCCAGGCATCGTCCGGCGCCACCTTGAGATTTGTGGGAAGCAGCGCGTCGGAGGTGAATCTGGCGGTTACTTATGCTCCGTCTGCCGGCTATGCGGTTTGGGATTTCGGCACTATGCAGGTGGCTAAGAGCGGTACACCAGCGCCAGCCGTTACCTTTACTTCTACGGTTTCCGGCTGCGCGGTGCAGGTAAGCGCTTCCGGGGTTGTGACGGTGAATGCGAATAACACGCTACGGTTGCAGGGCCAGTTCACCAGCGGGACTTACGGGTATAACTTCTCCGGCGGGCTGGTAAACAACGGCACGGTGGAGCGTATATCCACTCCTACGCCGGCAAATAACCATCTGATTACAGGCGACTTTACCAATAACGGCATATTCCGCACCAACTTCAATGCGGTGAATCTGACGGTAAATGGCAATTTCCTGAATGGTTCCGACGCCACTTTTGATAACACGGCCAATGGCAATCTGTTCTTCAACGGCAATTTCCGCAATGAGCAGACAGATCCGGCCAAGACGCTCTGGAGCACGAGCACGGGCACGAATACCATCACCTTTGGCGGAACTACTAACACCACCATTAGCAATACGAGTCCGCTCTTGATAGTGGACTGCAATGTTACTGTGGATAAAAGCGCGGTTGACCGCACTGTATCTTTGGAGACAGGTTTGTATCTGCAGAATGATAACCGTACCTTGACCATCAACTCCGGTACGCTGGTGACGAACGGTCAGCACCTGTATGTGAACAGACCCGGTGGTACGGTTACGGGCAGTGCAAACGGACGGTTGCGCATAACCGGTGCTAGCAATGTGGCTATAACCAATCTGAATCAGGGTTCAGGCCAGTTGCGGGAAGTGATAATGGAAGGTTCTGGTACCCTGATGATTGAGGGTACGCATACCCTGTTCTACTCTTCTGCGGGCAACAAGTTTACGCAGTCGTCCGGCACGGTGAACTACAACGGTACCGGCACAGGCACCAGTTCTGCTCTGTATCTGACAAGTGGGAGCTCGCTGCTCTCTCCGCCTGATGTCAGCGGCTGGTTGGTCAATGGCGGTGTGGTCAATTTCTTTGGCGGCATCTATGCGGCGCACGGCACTGCCGGGTATGCCACCGTGTTGCAGGCCAGGAGTCCGGGAATCGTGCGATTCACCGGTAATCAGGCAGCTACGGTGAATTTTGCCGGGACGGTCGCTTCCACTGGTTCTATCTGGTCTATTGACGACCTGCGTATTGAGAAGACAAACAGCTCTCTGACTATAACCTCCAGCCAGACTCTGTCCGGCGCTTCCTTTGCCGCGGGTACGCTCACGGTGAATTCCGGGGCGACGCTCAATCTGGGAGGTAGTTTTGCCATGGGCTATGGCTATGACGTCTCGGGCAATGTGGCCAACAATGGCGCTATTGTCATGCAGACGGGCACGAACAACAACATCTATGTGGGCGGCAGCTGGGCCGGCACCGGCAGCTTCACCCATGGCAGCAAGGCGGTGATATTCAATCGTCCCGGCACTGCCAGTGTGAGTCTGCCGACTGGGTCTGCTTTCTACGATTTGACCCTGAATAAGGGGAGTACCGGCAGCTTGGATATCGCGGGTAGCGTACAGGTGGAAAACCTGGTACGGGTACAGAGCGGCACTTTCAAGGTGGGAGACGGCGCCACACTCTTGCTGGGTTCCGATGCTCGCTCCGGTCAAGTGTCGGTTGCCGCCAACGCCACCTTCTCCGTGATTGGCACGGCTACGGATGGCGACGAGATTACAGCCGAGGACTCAGGCACAGAAGATGCTTTGGCAACTGTAACGGCGTTCAGTGAAAACTATCCCTATGCGTGCACGGTTCACACTGGTGGAATAATAGCTGCCAGAAACGCATTGTTCAGGTGGCCGAATGCAGCCGGCGTCGTGGTCAGATTTGGAGCTACCGTAGCTTCGGCTCCGGATAATTTCTTCAACTGTCAGTTTGAGCACGGCGGTATTTCCGGCCCGATGCTGCGGTTTGAGAATACACAGGCGTTGACTATCACTAATCCTGTATTCAATGCCACTGCCGGATTCAATATATCCAAGCCGACCGGAGTCAGTGGCAGAATAGATGTGGCGGGCGGCTCGGGCACACGTTGGGGCAGCGCCTATGAGCAGGACCCGGCTGACCTTATCTACTGGCAGCCGAATTACGATGTGGCTTGTATTCAGGTGTTTGCTCCTACCGGTATGATTGATTCCGGGGCTACGGTAGTGCCGGCCTGCTCGGTTTACAATGTCGGTCTGCTGCCCGCCACCTTTGTGGTGCGTATGAATATAGGCAACATAGTGCGCAACTACACGGTAAGCGACCTGCCGTCGGGTACAGGGTTGCGCTGCAACTTTGCTGACTGGGTGGCTAATGTACCGCCGGGGGTCTATCAGGTGCGCTGCTCCACCCGTCTAACCAACGACCAAGAGCAGAGCAATGACCGACAGGGTCCGTTCAACATTATGGTAGTCAAACGGGATGTGCGGGTGGTGTCGATTGTGCAGCCGGAAGGTTCTTACCGACTGGAGGACGAAGTACATCCCGAGGCTATATGGGCTAACGACGGCAATATACCCGGAGGAGCTAGCTTTGAAGCCTGGATGATTATCACTGACCCGGACGGCATAGAGCGTTATCGCCGCAAGGAGAACGTGTCTGTTGCCCCGAACTCTCAGTTGCAGGTGCAGTTCCCGGTGAGAATCCAGTTTGATAAACTGGGCACTTGGAGTGTGCGCTGCAGTACCGGCTACGCAAACGACATGATTCCGCAGAACGACGTGATGAGCGGAGAATTCCGGGTGACGGCTGAGAACGTGGCGGCAAAGTCAATTACCATTCCTGTGCCCGGTGGTAACTATGCCCGGGGAGCTGTGATAATTCCTGAGGCCACTTGGCACAACTATGGAGAAGTGGCGGTGGACTTTGACGCCTGGATGGTAATTACCGGTCCTTCCGGACAACGTTATGCTCAGAAGCGGTCCCAGACGGGCGTAGGTCCGGGCGAAAGCAGGACTGTTTCGGACTTTCCACCCTGCACTTTGAGCACAGGAGGTAACTGGAGCGTGCGGTGCAGCACATACTACGCCGGCGACGTTATGCCTGAGGACGACACGCTGGACCGTCAGTTCACGGTCATAGATGAGGACGTGGCCGCGGTGGCGGTTGTGACGCCGACCACCGGGAAGTTGTATCTTACGGAAACCGAGTTGATCCCTGAAGCCACTTGGCGGAACAACAGTATTGTTGCTCCGGCTGATTTCTGGGCCTGGGTCATGATTTCTGACCCGACGTTGGTACCTGCCGGCACGCCTGAAGGCTTTACGGCAGACGTGCCCACAGATGTGCTCGTTTATCGCGACAGCATCTGGGTAGAAGGTCTGGCGCCGGGACGGGATACAACCCTGCAGTTTGCGCTTAGCGGTCCGCTCAGCGTTGCCGGCAACTGGGTGGTGCGCTGCAGCACATATTACGCTGGCGACCTGTTGCCGCAAAACGACACTGTCAGCAGCTTCTTCCTGGTGGGCGCACCGGATATGGCAGTGACCGAAATCCTGGCGCCCCTGGGGACAGTGCAGCACGGCGATACGGTACAGCCGACAGCAAGGGTGAAAAACAATGGAGATATTCCGTTGCCCTTTGTTGTCAGCTTTACCATGTGGGATGCGAATCCAGGGCCGGATGCAAAGGCGTATGACACTACCCTCGCTCTACCGGCTTTGTCCGTAGGAAAGGAAACTACCGTAGTCTTCCCGCACTTCCGGATTACAGCGGTTGCCGGCACCTGGGCCACACGCTGCTCTGTGTATGTAGCGGATGAGCAGAAGCCTGAGGACAACGTGCTCTACGGAGAGTTCGATGTGGAGGTGCCGCAGCCGCCGCCATGGCAGCCGGGAATGGGCTATGCTTCGTCTATGCCGGAATTGCAGACCCCGGACAAGCTGCCGCAGGCTGGTGCGTGGTTGACGGTGGGACCGAACTGGAGAGAAGAGCCAGGTGCGAACGTATTTGGTACAGGCAAGAGTGGCGAATCGGTGATGGTAAGCGATACCCCTGTCATATATGCGGCTAAGGGTAACAAGACGGGCGACTTTGCCAAGTACAATCCGCTGTCTAATACTTGGCAGGAACTGCAGAGTATCCCGACAATAGAAGACGGCAAGAACAAGCCGCCGGCGAAGGGTACGGTGGGAGTATGTGCGTTCAATGACACGGCGATCTATATGACCAGAGGCAATAATATGCTGGGGTTCTACCGTTACGACATCAAGCGGAAC
>CBFGJV010000044.1:0-6564 GCA_965649205.1 Caldifarciminota bacterium | reverse complement strand
CGATGCTGGACAGCGCGCCGTATGGTGGGAACAAGAGGAAATACGGAGCCGGTTCCTTCGTGGTGTACAACAAGGGTCGTTATCTGTATGCGCATCAGGCGAATGTGGTAGGCGACTCGTTCCACTACATGTTCCGGTATGACTTGCAGGGCGACAGCTGGCAGACTACGGCGTTGCGCGGTTTGCCGTTATACGGGACGGAAGCTGGGAAGTTGAACAAGAAGAAGAAGTCGAAGGACGGAGCTGGTGCGGTGTGGTATGCGGGTCGGATTTATGCGGTGAAAGGCGGTGGGAGCCAGAACTTCTACCGGTACAATCCTGTGGGCGACAGCTGGACGGCGTTGGACACGATACCGAGGACAGGTGCGAGCGGTACCAAGGGAGTGGTGAAGGCAGGCGGCGCCTTGGCGAACTGGGGAGATGCGTTCTTCCTCTTGAAGGGCAACAAGACGTACGAATTCTGGCGGTATGTGCAGCCGGTCTTCCAGGTAGCAGGTGTGCAGCCTTCTGTGCGCGGTGGAGTGCAGACGCAGGAGCAGAAGCGAGCAGTGGAGTTGAGAGTGGCGCCGAATCCTCTGGCGAGTGGCTTTGCGGTGCTGAGGCTGGAGGGATACAGAGGCCCGGGAGCGCAGGTGCGTGTGTACGATGCGGTGGGTCGGTGTGTAGTATCTCGTCCTGTGGAGTTCAGGAGCTTGCAGCAGGGTGTGGTGCTAGACCTGCGGCACTTGTCCAGTGGCGTGTACCTGGTGCGGCTGGATGGAGCAGGTCTTGCCGTGGCGCAGAAGCTGGTGGTGCAGAAGTAAGCAACACAGCAGCTAACAGGGCCGGCCAGCAATGGCCGGCCCTTTTTTCTGATTAACTTCCGCAAACATGTCGGGTTGGGAAAACATGACAAAAATTCTACTTGACAAGACAGGAAAAAAGTGTCTATTATATTGGTACAAAATTGGCTTTTTCTGGGGGTGGTAGCTGCAGGCAGGGAAAAGCAGGTGGCTCTGGGTGGAAGGAAAAATGGCTGTTTGCTAAATTTCTAGGTTGGAAAAGTGAGATGGCTGTCTCCTGGCGGAAACAGGGAAAAGCTATCTCAAAGATGGTGAAGAAGAAGAGGAGGACCGAATGCAGAAGTCAGTTGCAGTATTGATAGTCATGGTATTCGCCGGTGCCCTGCTGGCAGGAATGCCGGGCGACAAGCCGGCAACTGCGCCGAGCGCAGCATGGCTGAACTACGAGGCGCGTCGAGGGGCAATCCCTGACGGCGGTACCGATGAAGTAATCTGGGATCCGGACGTAAGACTTTCTTACAATACCGTACACGATTACAACGACGCGGCGAATCAGCGGAACATAGCGGTAGATCAGACCGGCAAGATCCATGTGGTCTGGTACAACACCGCCGCTTATCGCATAATTTACAAGCGCTATACTCCGGGAGTGGGTTGGGGTGATAGCACGATGCTGGGAACGGATATCCCCGGTACTCATTACGACCGCTATCCGTCCATCGCTCTGGATAATGCGGGCCGGCTGCACGTGGTATGGGCTTCCGGGCCCAATAGTTCTGCGAATGCCGCTGTGTATTATCAGATGTGGGATTCGGTGGCGGGATGGAATGCCAGCAGCCAGCGGCTGTCGGATGATTCGGTGGCCAAGCCGAAAACCAACCCCAATATTGCCTGCACTCCGGATGGCCGGGTGCATGTGGTATGGTGCGAGCGCACCTCAGTTACCAAGTACACGTATTATATTGCCTATGTGGAAAAGGACACCGTGTGGCGTCCGCAGGTGAATCTGGACAGTTCGGATTACGAACGGTTTTCAGTGGACATAGCCGCAGGAGCGGATAACAGTATTCATCTCACCTGGCGGGGCAGCAATCCTGCCAATCCTACCTACACTCAAATTCACTATAAGGAACGCAATATCGCTGGTTGGCAGCCCACGGTTCTTGTCACCTCCGGTCTTGCCACCAATCAGTTGGCGCCCTCTATAGTGGTGAATCCGGTTACTAATCAGCCGCACATTGCCTGGCGCAGTCTGGCAGTGACAAACGGTCGCATCTGCCATACCTATCGTGTAGGTACCACCTGGCAGCCGACAGACACAGTTTCGGAGCGGACCATAACCACTTTCCAGGGCGAACCGCAGATTGTAGCCTGCCGGGACGGTCGGATTTATGTGTTCTGGTATGGTTATTCTGTTGCCAGTCCCTCCTATTATCAAATTAAGCTGGCCGAGCGCACCCCTGGTGGTATATGGCGGGGCGCTCGCGATGTCACTACAGGTGGCACTTTCAACCGGCTTTATGCTTCGGTGGCGACAGATACTTTGAACGACCTGCATTTGGTATGGCACGACCTTCGCAATGGCAGCTCCAACGGCGACATCTACTATCGCCGCGGCTTCAATCCGCCCAAGGACGTGAGCGTGCGGGTGATAAATGCGCCGGTGGGAATGTATCTGAAGGGCAGCACCATTATCCCCCAGGCCTGGGTGAGGAATTTGGGAATTGCCGACCAGGACTCGTTCCAGGTGAGGATGGTCATCGGGTCCGGTTATGTGGATGTAGTGAAGGTGTATAACCTGGCTTCGGGCGACAGCGTATTGCTGGATTTTGCCCCCTGGAATCCGGCAGCGGGCGTGTATCCGGTAAAATGCTCCACGGAGCTGGCTGGAGACCAGGACAACAGCAACGACTTCAAGACGGCTCTGGCCACCATTACCGATTACATTGAGACTTTTGAGCTGGACAACGCGCGCTATGAACCCAGTCCGAGCACAGGTGCCTGGGCTTGGGGAACACCAGCTTCGCCTCGTCCGCCGGCTTATTCGCCAACCCGGGTTTGGGGAGCACCGTTGACCGGCAGTTATGCCAATAGCGCGGATTGGCAGCTGGTATCGGTGAGTTACACGGCGACTCGGAACACACCGGTGCTTTCCTTCTGGCACTGGTACAATTTCGAAACTGGCTACGACGGCGGTAATGTATCTTATTCTACTGATAACGGGGCTACTTGGACCGTGCTGGAGCCCTGGGCTCTGTATTCTCCACCCTATTATGGTTCCATACGGGGTCTGGGATATCAGAACGGTTACTCGGGCGTAATCACCGCTTGGGAACAGGCGTTCTTCCAGGTACCGGTAGATTCTGGCACAGTGGTGAAGTTCCGCTGGCGCCTGGGTTCAGACGCCTCCACAGTGAACAACGGCTGGATGATAGACAATGTGGCGGTTATTGGTATGGCCAAGCCGGATGTGGGCGTGACCGCGATTACGATGCCTGCAGGCACGGTGGTGCTTGACTCCATCAGACCGGCGGCCTGGGTGAAGAACTACGGTTCTGCTACCCTCGGACAGTTCACGGTGAAGATGACGATTACGCCTACTTATACCAGCACCGTAGCCGTAGGACCCTTGGATGTAAATGAGAGCACGCTGGTTTACTTTGACAAGTATTTGCCGACCCTGGGGTTCTATGATGTAAAGTGCTCCACCCGGCTAGCTGGCGACCACTATAGTCTGAACGACTTCAAAACCACTCCTACCGTATATGTAAACTTTGTTGAACCGTTCACGGCCAACAACGGCGGTTATGCACCTACACCAACAACTGGTTCCTGGGCTTGGGGCGCGCCAGCTTCGCCACGCACGCCTTACTCGGCTCCGAACGTGTGGGGTGCGCCGCTGACCGGTTCTTATGCGAACAGCGCCAACTGGCGGCTGGTCTCAGTGCCCTATGCCGCGATTCAGGATACGCCGGCCATTTCCTTCTGGCACTGGTATCAGTTCCAGACGCCGTCGGCGCCGCCTGCCGCGGCTTATGACGGCGGCAATGTGGCTTATTCCACTGACGCGGGTGCTACCTGGATAGTCTTAGAGCCGTGGACAGAGCGCTCTGCGCCTTATCATGCCACACCCATAACCGGCTTGCAGAACGAGCGCGGTTACACCGGTACCCAGACCAGCTGGACACAGGCTTGGTTCCGGGTTCCGGTTGCGGCCGGCACGGCGTTCTGGATTCGCTGGCGGCTGGGTTCGGACGCTTCCACCACTTCCAATGGCTGGGTGATAGACGATGTGGCCGGCTTGGGAGCGGAAAGAAGTAGAGACGCAGGTGTGGTCTCTATAGTGGTTCCCACAGGCACTGTGGTGCGGGATTCGATTACCCCGGCGGCGTGGGTAAAGAATTATGGTTCTGCTGTCCTTACCACATTTGACGTGAGGATGACTATTGGTGCAGAGTACACCAGCACCGTTTCGGTCGGGCCGCTGAGTGCGGGTGAGAGTACGCTGGTGCAGTTTGATAAGTGGCTACCTTCTGATGTCGGTTTCTACACGGCGAAGTGTTCAACTTTGGTGATAGGAGAGAATTATCCCGCAAACGACGCCAAGACTTCCAGCTGTGCCATAGTGAACTTTGTCGAGCAGTTTACGACCACGAACGGCAATTTTGCGCCGACGCCGACAACTGGTGCTTGGGCCTGGGGTGCACCGGCTTCGCCGCGTACGCCCTATTCGGCTCCGAATGTGTGGGGCGCGCCGTTGACCGGTTCTTATGCGAACAGCGCCAACTGGCGGCTGGTGTCAACGCCCTATGCTGCGGTAAAAGATACACCGGTCATTTCATTCTGGCACTGGTATCAGTTCTATAATGCAAACGATGGCGGCAACGTTTCCTACTCTACTGATGCCGGCGCGACTTGGACAGTTATTGAGCCTTGGGCAGAGCGTTCTGCTCCGTACCATACCGCGACCATACCTGGTCTGCAGAACGAACGTGGTTACACAGGTACAATGACCACTTGGACGCAGGCTTGGTTCCGGGTTCCGGTTGCGGCCGGCACGGCGTTCTGGATTCGCTGGCGGCTGGGTTCGGATGCCTCCAGTGCTTCCAACGGCTGGGTGATAGACGATGTAGCCGGAATGGGAGCAGTTCCTGCCCGCGATGCAGGTGTGGTGTCCATTACCGCGCCAACCGGTATGGCGTTGATCGATTCTATTACGCCAGCGGCCTGGGTGAAGAACTACGGTAACGCCGCACTGGCTCCGTTTGAGGTGAAGATGTATATCGGCACCGAGTATGCGGATTCAGTGATGACTCCGACCCTGGCTGTGGGCGAAAGCGTGCAGGTGTTCTTTGCCAAGTGGCTCCCGTCCAGGGCCGGATTCTTTGAGGCCAAGTGCTCCACGCGGCTTGCGGGAGATAATTACCAGCCCAATAATGCGAAGACTTCGGCGTTTGCCATTGCCAACTTTACCGAAGGTTTTGACGCTAATAACGGAAGCTTCACGCCGGACCCGTCCAGCGCAGCCTGGGCCTGGGGCGCCCCAGCTTCTCCGCGACCGGCTCCTCGTTCGGCTCCGAATGTATGGGGCGCGCCGCTGACCGGCTCCTACGCCAACAACGCCAACTGGAAGCTGACTTCGCCCACATATATAGCCGTGATGGATACTCCGGTGGTAACCTTCTGGCATTGGTACCAGTATCAGGCGCCGCCTACTCCTCCGACACCGGCTTACGACGGCGGCAACGTGTCCTATTCCACAGACAACGGCACCACCTGGGTGGTGATAGAACCTTGGGCGGAACGTTCGGCCCCTTATCATTCTGCGCCGATTGCCGGACTCAACAACGAGTACGGTTACACCGGCAGCATTAGCGCCTGGACACAGGCCTGGTTCAAAATACCGGTAGCCAGCGGTACCAAGTTCCTGTTGCGTTGGCGGTTGGGCTCGAACGCTTCTACTACCAGCAACGGCTGGGTGATAGAGGATGTTTCGGGTATTGGGATGCGGAGGCCGCATGACGTGGCCACCACGGCGATTGTAGCGCCGACCGGAACGGTGGACCGTGGCACTGTTATTACGCCCAAGGCGAGAATAAGGAATATGGGCGGCGGTACGCTTACCTTTGACGCAGAGTTCAAGATAGGCGACCGATACGCTGATACCAAGACAGTAACAGATCTAGCTCCAGACGAGGAAAGAGAAGTGTCTTTTGCGGACTGGACCGCTGACACTCTTGCCACTCTGGCGGTACAGTGCTCTACCCGACTTACGGATGACGATGTTCCGACCAATGACAAGGCCGTGGCGTCGGTGTTCGTGAGGCTTGTGGATGTGCAGCCGACGGTGATAGTGGCTCCGGCGGGGGTGGTGGATTCCGGAGTGCCGATTGTTCCCAAAGTCAAGGTGAGGAACAATGGTAACCAGGCTGCCACTTTCCCAGTGCTGCTCTCTATTGGCGCCTACACGAATACGCAGACTGTTGCTAACCTGACCCCGGGTGAGGAAAGGGAGGTCAGTTTTGCTGCTTGGACTCCGCTTGTGCGAGGAGTGAACGCTATCAAGTGTACCACCCGTCTCACCGGTGACCGCGTACCGGAAAATAACCGGATTGACAGTGTGGTGACAGTGATAGTCAAAGATGTGGGCGTGATGGCCATTATGGCGCCTTCCGGGACGGTGAATCCTGGGACTTCGGTTACGCCGGCGTGTTCGGTGTACAACTATGGCAGCGAGGCGGTGACCTACACGGTGCGGATGCAGATAGGCACGTTTTACAAT
>CBFGJV010000043.1:0-6680 GCA_965649205.1 Caldifarciminota bacterium | reverse complement strand
AACCGGCCCGGCCACCGCATCCGCTCCCTCCGGCCAGACACCTCCCCCAACTGCTCCCTGACCAGCCTGGCCGGCAACTCACAGACCGGCCTACTCAGCCACCCGCCAAGCGACCGGCTAAGCCACTCACCCAGCCGCGCCTCCCCTAGCCCTCTCCTCCATCCTCCCTTCTGCCTGCCCGCTTACCCGCTGACCAGCTCTCTGGGCAGCCTGCCAGACAACCGACTCACCTGTTCCCCCACCGGCTCGGCAAACCATTCACCCCGCAATTCACCCGACAGCCAGGTACCCCGCTCCCCTAACAACCCGCCAGACCGCCCACCCAGCAGTCTCCCCAGCGACCCCCCTACGAAAGAGCTTCACTTACAACACTGCTCCCCCGCCCTTGCAACCGTACCGCCCCTCTGCCGCACACACTTTTACGAAATTCCCTACCCGCGGCATATAAAACTATAGAGGCGAAAAATGAAAAACATCCCCCTCCGGCCCGAAACCAGACAACTCCTCGCCCGCATTCGCGCCGAGGAAGACCTGCTCAACCTTGACGACCTTGACTTCCCCTCTGCCGAACGCGCTATTTACCAGCTCGCCCGCCCGGTTTTGGACAAAATCAAACTCACCCGCCTCCAACTCAACCAATACCGCTGGTTCCTGCGCGAACTCACCAGCCAGCTACTCGCCAGAACCGGTTGGGACTTAGCCTTTGAACTGGAACTCCTCTTGCGCAAATGGACGATGTTCGGACTAGAACCGGACATACTCCAGACTCTTCTCTGCCATTGCTACCTCGTTCTCACCCGTGCCAACCCTGTCTCCCAAACTGCCCCACCCGGTATGCCGGACGCGCACCACTGTGGAGGAGCCGATGAACGATAGAAAACCACCTCCTTCTCCATCTGGCCCGTGCCCGGACCCCGAAGACCAGCTTCTCCGCATCGTCAACAAACTCGACTGTCCGGAAGAACAACGCTCCCTCTACCTCAGCTTTACCCGCGAACTCTGCGCCACACTCTCCTCTCCGCCTGTGCCCGGCCTCTCCGGACACACCCAGCAGGTCGTACTCAAATGGTTCCAGCAGGGGCTATGCGGCCAACTCCTGTGGCAAATAGTCGAACAAATTGTTTTTGCATCCGTCGCAGACACACAGAAGCGATGAGCAGAACCATTAACCAGATGCGGGCGGCCTATGCCTGGCAGATGGCGGCCGGAATGTGCCCGCCCAGCCTCAAATGCAGCACGCAGGAACAACTTGACCACTTCTGCCAGGCGCGAATATACGACCGCTCGCTGGTCATGCTTACCAGGTCGGTCCTGCTGGAGCGCGGCATTCCCGGCGGCGAACACATCTACTACTACGCCTTTGCCCGGGCCCTGGCCCGGCTGTGCCGCATCTACTCCTCACGCACCCTCCACCAGGCGGCAGAAAACCTCATAGAGCGCTGGGAATTCCGGGGCTTCAGACCTTCCACTCTCCTTGCCCTCAGGGATAAAATATTCACCTTCACCGGCCGTGAGTAAAGCAACAGTTCGGTTCACCCCCACGTGCGTGGGGAACATATCTCACGATCCAGCGCCCGAGGATCAAACCTCGGTTCACCCCCACGTGCGTGGGGAACATAGAGTCGTTGCCAACTTCCAGACGGTGCCCTACGGTTCACCCCCACGTGCGTGGGGAACATGGTAGTCACCGGCGAGGTAGAGGGCTGGGTAACGGTTCACCCCCACGTGCGTGGGGAACATCCCCCCTCTCAAACTACCCAAATAGCAATTTCCGGTTCACCCCCACGTGCGTGGGGAACATTCGCCTTGTTCACGGATAGACATAATTACCTCCGGTTCACCCCCACGTGCGTGGGGAACATTCAATAGTCGGATAAGAAACGATAACCCCAGACGGTTCACCCCCACGTGCGTGGGGAACATATCCAATCTATGATTCGAAGGTGTCCCGTGGTCGGTTCACCCCCACGTGCGTGGGGAACATATCCAATCTATGATTCGAAGGTGTCCCGTGGTCGGTTCACCCCCACGTGCGTGGGGAACATTGAAAAGACGAGTTTCACGTTTCTCGAGATTGCGGTTCACCCCCACGTGCGTGGGGAACATACGTGCAGTAATGTATCCCGCCGCACCTATGTCGGTTCACCCCCACGTGCGTGGGGAACATATCGGGACGCTATTGCCGAGCTGAATGACCAGCGGTTCACCCCCACGTGCGTGGGGAACATAGTAGAGGATATTCGCTGGCAGGAAAGAATTACGGTTCACCCCCACGTGCGTGGGGAACATTTGTGCGACATTGAGTTCACACGCGTCGTCAACGGTTCACCCCCACGTGCGTGGGGAACATATACTTGCCCGTTAGATACTTGCCCGTCCCTTGCGGTTCACCCCCACGTGCGTGGGGAACATAACAGTTTCGGGCGACCCAGTGGGTTTCCCCACGGTTCACCCCCACGTGCGTGGGGAACATGCTTTGATCAGAATTATGACCAGATGATCATTCGGTTCACCCCCACGTGCGTGGGGAACATCGACATCCTTGACCTGTCCGCCGGCCCGCACCCGGTTCACCCCCACGTGCGTGGGGAACATCCGAGCCGCATCTATAGCAGCTCGGAATTTCTCGGTTCACCCCCACGTGCGTGGGGAACATTTGAAGAGCGGCTAAAATATCTTGAAGGTAAACGGTTCACCCCCACGTGCGTGGGGAACATTGCCGACAGACGATCCGACGCTTCAAATAATACGGTTCACCCCCACGTGCGTGGGGAACATTGGGCAAGGTGGCAAACTATCATCCGGCATTTCGGTTCACCCCCACGTGCGTGGGGAACATATCGGCAGGTGTGATTGCGAACTTCAAGGTCTCGGTTCACCCCCACGTGCGTGGGGAACATAAATGATCGGTATGATCGATGTGCCCGGCCACCGGTTCACCCCCACGTGCGTGGGGAACATTTGGGTGAGTGGGATGAAAGGGCCTTGACAGACGGTTCACCCCCACGTGCGTGGGGAACATAGCGTAGCGCTTATTATTTTATTTTCAACCTCCGGTTCACCCCCACGTGCGTGGGGAACATGTCTAGCACTTGCTCTAGCTGCAGGGTCATAACGGTTCACCCCCACGTGCGTGGGGAACATTCGCATCTGGCAAGGACTGACCTGCCGGATGAAGGTTCACCCCCACGTGCGTGGGGAACATCAAATAGCAAGTTCTAAGGAAATTGCTAACTCCGGTTCACCCCCACGTGCGTGGGGAACATAAACGAGCCACAGACGGCAATCCCTCCGCCTGCGGTTCACCCCCACGTGCGTGGGGAACATCGGTGGTGTTAGTCATAGCACCACCGAACTCACGGTTCACCCCCACGTGCGTGGGGAACATCCGGTAAGGTAAACTTAGACATGCGTAACATCCGGTTCACCCCCACGTGCGTGGGGAACATAGGCTCGAACTCGATATACTCAACCCCGTGGTCGGTTCACCCCCACGTGCGTGGGGAACATACCCATCAGCACGGCAACTGCCAGCACGAGACCGGTTCACCCCCACGTGCGTGGGGAACATGAGAACTCGTAGCGCAGGTCGGCCAGCCCCTGCGGTTCACCCCCACGTGCGTGGGGAACATTGATGCACAGCGGGCCGCAACTGTAGGTTGGAGCGGTTCACCCCCACGTGCGTGGGGAACATAAGTATCCCGGCGTCGATTAGCGCATCGAGAACGGTTCACCCCCACGTGCGTGGGGAACATACTGGCTTTTTCAATAACTTACGGAGGTATTCTTATGAGTTGCAGACCGTCAAAGTCTGCCACTGTCCTGCCGGTCCTTCCCGAGCCAAGTATGCGGAATCCCTGTTCGTTGTCCGCAGCGTGAATCATTATGCAGCCCCCAGTGCCTGCCTCCGCACAGACTTTGGCCCACAAACGTTCGCGCACCAGCGCCGAAACGCGACCGACAAACACACCAGCTTTAGGCTCAAGTAACCAGCGCGTAAGCTCGCCACGCAGCCCGACAGGCACGCACTCAAGAATCAAGACTACCATCCTGGTTCCTCATTTCCTCAGTGTCCTGGTGTCCTGGCTCTTCGGTATCCTGGTTTTCCAGCTTCGCGTCTTCTACTTCTGGGGAACGGTTGAAACTCTCGGAACTTGTATAGGCCTGACCGCCCGGCACATCGCCCTTGTCCGGGTCCCAGAGCGAACCTGGAGCAGCTGCATCGGCAGCGAATAATGATTCTTCGGCTGGCGGTGCAGTTGGTGTAATGCCCAAAGCCTTCTGAATATCAGGAATAATGCGCTCCAGCAGCCGCTGTCGGGTAAAAGCATCGCGACACGCCAGCCGAACCCGTCTTTCTACATTGTCGCTTCGTTCGGCCACAACACGGAATGCTATAGGTATCGTAATCTCGGTCTTGTACAAGTCGGCTATGTCATAGACAAAGGAAAGCATTTTACCCGTGTGAATGAAGCCGAGCGCAGGCGAGAATCCGGCCGACACAATAGCGGCGTGGCATATACCATACAGGCAGGAATTTGCTGCAGACAGCGCCCGGTTTATCGGATCGGCTCTGCCCCAAGCCTCCCGGCTGTAGCTGCGACGCCGCCAGGAAACACCTGTTTCCCGTGCCGCTCTTTCGTAGGCATCACGCACGCGCAGACCTTCCATACCCCGTATCTGTTGCAGAGTCAGCGTGGGACTCAGCCGCTCTATAAAACGCATCTGGTACAGCCGGCGCACGACAATCATGCGCAGCTCATCCCGCGCCCACATGCGAACCTGATGCAGGAAGTTTGCCGCGCTACGCGTTTCGCCCATTCCGAGCGCATAGAACCTTACGCCTGCTTCGCCGGTCCAAGCAACCAGACAGCCGTGGTCGGCCAGCACCGTGATGGCTGCGTGGGTTATCGAGACTCCGGGACCGAGCATGAGCATAGCAAGGTTGGCGCAGGGGACAGGGTATTTGCCCGACACATCATGTATCGCAATTGCTTTGCCTTCCTGGTCAACCCGGCAGTGCTCAACATACAGGTAGCTCCAACTGTCCCGAAGCTTGGGTAGAAGGTGCAGGTCACTGAGTCTCAACGCAACTTACACCCTCGCCGGAGCGATCGAAAGCAAGCCGAAGCCAAAAGCTTTGGCCGGGCCGATTCCCTGAATAATGGTCTGCCGGAAAATGTCGGCGTCGGTAATGCGCAGCAGGCCATCGAACAGTACTGCCAGATGTGTCATCCGCTGCTGTTCTTCCCCGCATTTCTTGCAGCCTCCCTGCTTGCCTTCCACCGTTACCTGCACGGCCGGAATCTGAACCTGTTCACCTCTGATAACCCGAGATTTCCTGACCAGCTCGAATCCGCCTGACTGACCTTTGCGATTCAGCCATTCCAGTTGCGCTTCTTCCCGCACCAGTCCCACGCGCTTGCCGTTCATAGCTCCACCTGTCTTTTCGTCTCTGGCTACGCGCTTAGTCGGATTTGCCCGCAGCCGGAATCGCAGCACCTGTCCAGTGCGGAGCTGCAATAGCGCTCTGGCTATGTCTTTGCTTTCCGGGTTCCGGACAACCGATTCTACGTCCAGGTAACCCGGCACGGCGCCGAGAAAATGCCAGTCTGGTTCGTAGAGCGACTGTACCAGAACGAACGGACGACCTCTCGCTTCTTCGGCTTCAGCACGAAATAGAACTCCAAATCTTTCCCGCGCTTTCTCGCCGGTCTCGGGAAAAGCTCGCATCAGAGTGCGGTGCATTTCGTAAGGTTCAACCAGCTCGCTCCGTACCTGCGGCGATTCTGGGTTCAAGACCAGTCGGGAAAGATACACGTACGCAGGAAACCCGGGTGTCATCTTTCCTCCCCTGGGGTGAACCCTGTTTTGGTAGTTCTGGGTTTGAAGCGCCGGTCAAGGGAAGTAAAGGAGAGCGGCCAGTCGTGCTGCACCCGTTCGCCATCCGGAGTTTCCAGTACAACCCGTTTTCCTGCAGGGCCGGACAGAAGGTGATCTTCGAGCGTGCCGCGCCGAATCACATCCCCCGGGTCAAGCGGTGGCCGGGTAAGAGGGAAGGATTTACGCCCCAGGTATAGAAACCAAACCGGATTGCGCAGTGCGGTCTCTATTTCCCGCAGTAGATCAAGATTTTTAGACTCCAGACCTACGGTGAAACACGCATCAGCCAGATAGTCCCGGCGGGACACGACTGTATCCGTCCCACTCGCATCTGCCTTGATGACGTGGAGCGCGGTGTGGTAATCGCGTTCCACTCTACCCTCTTTGTCCACCCGCACGCCCATGCGCAGGCAATCGAAGCGGCTGATGTCCTCTTCGCGGCCGATGCCCATAGCCGCGCAGATAAGGCCGATAATGCCGCTACGGGTAGGTTCCAGAGCCGTATCGCGATAGTCAAACCGGCTACGAAAACCCCAGGATTGCATCGGGCCTTCCAGATGCAGGAGCAGGGTGTAGACCTCGCTCATCGTCGTTCACCCACCTATCACTTCAGCAATCGCCTGCTCGACGTTGTCTTTGCAGGTTTCGCTGAGACCACCAAGCCGGCCCTTGTCCACATCCACGGCAAAGCAGGCAGTCTTCTTCTCTCCCTGCTCACCGTAGGTCTCCTTCAACTCTGCCCAGTGTTTTGCGAGCCTGGCAACCGACAGGCCGATGATATCGTCGTCTTGGGGAGT
>CBFGJV010000042.1:0-6844 GCA_965649205.1 Caldifarciminota bacterium | reverse complement strand
CGCAGGTGGCTATGGCGGGTCGGCAGGGCCTGGTATTGCCTCTGGATTTGCGCAAGCTGTCCAGCGGCGTGTACCTGGTGCGTCTGGACGCGGTGGGCTACTCGGCTACCCAGAAGCTCGTAGTGCAGAAATAGACCGACCGGTCGGACCGGACAAATCCGACTTTCAACGCAGGGGCGGCACAAGCCGCCCCTGCTGATTTGGACCGCGGCCCGTGCTCTACTTTCTTTCCGCGACCGCGGCTGGCTGAAAAAGCAGGGGAAACCAGGCAAACAGGAATTGCTCTGCCTGCGCTAGAAATAAACGCACCCGCCTACTGTCTTCTGCACGCCGGAACAGACGCTTCGGTTGCTCCTTCAGACGCCATCCCCGCGCCTGCTTTTCAACCTGCAGAAAACAACTCTTTTCCGCCCCGAAAACAAAACTTGCCCACTATTCCTTTCCCAAAGAATAAGCCCGCCACCGCCCCCCAAGCGACCCCTGAGAGTCAGACCCAAAATAGTTCTGCAGAGGATAACATCCTGACCTGCCAGCCGTTAGGCACAACTAACCCCTTGACGCATACCTCGCCGCAGTCGCCCAGAGAATATGCTAAGCCCAAGCTATTGCGCAGGTTAGCACAAAAGACACAATTTTTGGCCAGACCTTTGGCCAAGAGCGCTTCCCTTTATCAAGGCCTTCTGCTAACATCTTGCGGCGGGCTTCCATGAAACCGCCCGAAACCGCCGCTATAAAGGAATGTTTGCAGAGCTTGCAGCCCGAACCTCGCCTCTGCCCAGCTATGGCGCCGGGCACACGCGCGTCTGGAACAAGATGTGGTCGATGGTAAGACCCGCTCTCAATCTGGCCGGTCTGTCTCGGCTGAGCAGGTTCTATTGCCGGGCGGCGACACAGGAATTTATCCGCCTGTTTCGTACCCGGACCGGCCCCGAGTTGTGCGCAGAAATCAGACACTCTCTTTTCCGCTGGCAGTCACCCGCCTACGGTCTTGATGCCGACCTTTCGGAGAAAATCGTATCGGTCTGTTACCAGTGCTCGCTTTCCTTTCTGCGGCCGGGGCCAAAGCCCCGAACCCGCTCCTGCGTGCCGAAAAGGAAAAAGACCTCTTTCCGCCGCACATACGAACAAACCCTGCGTTCTGGTCTAGTCCCGCGCGATGCGGAAATCATGCTTCAGGAGCAGGTAGCGCGCTACCAGCAGGCGATACGCCAGAGCCGGGCCATCAGCCACACCGTCAGACAGGTGCTTTTGGACCAGAGTGTACCGCGGCGAGAGTTCATCTACTACAACGCCTTTGCCTACCGTCTCCTGCGCCGGGCCCGTCGTTACTCCGGTCAAACCCTGCAGACGCTTACGCCGGAACTTGTGGACCAGGAAGAAGCCAAGGGCCAAAACCGCAAGGTGCTGCTCGCCCTGACTTGCGCTCTGACCGGTCTGCCTGCTCTCAAATAAAAACTCTGTGCCCATACGCTCAGTCCGTCTGGCCGGGAACAGTTTCCGCACCCGGCGGGTGGCTTGACTGGCAAGTAAAGGCGACTATCTTTCTCTCTTGCACACACGACCCCGGCTGAGCGTGGTGTTTGTGAATCACGACTCCCACCTTTTTCTGCAGAAGGCGCTTGCTTCCCTGACAGAGGCGGAGAAGGTGGAAATCATTGTCGTAGATAACGCTTCTTCAGACTTGGCCGCTTTGCAGAAAATTTGTCTGCGCGCCGGAGCCGTTCTCTTGCGCGCCAGGACGAATCTGGGCTATGGCCGGGCTGCCAACGCCGGTCTACGTCTGGCCCAGGGCGCCTGTCTGGCTGTGGCTAATCCCGACCTGGTATTCTGCCCCGGCGCCCTGACCGCGCTGGCAGACTTTCTGCAGGCAAATCCGCAGGCTGGTGTGGTTTCACCCCAACTGGTGTATCCCGATGGCACGCCCCAGCCCTCGGCCCGCAGATTTCCCCGGCTACGTTATGCATTCGCCGGTCGTCGTTCATTCTTCACCCGCTGGTTTCCTCGCTACCGTCTGGCCCGGGACTTCCTCTATGCCGGCCTGGACCAAAGCGACAAACCGGTGGCTGTAGAAGCCGTGATAGGAGCGCTGATGGTATTTCGGCGCGAAGCTCTGGAACAGGTAGGGGGATTTGACGAAAATTACTTTCTCTTCGGCGAAGACATGGACCTGTGTCGCCGACTGTGGCAGGCGGGCTGGCAAGTGTATCTGGACCCGCGCGTGCGGGTGGTACATTACTACGGCGGCGTGCGTCGCACACGCTGGAACTTTTCTGAGTATCACCGCGTCAAGGGATTATGGCGTTTCTTCTGCCAGGGACAGGGTTTCTGGCCTCGTCTTGCCCTGTCTTTTGCCTTCTTTGGCTACCTGTGCCTCCTGCAGGCCGGTGGCGCCGTCGGTCTGCGGGAATTTGAGTATTCCTGGCAGAGGAAAAAATCGTTGCACCACGGCAGATGAAACGTCTGCGACCTCTTTTTTCCGGTCTGGTATTGGTAGGCGGAGACACGCTGGCTGTGCTTCTGAGCTACGCTCTGGCCTATGCGACGCGAGAACTGGTGGTGACCGGAAGTCTCTCCTTCTTTTCCCTTACCCTTTCCTATCTGCTGGTGCCCGAACGTTCCTTCTTTCTTATAGTCTATCCGCTGGTCTTTGCCTACGAAGGTCTATACACCAAACGCTATTCCGGCTGGGAGGAGCTGCGGCGTTGCCTGCGCGGTATGTTCATCGCCACTGCTGCGGTGACGGTGCTTTTGTTCGGCATAAGGGCGCTGGCTGTTTCCCGGGTAGCAGTGCTACTGGCTTTCGGGTTCGGGTCCATACTGGTGCCAATCGTAAGAATACTCCTAAAACGTCTGCTGGTGAAAATCGGTCTATTGACTCTCCCTCTGGTAGTTCTGGGACGAGAACCGGAAATCAGCCGCTTCGAAAAGGAGCTCGCGGCTAACCGCTGGTCAGGATACAAACTGGCGCTGCGGCTGGAGGCTAGCTCAGACGCCGCCCGCTGCCTTGCCGGAAAAAGGGAATTCCCCGTGGGTTCCGCGCTTGTGGTTCTGGCCGAATCGTTCAATGCCGAACAATTGAAAAATATTCTTAAAGACGCCGAACGCCAGTTTGCGGATGTCCTGGTGGTTCCTAACGCCGCCTTTCTGCGCACCTCTGATGCGGAAGTGGAGCAGGTGGGCAACCTGCTGGTTATGCGCTACCGTTACAACCTGCTTCGGCCCTCCAACACGTTCCTAAAACGCGCCTGGGAACTGGTGGCCAGCGTACTGCTGCTGCTGCTTTTGTCCCCATTGCTGGTACTTCTGGCACTGCTGGTAAAACTGACCTCAAAAGGACCTGTGCTTTTCCGGCAGGAACGTATCGGACGCGGACGACGACTGTTCTCATGTTTGAAGTTCCGCACCATGCGGGTGGACGCAGAGAAGCAGTTGGAACAGGTGTTAGCCGCCAGTCCCGAAATACGGCAGGAATGGGAAACATATGCGCGCATCACCAACGACCCGCGCGTCACCCCGCTGGGCAGATTTCTCCGCCGCTTCAGTCTGGACGAACTGCCCCAGCTGTGGAATGTGCTCACCGGCTCCATGGCGCTGGTGGGCCCGCGTCCCTATCTGCCCAGCGAAGCGGGCCAGATAGGCGATTATCTGGACACCATCGTGCGCGTACGACCGGGTATGACCGGTCTCTGGCAGGTTTCCGGCCGCTCCGCACTCCCCTTTCGCGAACGACTGATTCTGGACGAGTACTATATCCGCAACTGGTCTTTATGGCTGGACTTTTCCATACTCCTGCGCACCTTCCGGGCTATCCTAGAAGGACGCGGCGCTTACTGAGTTACAGCGGGCAGAACAGTTTGACACCAAAGCAACCATAGCTAAGCTGATTCTACCATTATGTTCTCCTTATCCTGTCTGGTAAGAGCATGCGCGCCACTCTGATTTCCCTTTTTCTGCTGCTCTTCAGCGCCGGGGCTACCGAGTGGCAGACTTTTACCAACCTGAACCATATCCGCGGACTGGCTCGCAGAGATTCGCTTCTGGTGCTTGCCACCAAAGGCGGACTTGTGCTGTTCGACCCGGGCCGCGTAGCCCCCAGAAAAATTATCAGGAACACGGAAGGGTTGGCGGTAAACGACTGTCGGGCGGCGGCGTTTGACCGTGACGGAAACTGCTGGGTAGCTACTGACGGTGGCGGCCTGGCGGTCCTGCCCGCCGACAGCGGTTCGGTCCTCATCTATCGTCCCAACGAATTGCCGGCGCGTATAAACGCCCTGTGCTGGGACGAGGACCGGCTGCTGCTGGGTACAGACGAAGGTTTCTGTGTAGTAGAAACTAGAGGCACGCCGCTTGACTTTTCCGACGACCTGGTCAGACGTTACACTGTTGCCTCCCGCCGCGAACTGCAGAGCGACCGGGTGCTGGCTCTGGCCGCAGGCGACGCATACTGGATAGGAACTAATCAGGGCCTTACCCGGGCAAGTCGCGACCTGGCCGAGTGGAAAGGCTTTCGGCGACCCATGGGAGACTCTGTCTTCCGGCTTAGTTTCTGGCAGGACAGTCTGCTGGTGGCTACAGAGCTGGGTCTGGCATTACTGGACAGCTCGGGCTTCCGGCCGGCTTTCCGCTTTCTTCGGCCGCGGCGGATTGCGGATTTGGCTGTGTCCATAAACGACATATACCTGGCGACAGACACCGGACTCTACCGCGGATACGGTGCCGCTCCGCAAAGCTATGAACTCATATTCCGGGGCGACGCCCGCGCGGTATGGGCCCAGGATACTCTTTGGCTGGGTCTGGGCGGCTATCCTCAGTCTGGTCAGGGACTAGCCTATCAGGCCACCGGCCAAGCCTGGAACTATGTGTATCTGCCCGGACTCGCCTCTTCGCAGGTTTCTTCTCTCACCTTCAGTCCGCTGACTGGCCGTATGCATATGTGTCATTATCTTACGTACTGGAGTCTGCGGGCGGTCACCGAACTTTCCCCAGAAGGCGGAATCACCATCCGCCACACGCCGCTTATCAACCCCATTCAGGTAAGCTGTGACAAATACGGCCGGATTTGGTATGCGCACTTTGCCAGCGACGGCGGAATCAGCGTGTATGACCCGCAAAAAGACACCTGGGGCACTATCCAGTGGGGTCCCTGGTCGGGCTGGAACGTGATTGACGCTTTCGGCATTGACGGCAATGACACCAAATGGGTGTACAATGGCGAAGGCGTTGTCGTAGCCATAGACTCAACCGGCCAGCAAATAGTCTTCGACATTCCCGGACTGGTGCCTCCTCCCCGGGGCGGCTTTGATTTCGCCTTTGATTCCCGTGGTCGCGCTTGGCTGGGCCTGACAGTTGGGCTGGTCACAATAGACCCCAAAAACACGCTCGCCGACCGCTCAGATGACGAATACGCCATACTGGTAAACGGTCTTCCCTCTGCGGAAGTAAGGTCAGTGGCGGTGGATTTGGAAGACAAGGTATGGTGTGCCACACCCAGAGGAGCGGCCGTATGGGACGGCTCGCGCTTCCAGACCTTCACCGTGGAAAACTCCGGCCTTCTGGACAACAATGTGTACCGGGTGCGCACTGACAGGTCCGGCCGGGTCTGGTTTCTGTGCCAGAGCGGACTCTCGCTCTTTGACCAGGTGGCGAACCGCTGGACTGGCTACACGGCCCAAAACAGCGGCCTGATTAAGAGCCTGGAAGGAGTAAACGACTTCTACGCCGCCCTGGAAATAGGTCACGAACAGGGCATTGTTGCCATAGGCACCCAGTATGGTCTGTCCCTGTTCCGACCTCCCCAGCCCAGAGATTCTCTGCGCGTGCCTTCAGTTCTGGTATATCCCAATCCTTGCCTTCTGGGCACAAACGAATGGGTCGTGGTAAGCGGACTGCCCGACCAGGCGCGGGTAGAAGTTAGAACCATCAACGGAAAACTGATAGCGATACCGCGAGTGGACCAGGGACAGAGACGCGCCGTGTGGAAACCCGGTAATGCGGCTACCGGCGTCTATCTGATTCAGGTCCACTGTCCTTTGGGTGTGCGAGTGGAACGCGTGGCAATAGTCGGACGATAATGCTTGACGGCTGGTCAGACAAACCCTAGACTTCTTATTGTCCTGTGAGCAGAACCAGATGACATTTGACTTCGCCACGGCTGCGCCGCAAGACGCTCGTGTCGCCCTGCTGGGCATTCCCCTGGACCGCTCCAGTTCCTTTATCCCCGGCTCGCGGTTCGGACCTGCCGCGGCCAGAATCGGCTCTGCAGACATAGAATCATTCAGCCCCTACCTGCGGCAGGACGCGGCCCAGCTGCCTGTGGCCGACTACGGAGACCTTGCTCTGTCTTTTGCCACTCCCGAACAGCCGCGAGAGCAAATCCGGGAAGCTGCCCGGCTGCACGCTGCCGCGGGCAGGAAACTGCTGGCCATAGGCGGAGAACACACCATCACCCCGGCTCTGATCTCTGCCCTGATTCCTCAGTATCCCGACCTGTGCGTGATTCAGTTCGATGCTCATTCTGACCTGCGAGACACTTTTCTGGAAGAAAAATGGTGTCACGCCACTGCCATGGCCCGCACTCTGGACTACATTCCCCGTTCCCGTCTGTTCCAGCTGGGCATTCGCTCCTTCTCCCGAGCTGAAGAACTCCAGCAGGAAAACGTATTCCCATTTCAGGTGCTGGAGCCTGTGCCATCGCTGCTGCCCCTAGTGGCCGGGCGTCCGGTGTACCTCACCCTTGATGTAGACGTCTTGGACCCGTCTGTGCTGCCTGACGTGCAAACCCCTCAGCCCGGCGGAGTGACCTACCGTGAACTGGTGCAGGCGCTCAGCCAGCTTGCCCGTTTGC
>CBFGJV010000041.1:0-6978 GCA_965649205.1 Caldifarciminota bacterium | reverse complement strand
CAGCCCAGGGCACAGCCGAGGGGGCATACGAAGAAACGGGCAGATAACAGCCGGGAAATCCGAGAGTTGGATGAATACAGAATCACAGACAAGGGGACTGCTTGACACGCGGTCTGTTTCGCAGTAGCAGTTGAGTGTGATACCGGCGTTTCGGAAAAGGGAAGGCTGGCCGCGGTCAGTCAGTTTGACCTGAGTGATGGATATTGCTGGCAACCGCCCGGACACTGGTTCTGCAGAGAACCCCAGCCCTGCCCAGGCCAGTCATTCTTCCGAATCCCGCCGCATTCAGGCCGTGGACGTGTTTCGGGGAATGGCGGTGGCGGTTATGGTGGTTGCCAACTATCTGGAACCGCTTACCGTCACACCCGGCTGGCTTCAACACGCCCAGCCTCTATCCGGGCTGAATTTTCTTGACATCGGTTTTCCGTTCTTCGTGTTCATCTCCGGAATGTTATTGCCCGGCTCGCTGGCGCGGCGGATGGCGCTGGGCGGATGGCGAAAAACCTTGTTCCACTTTCTCAAGCGCAATCTGTTGCTCATCGCTTTTGGCATTGCCGGCACCCTGCTTCTGCGCGGCCATCCGCTGCGCGACTGGGGAGTGTTACAGGCCTTCGGTCTGGCCGGGCTTGTGGCCCTGCCCTTTGCCCGGCTGCGGCCAGGTGCGCGTTTTGCGGCAGGGCTTTTTCTGCTTGCGGCATTTCAGGCCATACTCAGCCTGGGATACTCAGGCTGGCTTCTGAAATACGAGCAGGGCGAACTGGGCGGAATCGCCGGCGGTATTGCCTGGGCCGGCATCATGCTGCTTGGTTCTTTTCTCGGCCCGTCTCTTTCTAATCCGCGCCGGGCTCTACTCAGAAGTTCAGGTCTGGCACTTGGCCTGGGTCTGACCGGATTCGCGCTCCATTATCTTGTGCCGGTAACAAAGCCGCTGGTTACCGCTTCATATGCGCTGGTGTGCTGCGGCCTGGCCGCGGCCGGATTCGCGCTTGTGCTCGGCCTTAACATCGCTGGAATCAGGCTTGCCCACTTTGCGTTGTTCGGTGCCAACCCGCTGGTATGCTATATGCTTTCGGGTGTTCTGGCCGAGGGTTTACGAAGCCTTGTGCCGGAGCCGACGCTTCTGCCCGCCTTGGCCCTGGCCAGTTTGATATACCTTGTCTGCTTTCTCTGCGCCTTGTTTCTCCGACGCCGGGGTATTTTTGTGAAGCTGTAGCCGAAGTGTCAGCGGCCCAAGAGCGTGCGGATAAACTCATCCCCGCGCAGCATGCCAAGTGCGCCGGTTTTGACCGTTTCCTCGTCGTAGGTCTGAACCTGGTCCGGCTCAATGCCTGAGCCGGCAATCGCCACCGGCACCGGACCATGCACATGGTTACCTTTAGTCACCGGCGTCGCATGGTCAGGAAGCACCGCCACTCTGGCCTGGATACCGCGCTCCTCTATGCCCTTCATTACTCTGGCAATAAGCCGCTGGTCAAGATACTCAATGCCCAGAATCTTCTGCTGCACGTCCCGCGAGTGCCCGGCTTCGTCGGTCGCCTCGACATGGACATACACAAAGTCGTGGTCGGCCAGAGCCGCAAGACATGCGTCTGCCTTGCCTTCGTAATTCGTGTCAATGAGACCGGTAGCGCCCTCAACCTGAATCACATCCAGGCCGGCATATACTCCCAGGCCCCGAACCAGGTCCACTGCTGATATGACCGCACCAGTGATGCCGAACATCTCCCGGTAAGTTTTCATCTTTGGCTTGCGGCCCGGAGACCAGAACCAGACCGAATTGGCCGGATCTTTGCCCGCCAGAGTCCGCGCAACATTGACACCGTGTCCGGGCAGAACCTCCCACGACAGCCGTATCAGACTGTTCAGAAGTTCTGCTGTTGGCCGCGCCGCTTCGTTCTTTGGCCTTACCAACAGGTCCAGAGCCCGCTCGCCCACATAATCATGCGGCGGAAAACACTCCAGGTCAGGAGAGGGCAGTCCGTTTGGCTGTCCCGCGGCGTTTTCTCCGCTGAGCACGCAAAGATGCCGATAGCTTATACCCGGAAAGAAACGGACGCCAAACTGACAGTCAGGCCGTTGTGTAGTCGCGTGTCCTGTCGGAAACCCGGAGTTGAATTTCTGCTTACCTGTACAAGCTAGAACCTGACTACTTTCTCTGTTCATCGCCTCGATAAGCGGTCGTGCCTCTTCGCTGGAGATATGACCCGCAGAATGATTCTTTATCCGGCCGTCCTTGATGCATATCAGGTTGCAGCGCAAGGCAACATCAGTCTCGGCGAGCTCCACGCCCATCGCCGCCGCCTCAATCACACCGCGACCCTGATAGCATTCCCGCGGGTCGTAGCCAAGCACAGTCAGGTTTGCCACTTCACTGCCCGGCGGCATATCCTCATCAACAGTGATGAATTGACCGCACCGGCCCAGCCGGGCTATCTTGTCCATCGTCGGCTTTCTGGCAACCTGCAGCGGAGTTCTGTTGCCCAGCTCGGGCAGAGGAAAATCAGCCATCCCGTCGCCGAGAAAGATGACGAACTTCATATCCCGCTATCGCTTTCCAAACTTCTGCCGCAGATACTCCCGGAACCAGCCGTACTCGTTCGGCCCTTTGTCGTAGTACTCCGGCTTGTCGTCCAATCCTTCCAGAGCTCGCGGCAGCGCCGGGTCAATGCCCAGCAGCCGCTGAATCTCCTCGGGAAACTTGGCCGGATGCGCAGTCTCAATGGAAATACAAAGGGAAGGCTTGCTCTCCCGCAGGAATTTTTCCAGCCCGGCCCAGCCTACCGCGCCGTGCGGCTCCAGCATCACCCGATACTTATTCCAGGTGTTGACAATCGCCTCTCGGGTAGCGGCGTCGTCAATGCTCACCGCGTACATGTCCCGGCGCATCGCCCCAAAATCAGGCTCCCGGGTAACATTACCTTTCTCGTCCATCACCCCGCGGTACAGCGCCACTAGTCTGGGTAGATTGGACGGATGCCCAACGTTCATGGCATTGGATATGCACACTCGTGACGGCTCAATCTTCTGGTATTTACCTGTAGCCAGAAACTTGGGAAACTCGTCGTTGGCATTGGTGGCGATAACAAACCGCTCTGCCGGCAACCCCATCCGCCAGGCAATCATGCCGCCGCACATATCCCCGAAATTCCCGGACGGCACGGAAAATACCGCTTTCTCGCCGTTCTTCTGCAGCCGGGCATAGGCGTAGAAATAGTAAACCGCCTGTGGCAGAAGCCGGCCGATGTTAATGGAGTTGGCCGAGGAGAAACGGATGTGAGCAAGCTTTGGGTCAGCGAACGCCTGCTTGACCAGCGCCTGACAGTCGTCGAACTTTCCTTCAATCCCGATAACCCGCACATTACCGCCCAGAGTTGTCATCTGCTTGCGCTGCCGGGCCGAAACTTCCTTGATCGGAAACAACACCACCATCGAAATGCGGTCCACATTGTGAAATGCGTGTGCGACCGCAGAACCGGTGTCACCCGAAGTAGCAGTAAGAATGACAAGCTCGCCCCTTTCCTGCGTCAGGAAATAGCGCATCATTCGCGCCATCATCCGGGCGGCAAAGTCCTTGAAAGAAGCGGTCGGCCCCTGGTCTAGCCGCATGATCCAGTTATTGTCATACACGCGCTCCAGCGGCACATCGTAGTTGTAACACTCCACACACAGTCGCATCAGCTCTTCGTCCGGAACAAGGCCGGCCGTGTAGCGCTTCAGCACCGCAAATGCTATTTCCGGATAACTCTTGTCCTTATAGGCAAGAATCTCCTCCTGCGGTATCGAAGGAATCTCCCGTGGCATATAAAGACCCTTGTCCGGAGCCTGACCAGCAAGCAAAGCTTCCCTCAGGTCGACATCAGGAGAACGGAGGTTAGTGGAGTAGAAAAGTAACGCCATACTTAGTTCGACTTGGCCAATGCCTGATCCAGGTCCGCAATAATGTCATCCGGATGTTCTGCGCCCACCGAAAGCCGGATAAGGTCCGGAGGAATTGCGGCCATCTGCCTGCCTTCTTCTCCCTGTTGCCAATGAGTAGAAATCGCCGGAATAGTGGCTACCGATTTTACCCGGCCAAGGTCTGTTGCCCGCCATATCATCTGAAGCCGGTCGAATACGTCCCGGCACGCCTGGGCTCCGCCTTTCACCCGGAAGGAAAGCAGATGAGAGAAGCGGTTCACTGGTTTTTTGTACCTCTCGTCGTATTCTGCATCTACCAGCCAGAGGTATTTCTTTGCCACCTCGTGCAGCGGGTTTGATTCCAGACCCAGATAGTTCACCGCCAGAACGTTTTTGTGCCGCTCTAGAAACTTCGCTACTGTGAGGGCAGTCTGACTCCATACATCCACCCTTGTGCGCAGTGTGCGCAGGTCGTTCAGAGTCATTGCGGCCTGAAACGGATGCAGACAACCGCCGGTATCACGCTGGGGCCACAGCTTCAGATACTGACAGAAATCAGCTTTCATATCTTCGTTGTTGACATTGGAGATTATGGGCTTGCGGCAGATTACCGCACCGGCAATACCCGTACCCGAACTGCTCATCACCTTGGTAACAGACTGAATCACAATGTCGGCGCCATAAGATATGGGCCGCAACAAAGCCGGAGAAGCAATCGTGGAATCGCAAATAAAGGGCAACCCGTGCTCGTGCGCCAAGTCCACGACCTGCTTCAGGTCAAAGAAAGCCAGGCCTGGATTGGACGGCATCTCGCCATACAAGAAACGGGTGTTCTTGTCTATGAGCCTTGCCCATTCATCCAAGTCGTTTGAATTACGCACCCAGCGCACCTCGATGCCCCGCTCCTGCATCTTGCGGATATTGAACTGCTGGAATGTCCCACCGTACACCTGGCAGGTGGCGACAAAATTCAGCGGCGCATCGTCCTGCCTTACCAGCAGCGCGTCAGTCACGCCCGCAATCGCAGCCATACCGGACGAATAGACAACGCAGCTTGTTTCTCCGTCATAGCCGTACCCGTCAAGCAGCGCCAGAACATCTTCCAGATACTGAAGCGTCGGGTTGTGAATCCGGGTATAGCACCAGGTTGGAATCTGATAGGAGAGAGCGGCTTCGAGTTCATCTGAGTCGCGGTATGCCTGAGCTGCAGATAAGAACAGCGGCTCCATCGTCGCGCCCTGGTTATTGTTCAACGCTTCTTCTACCGTGTAGAGCCCGTGCACGGCAAGCGTGTCAAAACGCCGGCGCTTGGCTTGTTGCCAGGCTTGCCGGCGCTTCTCGATAATCACCCTGGCCCTTTCCAGATACCGTTTCATGCCCTCGCTTGGCGAGGGCGTGGGTTTGTTCATCACGGTTCCTCCTGAGATAAGCGACCTTTATAGTCGGAGTTCAATTTGCGCACAAGGCAATCTAGGCGAACATCAGCTTCAAGTCAAGCGGACGCCTCTGGTTGACATATACAGCCGCCACGGCAATATCAGCATCGTCTAAAAGGAGCTTTTATGCACCACCCTGATACTTTGTGCGTTCACTCTGGCCAGCCTGAGACCGGCCCAGGGCCGGTAGTTACTCCGATATACGCAACCTCCACTTTCCGCTTCCGTTCTGCCCAGCATGGCGCAGCCCTTTTTGCCGGCAAAGAGCCGGGCTACATCTACACCCGCATGCTCAACCCGACAGTAAAGGGACTGGAAGATTGCGTCGCCAGCCTTGAGGGAGGCGCATTCGGCCTAGCCACCAGCTCCGGCATGGCCGCCATTCATGCTACACTGGTCGCGCTCTGCTCAGCTGGCAACCACGTAGTCTGCTCCCGGGCGGTGTACGGCCCGACTCTGGGACTGCTGCAGAGTATAATGTCCGGGTTGGGCGTGGAGTATTCCAGCGTAGATACGACGGATGTAGAACAGGTGAACGCTGCTCTTCGGCCCAACACCAAAGTCCTGTTTGTGGAAACACCCGGCAACCCGACGCTTGTCATCTCTGACCTGGCGGCTCTGGCTGGACTCTGCCAGAAGCGTGGTATCAAGCTGGTGGTGGATAACACCTTCATGACTCCGATTCTGCAACGACCTCTGGACTGGGGAGCAGATGTGGTAGTTCACTCCTTGACCAAGTTTCTTAACGGACATGCTGATGTGGTTGGCGGCATTATCGTGGTGCGCAACGAAGCCACGTACCTGCAGTTCCGCAAGGTTCTGAACCATCTGGGCGGGGTATTGGGACCTTTTGAAGCATTTCTGGTGCACCGGGGCATCAAAACCCTGCACCTTCGGATGCAGCGTCACTGCGAAAATGCCATCCGGATTGCCAGATTCCTGGAAAGTCACCCCAAAGTGGCGGCGGTACGTTATCCCGGGCTTCCTAGCCATCCCCAGTACGAGCTGGCGCAGCGGCAGATGAAAGGTCCGGGCGGCATGATAAGCTTTGAGCTGAAAAGCGGCCTGGAAGCCGGGCGCCGGGTTATGGACTCGGTCCGGCTCTGCGGACTCGCAGTCAGTCTGGGCGGAGTAGAAACACTTATTGAGCATCCCGCCTCCATGACTCATGCCAGCGTGACAGAGGAAGAAAGGTCGCGTGCAGGTATTACTGATGGTCTGGTTCGCCTGTCAGTGGGTATAGAAAACCCGGAAGATATTATCGCCGATTTGGATCAGGCGCTTGCCAAAGCGTAGGCGGAGGGGGGTGGCAGGAAAGGGAGTAGCCAGAAAGAAAGTAGCCAGAGAGGGAGTAGGCGGAAAGTGAGTAGACGGAGAGGGAGTGGCCGGAAAGGGAGTAGACGGAAAGGGAGTAGTCGGGAAGTCCCCCCTACTCTCTACTCCCTACTCCCTACTCTCTACCACTCGCCACAGTCCGGGCAACAATACGCCAGCCACCACTATTTTCAGCAGGTCGCCAGGCAGAAAAGGCAATATCCCCAGGTTTAACACCCGTTCATAACCCACAAACCTGCCCAGCCAGATTACACCTGCCAGATAGATGACCATGCTTCCCAGAGCCATAGCGGCAAGGTTGGTAAATAAA
>CBFGJV010000040.1:0-7894 GCA_965649205.1 Caldifarciminota bacterium | reverse complement strand
AGAGGCTGGGCGTGTTGAAGCCAGCCGGGTGTGACGGTAAGCGGTTCCAGATAGTTGGCAACCACCATAACCGCCACCGCCATTCCCCGAAACACGTCCACGGCCTGAATGCGGCGGAATTCGGAAGAATGACTGGCCTGGGCAGGGCTGGGGTTCTCTGCAGAACCAGCGGCCGGGCGGTTGCCAGCAATATCCATCACTCAAGTCAAACTGACTGACCGCGGCCAGCCTTCCCTTTTCCGAAACTCCGGTATCACACTCAACTGCTACTGCGAAACAGACCGCGTGTCAAGAAGTCCCCTTGTCTGTGATTCTGTATTCATCCAACTCTCGGATTTCCCGGCTGTTATCTGCCCGTTTCTTCGTATGCCCCCTCGGCTGTGCCCTGGGCTGTGCGGACGTCACTGGGGGAGCGGCTACCCCAGGGTACGGTTGAGGTTCGGTTCGACCCTCTGGACACTGACCTCTAACTCCCTCGGCTACGGCTTTGGTGACTCCTTGCGACACCGCTTCGGTCACACCGCGGATAGCCGTCTCTGGCACGCCTCCTGTCACGCAAAAGGCAGCCCCTGGCTCTACCGGCTCTGTTACCGTTCCGGTTACGCAAACGGTAGCGCAAGGTCCTGCTGCTCTTCTCCCTGGTCCTCGAGCCGAAGCCCGGGTCATTCCTCGCCCCAATCCTCCCGGCTACGCCTGATTTGGCCCCAAGAACCGTCGTTCCAGACCTCCCACATTGGCAATCTGCTATCTGGTATCTGGAATCACGAATCTGGTATCGTTCCTCTCCGGCGGCTTGACAGGTGTGACCAGCGGAATAGCATAGCGGGCGATGAGTGACTCAGGGCCGGGCCGGAAAGGAGCCTAATTGCCGCGGACATTCGACAACATCGAGCTTGACCCTGAAGCCGCATGCTCTAGTATCAGCGCCAGATGAATCGTCGGTTACACGCTGCCGATGTAGCCATTCGCCGAGGAGGTGAGTAGAATGCCGCTGACCGAGACGCCGATTGAGAAGTTCCAGAATCTTCTGCGTGAGCTGTTTCAGGTGAAGGACGCGGCCGAGCTTGACTTTGGCATCTACCGCATCCTCAAACTGAAGCGGGAACAAGTTGAGGAGTTCATCTCCAGCCGCCTGCCGGCCATTATTGACGAAGCGTTCCGTGAGTTCATTACTACCGACACAACGACCCTGCGCAACCGACTGAACAAACTCAGTGCCGAGTTTGTGAAGGTCGCTGGGCCGAAGGCGATTGACGCGGATGGTGAACTGCGGCAAGACCTGCGCGATTCCGAGGCCGGGCAGGAGTACTGTGAGCTTCGGAGCCAACTTGCTGCGGCTACCATGACCGAGGAGCAGAAGATACGAGTCTATAACGACCTGTACAGCTTCTTTTCGCGCTACTACGACGACGGCGACTTCATCACCACGCGGCGCATCCGCTACGCGGGCAACGAGGCATATGCGATTCCGTACAGCGGCGAGGAAGTAGTCCTGCACTGGGCAACAAAGGACCAGTACTACGTCAAGACGACCGAGCAACTGAAGAACTACCGGTTCCGCGTGCGCGACTACTCGGTTGCCTTCGAAGTTGTGGACGCAGCGCCCCAGGAAGGCAACAACCGCGAGAAGAACCGCCGATTCGTCATCAGCGGCGAGAACCCGGTCGAGTGGGATGCGGAGAAGAAGACCCTGAAGCTCAAGTTTGAGTTCCGACCCCTGACTCAGCAAGAGCAGAACGAGCACGGCAAGAATGAGAACCAGAAGCCCCAGGAGAGCCTGAATCGCAAGGCGGAAGAGGCTGTGCTTGCGAAGGTGGCCGACGCCACGCTGAAGGCGCTGCTTGCGACACCGGAAGGAAATAGCGACAAGTCGCTGCTGCTGCGCCACCTGAACCGATTCACGCGCAAGAACACCAGCGACTACTTCATCCACAAGAACCTGCGCGCGTTCCTGGAGCGCGAGCTGGACTACTTCATCAAGAGCGAATGCTTGCTCTTGGAAGAGCTTGAGAACATCGAGAACCCGAAACTGCCGCAGGCGCACCTGATGCGTGCGCGGGTTGTGCGCCGCATCGCGGGCCACATCATTGACTTCCTCGCGCAGGTCGAGGAGTTCCAGAAGAAGCTCTTCGAGAAGCGCAAGTTCGTCCTGCGCACCGAATACTGCATCACGCTGAGCCAGGTGCCGGAAGCGTTCTGGCCTGAGATTCTCGCCAACCAAGCCCAGCTTGCCGAATGGCGCGACCTATTTGCGCTCGACGACCTGCTCAAGGCGGCCAAGAAGCGCAAACCCGATGTCGCTTTCCTCAGACAGCACCCAACACTGGTGGTGGACACCAAGCACTTCACCGACGACTTCAAATGGCGCCTGCTCGCCAGCTTTGACAACTTGGAAGAAGTCCTCGACGGCCTCCTTGTCAAGAGCGAGAACTTCCAGGCGCTGAACCTACTTGCTGAGAAGTACCGCGAGCGCGTGAAGTGCATCTACATAGACCCGCCATACAACACAGGTAACGACGAGTTTCTCTACCGCGACAACTACCAGCATGCTTGCTGGCTTACGATGATGACTAATCGTTTGGCGAGGGCGCTTGACTTTCTGAATCTTGACGGTGCTATCTATGTCAGTATTGACGAGAGGGAGATCCACAGACTATGGCAGCTGGCAGAAGCCATACTGGGTAGCGAAAACAAAGTCGCCATGGTGACTGTTAAGGTCAAAGACGCGGCCGGGGTTGGTCAGCAAAGTGTTCTGTTCGACGTCTGCGAGTACGGAGTACTCTGGGCCAAGTCTTTGTCCGAGCTTAGGGCGAGAACATCAACGAATCCTGCCGTAGAGCTAGAGCCGGTTAGTGCGCCTCTAGAGAACTACAAACACCTTGTGGTTTCCTATGGCCGCAAGGAACTTGTGAAGACACTGCATCGCGCCAACGTAGGGGAACTGCGTGTATACAAGTGCGTCGACTTCAAAATCGAGGATGCACGACGTCTTACTTGGGCCGAATATGTTTCAAGGGCCTCCGATATCTACGCGGACTACAATCCAAGTGGTGGCATGATATTGTCCATAAGGGGGGAGATTCCAGCGGAAGGACTATCGTGCATTGACTACGTGCCTCTAAAGGGCCGTGGTGCTGGTCAACTTCAGACGGTGTATTTCTTGGATCAGCGCATACTGGCGAGGGCGGCGGATGTTCTCGTCTCTCGGTTAGGCCAGACCTACCGGCGGTCCGTGATGACGAATCTGTGGGCTGTAGCGAACGCCGGTTTGAACAAGGAGGGCGGCGTTCGTCTTACATCAGGGAAGAAACCAGAGGCCCTTCTTTGGAGGGTGTATGACCTCCTTGCACCACAGAAGAGCCTCGTGATGGATTTCTTCTTGGGAAGCGGTACGGCATCGGCCGTAGCACAGAAGACAGGCCGACGCTGGTTGGGCGTGGAAGTAGAACGAAGTTTGCTTGAAATGGCACTGCGACGAATGAAGCGTGTGATTGGAGGCGATGGCACGGGCATCAGCAGGAGAATCCATTGGCTCGGCGGCGGATTCTTTGCCTACTGCACCTTGGAGCAGTACGAGGATGCGCTGGAGAACATCACGGTTGCTGAGCCGGAGACAGCGCAGACGGCGCTGGAGTTGTACGGCGATGATTACCTGCTGAAGTACATGCTGGACTTGGAGACGCGCGGGAGCGCGAGCCTGCTGAACGTCGAGATGTTCAAAGACCCGTTCGACTACAAGCTGCAGGTACAGGGCGAGAATGGTAGACAGGAGACAACGGTTGACCTTGTCGAGACGTTCAACTATCTGCTTGGGTTGGATGTGCGGAAGCTGCGGCAGTTTGAGGACGGCGGCAGGAAGTATCGGGCAGTGCTGGGCAACGACCGGAAGGGCAAGTCGGTCGTTGTGGTCTGGCGGTCGGTGAAGGACATTGAGGAGAACAAGGAAGCGCTGCTGCGTGACAGGGAATTCATCGAGAAGACGGTGCTGCCGACACTGCTTGGGGATGGCACGAAGCCCGACCGGCTGTTCGTGAATGGTGCGAGCTTTGTTGAGAACGCCGAGGCGATTGAGCCGGAGTTCAAGCGGCTGATGTTCGCGCCGCTCTCCTATTAGATGCGCGGGACGGTTCGACGCAGGACAGTGGTGCCGGCCGGCACGAGGCCGGCGATTCCGACTCTGCAGGAACGCTTGGCCCTGAACCGCTATCTATGCCGCGAGCTCGGATTCGACGAGTTCAAGGAGATGCGGACTCGGCTCAGGGAGTTGCAGGATGGGACGCACGACGACGGTCACAGCTACTTCTACCATGCGCTGCTCGGCCAGCCGAACCGCAGGCTTGCCGACGACCTCTTGAGTGAATACGACCTGCGCATCAAGAGCTACGTTGAGCGACTGAACAGCGGTGTGCGCTCGCCGCGAGTGAAACTGAAGTACTTCCAGTGGCTGGCCGTTCTGTTCACTGAGGTCTATCTGGACAAGTTCTTCAATCACCGCTCGGCCCTGCTTGACGGGTTGAATCAGTACCTGACAGAACAGGGCTGGACTGAGCTTTCGAGGTTCGAAGAGGCCAACCTGACCAAGCTGGCGTACTGGATGGCGACCGGTTCGGGAAAGACGCTCATCGTGCACATCAACCTGTGGCAGTATCTTCACTACTGCCGCAGGCAGCACGACAACATTCTACTGGTCACGCCGAACGAGGGGTTATCGCGCCAGCACGTCGAGGAACTTTCCAAGAGCGGCATTCCGGTGCAGCATTACGGCCAGTCGGAAAGGGGCCTCTTCAACGCGAACCGGCGCGAGATGGTGACCGTGATTGAGATTACAAAGCTGAAGCTACCCGGTGAGAAGACCGGCGAGGGATTGACGCTGGACGTCGAGTCCCTGGGCGAGAACAATCTGCTCTTGGTGGATGAAGGGCATCGAGGGGCGAGTGGCGAGAAGTGGCGCGGGGTGCGCGAGCATCTGGCCCGGCGCGGCTTCACGTTCGAGTACAGCGCGACCTTTGGGCAGATAGTGAACGGCGCCGGGCGGGCGAACCGGGAAAGCCTGCTGGATGAGTACGGCAAGGCCATCGTCTTTGACTACTCCTATCCGCACTTCTACTTCGACGGATACGGCAAGCACTACTTCATCCGCAACATTGACGATGACTCCGACACGTTCAATGACTGGCTGGTGCTGGGCAATCTGCTCTCATTCTACGAGCAGACGCTCTTGTACGAGAGCAGCCGTGAGGAGTTCAGGCAATACAACCTTGAGAAACCGTTGTGGGTGTTCGTCGGTCATAGCGTTACCGGCGGCCAGAGCAAGGACGATGAGGTCAGCCTGACCGACGTCCAGGAGATTGTCCGGTTCTTTGCCGGGTTCGTCGCGGACAAGACGCAGTCGGTACGGCGCATCGAGAAGCTACTTGCCGGGCAGTCCGGGTTGAAGGACCAGCAGGATCGGGATGTGTTCTCCGGCATGTTCGACTATGTTCGGCAGCAGGATCTGGCGGTCGGCGAGATGTACGACGATATCCTCAGGCGGGTCTTTCATGCTGCGCCGGGCGAGGCCTTGCGGGCCGTGGAATTGAAGCGGGCCAAGGGCGAAATCGGACTGCGGGTGGGGCCCCAGGCTGCCTATTGCGGGGTCATCAACATCGGTGACGTGGCGGGGCTGGTGAAGCGCCTGTCAGACCAAGGGGTTGCCTGTGAGGATGAGAACATCGAGGAGTCGCTGTTCGGCCGAATCGGCAAGCCGGACTCGGACGTGAACATACTCATCGGCTCGCGAAAGTTCATGGAGGGCTGGGACTGCTTCCGAGTGTCGAGCATGGGACTGATGAACATCGGCCGGGGTGAGGGGTCGCAGATCGTCCAGCTCTTCGGTCGCGGGGTAAGGCTCTGGGGCAAAGGACATGCGCTCAAGCGCAGTTCGTCCCTGAACCTGACCGACCGGCCAAAGTGGATCGACCTGCTGGAGACGCTCAACGTGTTCGGCATCAGGGCAAGCTACATGAACGATCCGAACAAGGGATTCCTGAAGTACCTGAAAGACGAGGGCATCCAGCAGTTCGTTGAGGTCGAGGTGCCGATATACGTCAAGCAGGACTTCCTTTTGCACAACCTGCAGGTGCTTCGTCTGCCCGAGGGTGTTACTTTCGCTGGCCGGGAGGGAGTTGTGCTCGCGCTGGACCCGAATATAAGGGTCACGCTTGACCTACGGCCGCGGTTGCTGGACGTGCGGCCGGGCGAGACCGAAGAGACGCAGATAGAAGCGGTGCGGGAACGGGCCAATGCTCAGAACTCCATTGACGGGCTGCGGAACTTGGCTGCTCTCTTCGATTGGGAACGCATCTACTTCGGCCTGCTCGACTGGAAGCGCACTGGAGAGCTGTTCAACCTGAGCTTTACCCCTGAGGTGCTACGCGACTGCCTCTGTCAGGGGAATCTGGAACTGCTGTGCTCTCCGGATGCCCTGCGGCCCAACGGTAGGGGAAGCCTGCGCCGAGCCGAGGACATTGCCATCCAGCTTCTGTGCAAGTATGCCGGAGCGTACTACGACCGGCGGCGCCGCACTTGGGAGCGAGACAAATTGCGTCTGGCCGCGCTTGCCCGTACGGACAGGAACTTGGACTTCCAGAAGTACATGGTCCGTGCTCGGCCGGACTTTGTGGAGAAGGTGAACGAACTCGTGCAGCAGGCTGACCGGCTGCGCGAAGTGGATGAGCAGCGCCTGCCTTTCGTGCACTTCGACCGGCACCTGTATGTGCCTTTGCTCTCCGAGGACCCGGGCATCGAGGCAATGGCGCCACCCGGGCTGAACAAGGGAGAGAAGAAGTTCGTTCAAGACCTACGGGCATATCTTGGCGTACATCGGGCCGACTTCGCCGGCCAAGAGCTGTTTCTCCTGCGCAATCTGTCCCGTGGTCGGGGCATAGGTTTCTTCTCACAGGCCACGGGAGAGGAGTTCTTTCCTGACTTTATCCTGTGGCTGGTCGCCGGGAACGAACAGCGCATCGCCTTTGTTGACCCCCACGGGCTTCACCACTTGGAGTCGCCGTGGACGGATGCTCCCAAAGTCAGACTGCACCGGGAGCTTGAAACACTGCCGGGTTGCCCCAACGGTGTCACGCTCACGTCCTTCATCATATCCACATCGTCTCTAACACAGGCGCAGCGGGACTTCCGTGGTGTCACGCAGGACGAGTTCGAGCGCAATCACGTGTTGTTCCAGGAAGACTACGATTATGTGGCAAAACTACTCGCCTCGCTGTTTGTGCTTTAGAAGAAACGGTGACGGAAGCGGTGGGAAACCGGGACAAATAGGGACAGCGACTGTTTTCCGCAATGGAACGTCGCGGCCAGGTTCTGAATCTTGCGCTTTGCGGGCCGACAGTTATCAGCCCCAGCGTCCTGCTCCCTCTTCCCACAACCGAACCCTTGGCCTCTCGCCCCTGGAACCCTTTCTCTGTTTGACACGCGGCCGACCTGGGGGAAGCTGAGTGTGAAGAATGGGCACCGGCCGGTTCTCTGACAACCCCTGGTGTCACCGATAACCGGACGGGCTTGACCGACGGCCGGATAGGAGTAGGCTGTGGCGTGGCGTGCCCCGTGTGCGTAACATTGCCTTCTTCAAATATGTGAAATCGCCCATTGCCTTCTACCAAATGGTAGGCCGGGGCACGCGCATTGACCCGCCTTCTGGCAAACTAGCATTCACGGTCTACGACTACACCAACGCTACCCGGCTGTTCGGCGAGGAGTTCCTGTCCCGACCGACTAGATCAAGCGAAAAGCGCGAGCCTTCGCCTCCGCCTGAACCGCCCATCCGCGTAGAAGGATTCGAGGTCCGCGTCACCCCGGCCGGCAAATACATTCTGACCGAAGTGGATGGCAGGGCAATGCC
>CBFGJV010000039.1:0-8757 GCA_965649205.1 Caldifarciminota bacterium | reverse complement strand
GCTCCACATCCGGTATCGGAGAAAGTATCGCCCAACTGTCCTTCTCCGGATAGTACTTGTAAAAGTCGCTTGTCTTATTGCCCTTGGCCGCATAGATTACTTTGCCAGTGCCAGCATTGTCCGGACCTGTGACCAGCCACGCTCCGGCCTTCGGCGCCTTGGTAGTAGTCGGCTCCTGCGGCATAGACTTCACCGCTTCCCACTTCCGCGGCCAGGACGGTAGCTCTCCTTGCGCAGTCGTAAAGCTCCACGGCCCGTTTGTTGACCATTTGCCGCCAGCCAGTATCACTCTCACATTCCACTGGTAGGTAGTATTGTATGCCAAAGGCGCAAGGTCATAGGTCCAGCTGGGCTGGGTCAAACCCTCCTTCACCTTCACTAGATTCCCAGGCAGACCCAACCACACCTCATAGCTCACCGCATCAGCAGGACTCGCATCCTCCCACTGGAACACAAGCCCTGTCACCGGCAAGTCCACCGCCCCATCTTCTGGCGCAAGCAAGCTAAAGTCCCGAGGCTCTGCCGGCTCTTCCTCTCTCGTCCTGAACGTAAAGCTGCCCCGACTCCACTTCGGATTGCCGTCTCCCAAATAAGTGGCCAGCACATCCCACCGATAGGTCGTCCCAGGCTTGAACACCCCCGTGTATGTCCACGGACTGCTCACATCCGCCGCAAATGGCTCAGGCTCCAGACGCGGATCTCCTGTGCTCTCCACTAGATATAAATCATACCGCACAGCATCCTGCGGCGTAGCATCCTCCCAGGTAAACTCCACATTCGTAAGCTCAATTCCCTCTCCTGACGGCGCAAGTAAACTGAAGTCTCGCGGCTCAGGCTGGGAAGGTACTGCACCAGCCAACACGACATCATCTATGTACCAACCGTCATACTGTATAGCATGATTGGATGTAAACAGAAATCTCAGTCTTACATCCGACGCACCAGCAAACTGAGCGAGACTGATACGGGCAGTGTCCCAACGTGGCCATCTAGCACTTGTACCCGAGACCCGCCTCAACAATGACCAACTGGTACCACCAGTAGTACTTACCAATATGTCCGCGTAGTCAGCATTCTCTTCTGTCTGGTACTTCTCGCTAACGACAAGGAATGGCTCGGTGACCTGAGACAGGTCGATATGACCCTCGTAGTCCAGCCAGATATTGGCATTATTGGGATACACCCCGGACTTGCTGACTGCGGCAACATGTGTCTCGCTAAACTGCACTGGTTCAGCTGGCGGAACCAACGGGCTTGACTGTGGATAAGACAACGGGTGTCGAGTCGTATCCCATTGCGGGCTGGTCCCTCCCGGACTCCAGTTTTCAAGACCGCTGTTAAAGTTCTCATTCACAAAGAACTGAGCAGTCGTCGGGTAAAAATGCACCAGCACTGTCGTCTGGTTATCGCTGACATCGTCCTCAGACGCCTCTGTCGATATAATATTGAAGGTGAATTCAATCGGTCCGGGCCGAGGATTCTGTGGTGTCAGCGGATTCAAGTTAAAGGTAGCAGTTCCGCCCACTGGTATGTCGGAACCTGGCGTTACCACGGTTGTCACCTGCGGATAGTCGGTCGGTCTTGTTTCCCTGACACCGAAGTTTATGCCGCTCTCCGCCGGATATTCAGCGTCACCTATGTTCCTCACCGTAACAGCAAATGGAACAGAGCCTGTGACCGCATTCGAACCCGGACCCACACCTGCAACTTTCTCTATGACCAGGTTCGGTCTGGGCGGTCCCCACTTTATGAGGTTATAGGGATCGTTATCATACTCCTCACCCCACAAGCCACCCGAACCGCTTGTGACTCTGATCCGGCCATGCGCAGATACTGTTTTCTGGATATTCCACGGCGGAGAGAGAAAAGCAGAGCCATTGAAATTAGTGGCCTCCATCTGAATGTCCTGATCGTTTTCTATACGCAGCATCGGGCCTTGAGTTGGTCCGTGGTCGAAAGTGCAGTTGGAGAAGTTGTAGGTCTCGTGAACTATAGCACCACTGTTCACAAAAATGCCATTCTCATCCATCAACTCGAAAGTTGCATCGCGTGCGCCGATGGAACCGCTGTTAACTGTGAACGAGTAGGGTTTACTGATATTAGCTGCTGTCACCCTGGCGACGCCGTCCGCAGGCGTACCCAACGCCAGGAATGTTCCTCCATTGATCACTACTTTGCCTGCGACAGTGTTAGAACCAAGTATCAGGGTATTCGCACCGGTGGCAAAAGTACCATTCGTTACTGTCAACGTGCCGGTAACGGTTGGGCTGCCGCTAAGCCTGGCACCAACAGGGTCGTTCAATTCCAAGTTACCATAGATGCCTGAGCCTGAAAGAATATGCTCTGACGCACCACCTGCTAGGAGTATTTTCCCGTCACCTCTGTGCGTGCCTGAATTGGTCACATTGCCCTTCGCGGTCAAAACATAGCCACCATCGTCCAGAGCACCGCCGGACAATGCAAGCGTGCTGCTCACCGCGGTCGGCCCAGAAAGAACCACCCCTGTGGGGTTGCTCACAGTAAGATCCAAGAGTTCGGTCACGCTGGAAGGTATGAACACGCCGGCTGCCGTTCCTCCGAAAGTCAGGCGCGAGGCTGAGGTAGTCAAAAGATTGGTGGCTGTTCCCTGAATAGGCGGCCCATTCAAAGCTAAAGTGTTTCCACCTACTGTCAGGGTGCCGCTGGTGAGTATCAAAGCACCCAAAAGTGTAACGTTACCTCCCAGACTTATACCTGCCGGTCGATTTATCGTAAGACTATTCAGGCTGACAGCAGGCAATTGAGTGCTTGCACCTGTGCCGCCAAACACGATGTTGGATGAGCCGCCCCCCACCAGACCACCACCGGTCACAGACACAGGACCGTTCAGCGTCAGCGTGTTCGCCCCAATAGACAACACACCGCTGGCAAGGGTCAGGGTGCCGCTCAACGTTAACGAATTACCCAAACTCACACCCGACGGATTATTGATCGTAAGATTGTTCAGATCCGTCACGCTAGCGGGAATGCTAACACTTGAAGCATCACCTCCGAACACCAAGTTAGAAGAAGAGGTAGTTGTGAGGTTGGTTGGCGTACCCGCAATGGCTGGACCGTTCAAGATAAGCGTGTTGGCGCCCACCGCCAATGTCCCATCCTGCAGCGTGAGCGTACCGTTAACCGTAGTTGCGCCGGCGAGCGACACACCGCTGGCATTGTTTACCTTCAGATGACCGTAAGTGATGGCACTGACCACCTGCGCGGCAGCACCCGCATACTCAACAGTGAGATCTGCAAGGTTCTTGTTAGCAATGGTGTATTGTGAATTGAAATCTGGAGTAGGTGAGATTCGGGTCACTTGCACGGTTCCCGCACCGGTTAGAGTTCCAGTACCGCCTATCACTCGAGCTGCAGCCGGAGTGAACAGACCATTCACCTTCAGAAATCCCGGATTATTCACCGAGAAGTCGGCCGACGGACTCACACCCACGTTATTCGTAATCGTCACGGTCCCAGTTATGGTGGAAGGAAGCCCGGTGCCTGTAACCTGCGAAACGGTCCCACTGTACTCGTAATTTCCTCCCGCATTGTAGGTACGAGTACCGGTCACCTGAATACTACCTGCCGCCGTGCCTGTTGGCCATATTCCCTGTGCATGAGCCGTGATCAGAGTGCCGCCCGAAGCCAGAGTGAAACGCGGCTCGTAGCCCGAGTTGTAGGTGCCTGAGCCGTTCTTGATAACATAGGTACCGACATCCAGAACCCCGCCATTCTCCACTGTGAACGTACGATTCGGTGCGCTTGAGTTGTTCGTGGTACCGACTTCCACATCGCTGTTCAGCGTGATTTTCCTGCCGGACCTCACATTGATGTCCCACTTGCAGTAGTACCTGTCAAGACCAGTACGCAGTTTCAGAATCGAAGCACGGCCCAGACCCTGGTTGTTCGTGAAATTAATGGTGAGAAACCCCTGGCCGCTCAAAGTGGTAAAGCTGTATGCCCAGAAGTTAGCGGGTGAGCTGACATTCAGTGAGCCCTCCAGATTCAGCGTTCCACTACGACTGGCATTGGTATTGGAATGAAACGAACCTCCTGTCATCGTGAAATCACCGTTGACCGTCATCGTGTAATCATACGAGGAGGAACTGCTGCCCCGGAAAGTGCCGCCAGATATAAGGACGTTGCCTCCCACGGTCATTGTACGATTGGCCGTTCCGATACACAGCGTGAGTGTGCCGGAGCCAGTACTGACTACCGTGAAATCTCCATTTATTGTCATGTCAGTATCGAAACCAAATGCAGCTGTCTGGCCTGCGCAGTTCCACTTTAGATTCCAAAATATCTGGTTCCAGTTAGTCATACTGGTGGCACCGGTAATTCCCGTTATCTCCAGAGTGGAACCTTCAGCCCACGTACAATATGGCAGACTTCCGCCATCGACATTGTGCACGTATGTACCTCCGGAAGCAACAACAACCTCCGCGCCTGGGTTTATCGTCAACGAATAGGACAGAGTTGAACGCCGATAAGTTCCGTATATAACTAAATCCTGACCTGGCCCGTTCTCCACGGTTATCCAGCCTGAAGAAGTACTGCTCAGTTCCAGAGTGCCACCGGCGGCCACAATCGTCTGGTCAATTGTTAGAGGTGCGTTGACCGTTATGGTGTGTCCACTCCTAATAGTAATCACGCCGTCGGCTGACGTGGGAGAAGTAGTGACATCCACCCATACGCCGCCCACATATTTCTGCCAGACAGACGTACTGGTCCATACACCAGAACCCCTTGTCTGGTAATCGCCTTCAGACTGCGCCAAAGCAGTAGAACCTGCAACTACTGCCAGTGCAAACAGCACACACAGACGCTTCATAACCACCTCCACGGTTAAGATATTCTACTGCACTACCAACTTTCCATGACCGAGAACAACACCGCTACTCAACTCCAATATGTATACACCCGTCGGCAGTGCTCGCAGGTCAACCTTTACGGATGCATCACGCTCCATACGGTGCACCTGCTCAAGTACACACCGACCAGCTGCGTCAAAAATGCACAGGCGCACAGCAGCCCCAACCGCATTGCGCCCAATTCGGGCTGACACCATTGCGGTAGAAAACCTTACCTCTGCAAAGTCATTCACAACTGGATTCGGCATAATCGTCACGCAAAGCCCCGTTCTGTTAAGTTCCCCCAAAAACGGTAGCTCTGTCAATGCTGTCGGGCCGTCACTGACAACAAACCAACCTTTGCCGTCTACGGCCTTGACCACGAGATAGAACGTGTCGGAAACTGCCGGTGTGAAAGAAATACGTTCGCCCTCTCCCATTCCCGGCCTGACACTGCGTGCCGCCAGCAGTGGGTCTCCATATCGAGCCGGCGTATACTTGTATAGATACAGGTCAAAATCAGCCGAACCTGCTACCCTTAGATAAAAATCGTACGTTTGTCCTGCCTCCAACCAAACCTTACGTGCCCAGCAGTGCCGTTTTCTGGGGGCATCGAAATCAATCCGTGAGAGCGGATTGCCGGTCGAGGAATGTCGCTCAGTAACGCCTTCAACAAAAGCTGCCCGAGAAGACCATAGACTATCACGTACCTCGAGCCCCCGAGCAGGGAGCGGCGGAAAGCGCACCACCTCGACCGCGGCATCAACATTCACCCGGCCATAACCCTCGTGCCTGTCCTTTCCGTAATAAACCGACTCTGGATAGGGATGCGACGGGTCATAGCCTCTTTCCAGCGTCGGGCTGTATGCGGCATTGAACAGGTTCTGCTGGCGGAACAGATTGGTCTCGGTCGCGGTCATAAACAAAAGCTGCTTCACTTTCCGGGCCTTTTCAACCGGAGTGCCCCGCGTCGGGTCAGACCAGTATGCCCAACCGCCCAGAGCATCTATAACCAGGTTCACGCAACCGGCAATAATCGGAGCGGCCTGACTCGTGCCTTGAAAAGGCAGCATATCGTTGATATGGGAATCGTAGCCCCAGTTGGTGGTGCTGGACGGATTGCCGTAGTTCCAGGTCGGATGCTCTCCATTATGGTCTCCTGACCACAGCCCGCCCTGCAGCAGAATAGCTCCACCCGGAGCAAGTATATCCGGCTTCATCTGGCCCAGACTCCCTGCCTTATCCGCCCCGCCCTGGCTAGAATAGGCCGCAACCATATCTGCCGCATCGCACGAAGCAACGGCAATCACCTCAGGAATAAGCGCCGGGTTGCCTACGTTATTGCTACCCGGGCCGTCGTTACCGGCTGAAGCCACAGTAATAATGCCATAGTTGTTGAAACAACTCTGAATCTGCTGCACCCAATCACCGGAAGATGATGTCCCCAAACTCATGGATACACAAGTAATGCGCAGGTTGTTCCGGTTGTTGATAATGTAGGTAAAGGCATCGCCCCAGTATGACGGCGCATACGCCTTCACCGCCACTATCTTGCACCCCGGTGCTATACCGGTAAACAGCTTCTCTCCATCCGGACGGCGACCCTGGCTGTCCACTTCACAAGGCACCTGCATCTCGGCAATGAACCGAAGATTGCTGCCAGACGGAATTACCCGGTGAGAAACAAGTCGGTATAACCCGAGACTCTCCGGTCTGACATTGTACACCAGTTCCTGCCAAACACCCCTGACCGTATCGGCCAAGATTGCCACCGGAAACCAGCCTTCAACCCGCGACCCGAGTCTTGCCTTCTTACTCATAGACAGCTCTCCGTCCAGAGGCGACTCGAACGGCAACAAGGCTGCCTCCCCGTCTCCAGAGACATAGTTGCCCTCGCGAGGAGCATACATTAAATAGAGGGTATCAAAATAACCCCGGCCAGTTTGCTCCCAAAGTCTGATGCGTATCTCGCCCGGCCGGTCCACCAGAAATCCGCCAAACTCAGGATACTGATTGCCGCCATATACTGACGAACCCCAGGCATTGGTAATCCACACCCGGCCCGTACTGTCCAGACTGCAAAACGGTACTCCTGCCGCCGCATAGGCACAATGTGTGCCGTGATGCGTGTTCTCGTCTGGCACCGGGTTTCGGTTGTATGGGTCATACCAGCCTACAATCTTCTTGGCAAAGTTTCCCTGGCCCCAGCCATGGGCAAAACCGGGATGAGTTGTATCAATGCCAGTATCAATTATCACTATGGAGGTAAACGAATCTCCCCTCACACCAAGAGGGAACACTCGATTACGCGCCCCTATTTGGGCAGCCGCATAGTACAACGCAAAAGCAGGTACAGCTGTCAGCAGAACCGAAATCGGGCCAAAAAGCATTACACGATACCAACTACGCTGCAGCGCCATAGACTTTCTCAACTCCTTTTGGACTTTGTGGTGCCGCCAATAGCAAGATGGCGGGAAAGTTCCTCGCCTTTCTCCCAGTAGTACTCAAAAGCGTCCGCGAATACTTCGACGGTGGAGGGGTCTGTTGTCTTGAACGATACTCCACTATCCCGCATACTGTCTGGCCTGAACCATACTGCCCGTCGATCGACTATCCGCAGCCCCATGGGAACATAATCGAGCACCTTCGCCTTTTCTCCCGCCCTGACCGCCATAAGCGCTCGACGTCGGTCTTGCGTCTCAAGCAGAAAGTCAGCCTGGTACACGCAACGCACCACTACCCCGCGTCGTAAAGCTGAAAAAACTGCCTCGTCAAAACGACTCAGCATCAGTTTTCTAGTCTTGGCAGAAAAGTAGGATGCGTGGCCCTTTGCAAGAAAAAGAATCTCCCGTTTCGCCCGTCTCACATGCTGCAAACAATCCTCAAAGCCAGCGCTCACACCCTCCGGAGTGCTCCGCATCACTTCAAATATGGCACTACGAGTACCGTTGTAGTTACCCCGCCGCTTGTACACACTCACCAGCTTCTGCACCGCCCTATTCTGTTGCGCAAGTCTGGCACGACCCAATTGAAGTATATCGCCAAACACCAGCTCGGGCGAAACTGAAGAAAACAATTTTACCTTTCCGCCACCTTCTGATACAAAACCCCGCGCTGCCAGACGATGAAGGGCGGAGTAAACATTCGGCCGGTGAAGACCTGATATTTCTGCAAGTTCCCCAACCCCTGCAGTCTTCACCCTAAGCAATGCGGCATAGACTCTCGCTTCGTTCCGACTCAATCCCAATAACAACAAGTCATTTACCAAATCCATTGGCAAATATCAGTATATTCCCCAAAGACGTAGTGTCAAACAACCTGTCTATGTAGCATAGTAGACAAACTAGAAATCATCAACCGCCAAAATTGGAAGCGGGCATTCAGCCCGCTCCCTCTTCGCCCCAAATCGACCGGTTCAGACCGACTTACCTTACAACCAACTTCTGCGTAGCACTCAAACCAGTGGCATCGAACCTCACCAGATATACGCCGCTGCACAGACGACGCAGGTCCAGCGTAACCGACAACCCCTGCCCTGTGTCATACCTCTGACGCAGAACAGGACGCCCCGCCACATCATACACGGTTATAGTTGCTGAGCCCACTACAGACAAGTTGAACCGCAGCGTCGCAAACCCTGAAGCCACCGGATTCGGATACACCACAAGACGCGCATCGCGAACTGCGGCCCTGCCGTCCGTCTGTCCTCCTGAGCACGGAATACAGTTGGCAGCATACAACGCCCCCAAACCATAACGCCAGAACTCATACGTCTTGTTGCCCTTCAAAAGGAAGAACGCACGGTCGTTCCAATTTGCCAGGCTGCCACCCGCCTTCACTACTCCCTTGGTCCCGCTCGCCCCTGTCCTCGGTATCGTGTCCAACGCCG
>CBFGJV010000038.1:0-10813 GCA_965649205.1 Caldifarciminota bacterium | reverse complement strand
AGAACAACATGCACATCGTGCAGACGGCGATGGAGGCTTTTGCCACTGACCACTTTGGTCAGTATCCGACGCAGGACGTGAACTGCGACTGGGAGGATACAGAGAGCATCGTATTCTGTTACTTCCCGGGCGGAGACCCGATTGGTCAGGAAGGCGAGCCGATTCCGGGCAATGCGCCGGTGAATCCGTACACGGGCAACCGGTACAACAGCGATAACACTCCGGAGCCGGACCTGAACCAGGATCCGGAAGGTCTGGAGGAGGCCGGTCAGAACGCTCAGCTATCCAACCTCGACCCGAACTGTCCGTATGAAATCGAGGCGGAGAATGGCGTTCAGGGCACCATCTACATCCTGGGCTATATTCCTCCGGAGAACCCGCTGGAGACAATCCAGGAGTACGGTATCTGCGGTTATGGCCGTGACGTGCTGCTGCCGATGTTCGACCGTCATCCGACCGAGGAAGACGGCCTGATCTTCTACGTGCTGCACAACTAAACACCTCTGGTTAGCTATTCCGGGCGGAGCCGCAAAGCTCCGCCCGGTTTTTCTCTCCGTCGTTGTTGACAGGACTCCCTCAGCCGGTAGAATAAAAACTGGTGCAGGACTGAGTCCCTGCGCGTTTCTGTTTCAGTGGCGCAAACAGAACCAGGCCTCAGAGGTCGACAGTCTTAGAGAAATTTCCTGAACCACGCGAACTCACAAACCCAGAAGGAGTGCGATGAAAGTCAAAGGCTTCACACTGATCGAACTGTTGGTAGTCATCCTCATCATCGGTATCCTGCTCGCCCTCATTATCCCGAACTTTGTTCTGTTCCAGGAGCGTGCTCGCCGTACTTCGGTGAAGAACAACATGCACATCGTGCAGACGGCGATGGAGGCTTTTGCCACTGACCACTTTGGTCAGTATCCGACGCAGGACGTGAACTGCGACTGGGAGGATACAGAGAGCATCGTATTCTGTTACTTCCCTGGCGGAGACCCGATTGGTCAGGAAGGCGAGCCGATTCCGGGCAATGCGCCGGTGAATCCGTACACGGGCAACCGGTATAACAGCGATAATACTCCGGAGGTTGACTTGACGCAGGACCCCGAGGGACTGGACGTGCAGGGGCAGAACGCACAACTCAGCAATCTGGACCCGGATTGTCCCTATGAGATTGAAGCAGAAAACGGTGTTCAGGGTGCTATCAGTATCTTGGGATACATTGGACAAGAGAACGTCCTGGAGACAATTCAGGAGTACGGTATCTGCGGTTATGGCCGTGACGTGCTGCTGCCGATGTTCGACCGTCATCCGACCGAGGAAGACGGTTTGATCTTCTATGTGCTGCACAACTAAAGGGTGGACCCAGTTTTCTTGACAGTCAGAAGCCGACTTCTATACTAGCCTACGATGTCAGTCTTGACAGAGCCAGTTATTCGTGCTGTCAAGTTAAACAAAACATACAGGTCTGGTTTTCGCCTGAAAAAAGTACAGGCACTTGTGGACCTGAATCTGGAAATAGAGAAGGGGGAGACATTTGGTTTTCTTGGGCCGAATGGCGCAGGTAAGACTACCTTCATCAAGATTCTTATGGGTCTGGCGCGTCCTAGTTCAGGTTCGGTTGAGGTATTCGGTCGACCGACGGGTGAAGCGGAGGTCAAGTCGCGTATGGGATTTCTTCCCGAGTCGCCCTACTTCTACGAGTATCTGTCCGCCCGAGAGTTTCTGGAGTTGGCGGCGCGTCTGTCAGGTGTTCCCCGCAAGGAAGCTCAGGTGAGAGTGCGGCATCTCCTGAAACTGGTGCGTATGGAAAGAGCGGCGGATGCAAGGATGTATTCCTTTTCCCGGGGTATGCTGCAACGGGTGGGTATCGCCCAGGCGTTGATTGGCGACCCTGAATTGGTTATTTTGGACGAGCCTATGGGCGGTCTGGACCCTATAGGTCGTAAGGAGTTTAGAGACATCATTGCCGACCTGCGGGAACGGGGGAAGACGGTTTTTTTCTCAACCCACATTTTACCAGATGTGGAAATGATCTGCGACCGGGTGGGAATCATTATTGCGGGCAGACTGGTGACGACCGGCCGCCTTTCCGAAATGCTGGATCAGGAGGTAGATTCCATAGAGATAACTGTGACTGGCGTTACCGGTAAATTCCGTAAGGTATTTGAGCGTGTGGCTCAGCACACCATCCGCTCCGAAGATACCCTGCTGCTGACAGTAAAGAATGAAGAAGAAGTTGATCGTATTCTGGCTATTGTGCGCGAGGCAGGTGCGAAGTTGCAGGCACTGATTCCCCGGCGTAAGACCCTGGAAGATTACTTCATGACTCATGTGCAGGGGGTACCCGCAGGTGGTCAGAGCGGTTCAAAAGAACAAGCGCTAAGTAAACGGACATAATATGGGTCAACGGATCAAGGTACTGGCACTTAATACTTTCCGCGAAGCCATTCGTGATAAAGTACTACTGACTCTCTTAGTTTTTGCCTTGCTGGTAATGGGTAGTGCCCGGGTTATTCAGCCCTTGGCGCTGGGTGAAGAAGTCAAGGTCATACAGGACATGGGTTTGTCTGCTTCCGCATTGTTCTGTGTGCTTATTGCGGTTCTGGTGGGAGGACGATTGGTATATAAGGAAGTAGAGAAGCATACGATTTATATAGTGCTGGGGAAACCGGTGCGACGTTGGGAGTTCATTATTGGCAAATACAGCGGGCTTATGTTGGTGTTGCTTGTCAGTCTTGTGGTCCTTACCGTCGGTCTATATATAGTCCTCTTCCTTTCCGGAATACGGCCTTCTGCTTACTTATTGCTTTCGCAAGTGATGACTGCTTTTGAATTAGCAATTATTACTGCAGTGGCAATGCTGTTTTCAACATTTGTCACGCCGATTGCCAGTTCGGTTTTTACTTTTGCCATTTATTTTATTGGACATTTGAGTCGCGACCTGCAGGTCCTGGCGGCGCAAAGTCCGTCTGCGGCCGTCAAGGTTGTCAGTCTGTTTCTCTATTACGTACTGCCTAATCTGACCAACTTCAACATAAGGGGAGAAGTGGTTCACAACGTCGTGCTTAATCCTCAGGCTCTGGTGCTAGCAGCGGTCTATGCGCTGGTTTACACGGCTACCATGCTTCTTGTTTCTGTTTTGATATTCAACCGCAAGGAGTTCTAGTGTTCGAGGAAATCGTCCCCCAAACTAGAACTGTCAGTTCACCGAGCAGGCTTGTAGCTCTTTTGCCGGCAGTTCTGGTTGCGTGGGGCTTTGTTCTTGTTTACTTGCTGCAACTGTCAATAGACGCCACAAACCGGCATAGCATGAGAGAAAGGCTGGTATCAGAGTTGGCCTACTTTCCTTCTGGCAGGTTCTTGCGCCAGGCGGCTATTGAGTATCAGAATGTGGCGGCCGACTTTGTCTGGCTGCGCGCGGTTCAGTACTACGGTCATCACCTGATGACAGACCGCAAGTACGAATGGCTGGGTCACATCTTTGAGATTCTGACTACTCTGGACCCTCGTTTTCGCGGTGCATATCACTTTGGGGGAATGACGTTGGCCTGGGATGCACGTCAGCCAGATTCTGCGATCAAGTTCCTCATAAAGGGTATGAGGGACAATCCGCTTGATTGGCAGTTGCCATTTGATGCCGGTTTCATCAGTTATATGCTGCTGGACGATTACGAAGCTGCGGCCAACTATTTCAGCGTTGCCTCTAAGTTGCCCAATACCTGGCTTGTGACAGAGAGATGGGCGGCCATTTCCATGGCCAAAGCCGGTCGTTTTGAAGTGGCAAGGCAGATGTGGTTGGACATATATCATGGTACGGAAAACCGGGCCCTGCGTGCCCTTGCTCTCAGACAACTCAAACATTTGAAACTTACCGAAGGTCTGGCCATATTGCAACAGGCTGTGGACAGATATAGGGAGAAAAAGGGGGTGTTGCCGCCCAATCTGGCCGTGCTTGTTGATGCCGGTTTCATTAGTCAGATACCGGAGGAACCCTATGGCGGCAAGTACTATCTGGATAATGGCCGAGTACGGAGTTCTACTCCTCCCAGTCGTTGGGAATAGTTATGTTTTTGCGGCGTTGTCACAGCTTGACATACAACTCTAAGTATATGAAACTATTAGGAGATAATATGCGTTCGCTGAGAGGATTTACACTGGTAGAACTTTTGGTGGTCATAATGATACTGGGTACGCTTATGGCGATGTCTCTGCCGCGTTTCGGTATAGTACGGGAAAGAGGTCGGCAGGCGGCTCTGAAGATGAATCTGCATAATGTGCAGGTAGTCATAGAGTTGTTTCATAGTGAACAGGGATACTATGCAGATGACTTCTATGAGGACGAATATGGCGCGTACTTTCCCGGAGGCGTGTTGAACGAGCAGATTGGCCGCCTTCCCACTAATCCCTGGACAGGAAAACAGATGGACCCGGATGAGTTCAATACGGAGGATTATGATACCGAGCAGGATTGCAGCAATACCCAAGAAAACGGCCCTAATGATTTGTTCGGCTATTACCCTGGCGAAATCGTATACAGCGTATACGACCCGCCTACAAGTCTTACACCGTTGAACTATGGTCTGGTAGGCATCGAAGGACACGGCGTGTCAATGCGCGAGTTTGACGCAGACGGCGAAGTCGTGATTTTTGTTCTACATAACTGAACCATGACCCGTACGCCACGTTTCTTGACACTGAAAGGCCCAAATTCTATAATTCCCTGAATGAAAATAACTTCTGAATTCGGCTTGAGACGAATGCATGCCATAGATTTGGGGTTGGGGGAACTTGTCAGCGGCAAAGAGACAGGTGGGAAAGTCAACGCAGGCATGCTCAGGCGGGGCTGGACTTTGGTGGAGTTGTTGGTCGTCATATCTGTAATCGGTTTGCTTATAGCTTTTTTTGTGCCCCCAGTAGTAAGCAGAATCACTACGCAGGCAAGACGGGTGGCGACGCTACAGGAGTTGCGAGTACTGAGAGATGCTATTGCCGGGAATCCTGATATACAGATGGGCGGGGAGATGGTTGCGACAGGGTTCCGAAACGATATGGGACGACTTCCTAGACACTTTATTGAACTTGCCACGAGAGACCCTTTTCAAGGTATGTATGCTTCGGTAATGTATCTGGGCAAGGAAGTTATGCCTCCCTGGGATCCCTATACCAAGAGGGGGTGGAACGGACCCTACATCCGAGAAGATGGAAAAATGGGGTATCTGGAGGATGCCTGGGGTGTACCTTACCGGTACTATGTAGTGAACGGTGATACTGTAGGTCTTGAAAGTGCGGGACCAGATGGAATGTTCTATGGCCAGCCAGGCGCGCAAAAGGATGACGATATAAGAGTGTTCTTCTAGACAGATGTTCAGCTTCTTCTCGGCCGACAGGAAAGCCAGCGGATTGACCCTGCTGGAACTGCTGGTGGTAATGATGATTCTCAGCCTCATTTTGACTGCTGCTGTTAAGACTTGGGATGTAACTCTGGAACGAGGCAGGTTTGAGACAACAAAGAGGAAACTGGACCAGTTGGTAAGTGTTATAGTGGGCAACCCCAACTACATTGTCGCCGGGGAGCGGGCAGATTTCGGCTATGTGGGAGACATGGGGGCGTTGCCAGCGACGCTTCGTGACTTGGTAATAAAACCGGTAGCGCCGCCGCCGGAGAGTCTGCATACGTGGCGGGGACCTTACGTGCGTCCGACTTTTGGGGAATCTCCGGAAGGATATAGGATTGACGGTTGGGGCGATACTATCGTATACAGTGCGGAGAGTCTTTTTGTTCGTAGCTATGGCGGGGGAAGTCCCCTGCAGCGAGAACGTTACATTACAAGGGAGTTTGGCTATACGAGAGCCGCCTTGCTTGACAATACGGTTGACGGCCAGGTAACAGACATCCGGGGCGTACCAGTGCCAGATACGCTGTTTAATGGTGTGGACGTGCGCGTGCAGTTTTTCTCTCCCAAGCTGGGGGTGCTCCAGTCGCTGCCAGTTCAGTATCAGTCTAACGGTCAGTTTCGTATAGAAGGGGTAGCTCAGGGTAATCGGCATGTATTGCGGGTGATGTACATTCACGATATACCGCCACCAGTTGAGTCTATTGTCAGTCAACGCTACGTTACGGTTTACCCCCGTGTAGGGGCGAGGGGGCTGGAGGTCAGGCTGGATGTAGATTGGAGTTTGGAATGAGAACTGTATCACCTCGGCTGTTTACGGTTTTCCGCTCCAATGGTTTTACCCTGATGGAATTGCTTGTGGTATTGCTAATTGTCGGGATTCTGAGTACGGTGGCTATAAGGACGATTGACGCAACCCGGGACAGAGCGCTGTTTGACCAGACTACCGAAGAAATGAGGCAGCTGGTTTTTGCCATAACCGGGAATCCAAGCATAACCAGTGACGGCAAACGCGTAGATTTTGGCTTTTTTGGAGATATGGGCAGATTGCCGGACAGTCTGCGGGAGCTGGTAGTTAATGTGGATGGCTCGCCTAATTGGCACGGCCCGTATTTCCGAGGAGGATTGACCGGAGACAGCCTGGGCTTTCTCTACGATGCCTGGAATAATCTGTACACGTATGACAAGGCAAGTGGTACGATTGCGACCATAGGGAACGGTAAGTACCCGATGACTATGAAGGTGGTGGAATCGCCCAGTCACCTTTATGATAACGTCATTGCCGGCAGGGTGACAGACGTGGATAACAATCCGCCAGGAGAGCTGGGGGTCAGGGTGTACCTATATACCAGCCATGGCCGATATTCCGGCTACAAGGTGGCAGCTCGGGGCGGCGAGTATGAGTTCTCGCCCCGGAATAATGATACCGTGCCGGTTGGCACCCACCGTCTGGTAGCTATAACAGGCCAGAACGATAGTATCGTCAAGTGGGTCACGGTAGGGCCACGCAGTCATAACATCGTGGATTTCAAGTTCGGTTATCCGTTCCACAGCCGGTTACGTGTGGTAGGCAGGCCGCGTATTCCTCTGGGGGTAGCCGATAGTTCGGGATTTGAGTTTGACATAGTGAGCGATTATCGCGAAGATATCACCTTGGATTCCATCGTAGTGGAGCGGGTCTCGGAGAACGTTTATTTCCGTATTCTGCAGGTTGACCATAATACGCTCTCGCCGTATTATCCCCGGCCGGACGACTCGCTTATCGGACCGGGGCTTCCCACCGCTCCGATTATTCCGGCCGTGACAATTGCTCCGCGTATGAGTCAAGCAGTTACCTTTGGTTTCTATGGTTTCTCCAGCAATCGGCAGGGGACTGATACGGTGAATATACACAACAAGGTTTTTCGTTTTCGTTTCAGTGATGGTTCGGTAATTGAGGTCACGCCGTGAGAAACAGTACGCTGATTTTGTCGTCGCTTGTCTGCGATCGAGTTCTGGGCCTATGCGGATGCGGAAAAGCGGCGATCAGGGATGGGCTATGGGCCGATGGCCAAAGGAGGAATATTGGCGGCTAGTATCTTTAAGAACATAGGGGGAGGCGGTAAGGGCACCCTATGTATTGATATTGGTTCAAACTCGGTCAAGTTCGTAAAGCTGGAAGGCGGCCGAGTAGTTGACTACGGATTGAAAGAAATAGGAGAGGCCTTTGATGTGCCCTCCATTTTGCGAGAACTTGTCCGGGACTACCGGCCGAAGGAAGTGTACAGTTTTGTGTCCGGACCTTCTGTAAGCTTGCGCCAGGCGCCTTTCCCGAAAATGAATCGGAGGGAGTTGCGAGAAGCTATTCTTCTGCGCCTGGAGAAGTATTCGCCGTTTACTCTGGACGAGGCAATCCTGGATTTTAAAACCCTGGGCCCTCAGCGTGAGGCAGGGACCATCAAGGACAACGTGATGGTGGTAGCCGCAAGGAAGGATGTGGTTTCTGACCACATTTCGACCTTAAAGAAAGCCGGTTTGGAGCCTACCGCCCTTTCGGTTATACCTTTTGCCCTGCAGGCAGCGGTGAAGAAGTTCGGCCGCGTCGGTCCGGAGGAGACGGTCTGTGTGCTGGATATCGGCGCCGAGTTTACCGACATTATCTTTATGAAGGGCGAGCGGTTAGACCTGGCGCGGAATGTAACAACGGCTGGAAATGCCATCACAGAGGCTATGACCGTCGCCATTACTACAGAAGAAGGGCAGCTGGCGCTTGATGCTTATGATGCAGAGAGATTGAAACGACAATATGGAATACCACCTGAAGACAGTACTGAAACTCTGCCGTCCGGAGTGCTGGTTAAGCGTCTTGCTACATTGCAGAGGCCGGCGCTGGAGCGGTTTATAGCAGAAGTGAATCGTTCCATAGATTACTATCGGCGCGAGTTCGGCGAGGCGAAGATAGACCGCATTCTTATCTGCGGCGGTAGTGCGGCCATGAAGGGACTCGCCGAATATATCCAGACGAATCTTGGTATAAGGACAGAGCTGTTTGATCCGTTCAAGACATTCAATCTGTATCGGCCCGGTACGCCGCCAGAGGAGGAAATAGGCTACAGGCTAGTAACGGCACTGGGTCTGGGCTACGACCATACCTCTGTGGACCTTTTGCCAGCAGAGATGAAGGCGGGCAAGTATCAGGCTCGCGATATCCGTCTGGTTACTGTATTGGGCATACTGTGGTTGGGTTTGCTCATAGTGGTGTATATTGCTCTTGCCGGATGGTCTCAGGCTTCGGCTTACCAAGCAAGCAGGTTGCGGAAAAGCTTGAAGGCAACAGAGGAAGCTAACAGAGAATACTTTGAGCTGGATAAGCAGGTGAAGGATATGGAGGCTAAGCAGCGCAGCTTGCAGGATATCGTCGGAACCGAAGCAAAATCCGTACCGGTGATGGCACATCTTTCGAATTTGGTGCCTGCCAACATCCAGCTGAACACGCTGGCCTTGGTGGGGCAGAAAGACGTAAAGATGACAGGGGTGGTTTCAGGTGAGTCTTATCTTCTGGATTTGGACCTTTCCCAGTTTATGATCAACCTGGAGCATCATCCACGATTTAAATCGGTGCAGTTGAACTCAAAGAGTCGCAGCACATTGCAGGGAGAAACGGTGCTGGAGTTCGAAATTCAGTGCGGACTGGAGTAAATTATGGCGCTAATGCAACGACGTATTCTACTCATAGGTATCATAGCCTATGTGCTTATTGGCATTTTCTTCGTTGCGGTACTGTATCGGCCCAGACTGGCTGCGCGGCAGCGGAGCGCGGCAGAAGTTGCCCGTTTAAGCCGTGAACTGGCCGAAACACGGGAACGGGTGAAGGGTATTGGTCGATTACGGGCCCGCGTGGCAGAGCTGGAAGCGGCTGAGGCAGCTTTTGCCGCTCGTGTGGTACCGCGTTCGGACCTGCTGCCCGTGATGCAACAACTGGCAAAACTGGCTCAGGAGGCTCGGGTCAGATTCGTGGAAATAGCCCCGCCAGGATTAGATACGCTTTTGCAGCAGGAAAGTCCTACCGCTCCTCTCCGGGCGGTTCCTTTTGTGGTTACGGTGCAGGGTCGGTATCTGGACATAGGCAAATATGTAGAATCGCTGAAAGATTTTTCCTACTTCGTACGCGTGCCTGACTTTGAGGTCACTGCTCGGGATGATATACGGCCCGAAGTAGAGATGAAACTGCTGGTTAACCTTTATACTTCCAGTCTGGCGCAGGGTGGAAAGCTCTGAAAAAGGTGGCCAGATACGTGAGTATGGGTTCTGCTGCTGAGGACTGCGGGCGATGAGAAGAATAGTAATCATTGTGATTCTGGTGGCGGTGACCGCTATTGCCGGATATATGCTTTTGAAGCCTCGAGCAAAGCAGACAGAACGAAAGGTACAGAAAGCAGCAGAAGATGTTGCTGATGCCGTACCGGTGGGAAAAAAGGGAACTAAAGCCAAGCTGAAGGCAAGGACCAAGGAGCAGCTGAAGGCGGAGAAGGAGCAACGTAAGCGCGAAGAAAAGCGGCGCAGGCGGGAGCAACGTCGGGGGGAGAAAGAGCGACAGAGACAGTTGCGGTTGGCTCGTTCTCGCCGAGGCAGAAGGGCCAGACGTGGTCGCAAGGGCGTTCAGCTGTACACAGTAAGTGCTATTGTTTCCATGGGGAGCGAAAGTTATGCTCTGGTCGGCGGTCGCCGGGTAGGGGTGGGTAATGTGGTGATGGGCCGTAGGATAATGGCTATTTATCCGGACAGGTTGGAGGTAGAAGCTTCCGGCAAGCTGACCGTGGTACGTGTCGGAGAGAGTCTGTTACCGGCTTATTACTCGGAAAGACGACGACGGGGATGATGAGAGTTTTCAGGGTTAGTCACTGGAAGAAAGGAGAACCTTGAGAGAGAGAATTCTGGCAATTTTGGCAATAGTTGTAGGGATACTGGCGGTGTACACCGCGGTATTCCGTCTACGCCCAGCAGCGGGGTGGAACGACTCTGCTCTGAGAGTAGTCGAGAGGATGACGGCCGCTGCTGCTGAGGCCAAACCGACTGGCGATAAGGCGGGCGCGGCGGCAGGTTCCGGTGTGCAGACACAAACTGTTGGTGATAAGAAGGAGCCATCCGGTCAGCCGACCGAGCCGGAGCCGATAGTCTGGGGTTCGGACCCGTTTGTGCGCGACTGGATGTTAATAAATGAGCTGGCCGCTCTTTCGCTGCGGGCTATAACCCTGGGCGGAGATAAGCCTTATGCCCTAATCAACGACCAGATACTGGAAGAGGGCGATCAGATAGCCGGTAAGCGTATAGTCAAGATAGAGAAGGACAGAGTAGTCCTTGAACAAGGTGGAAGAACTTTCAACCTGATGTTAGGGGAGTAACACCATGAGAAAAAGACTTCTTTTTGTTATCGCTCTAGTTCTGACATTGAC
>CBFGJV010000037.1:0-12273 GCA_965649205.1 Caldifarciminota bacterium | reverse complement strand
GTTGAGTATGGCTACGGCCAATGCAAAGCGTGTATTCTCGTATATCGCCATTACTCCGGCATCACGCGGATCCAACGGCTTCCACGAGCCCTTGACCAACGAATATTCGATAAACTTCAATTTCCTCGGCTCAGTGAGTGCCTCAACGCCCACCGGAGCAACGAATTGACCCATTCGTAGACCGATACCACTTGGCCAGCGAAAATCAGCATACAGATCAAGAGCGCCTTGAAACCAGCCGGCGTCAAAACTTGTGCGAAAAGATATTTCTTCGGTTATATAGCCCGTAATGCCAATGGGGGCGCCAAACCGGTAGAAGGAGAATTCGTTGCGAGTAAAACCCATAGCCTCTGACCACCTCCAGGCCGCATTAGTCCACACCAAGGCGTCAATACTTAATCGTCCCGGGACCAACGTTATTTGTGCTGGCGATAAGGAAACCAGAATTACACATACAATCAATACAATAGGGATGTTTTTCATGTCATTTTCATTTTCTTGGTGCAATGATAATAACGCCTTCTTGTGGACCAATACAACGAGGCTATCCTACCCCGCTGTTGCCGACTGTCAAGAGTAGCGCTACCGGAAGTTATCTAGTCCTTGACAGCTTTCTTGCTTGCGGTACTTTGATATTATGAGATTTTTTGGCACAATCGGCCTTCCGCTGCTTAGCTTACTAACCCCGACTCTGGCAGTCGGACGCTCTCTCTCTGACTTCTTAGCCCGGCGAGACTACGACGCTGCTATCATTTATTACCGCCATCGCCTCAAGAAGAAACCAAATGACGTAGCAGCAATGAAGAACCTTGCTCGTGTATACGACCACGCACACATATTTGATTCCAGTCTTTACTGGTGGGAAGCAGTATTAGCTGTCACACCAAGGGACGATTCCGCGATCCTCGGCAGATGGCAGACGCTAGCTCGTTGCCACGAGAAAGATTCGATGCGTCTGAGGTCCACTAAAGAACTCATTCGTCAAGAAGCCTTTCGCTTTCTCTCCGAAACTACTGCTGCTAACCTTACCATGGCATGGAAAGGTCTCAGTATTAGCGATACAGATGCGGCAACCCAAGTAGCGTGGCTCCTAGCTCACAGATTTCCGGACTCACCTGCCGGTGATCTAGTAATAGGCGAAGCCTTCTATGACTCCCTGTATCTTCAAGGCGTCTGGTACAATGATACCCTCAAGGTTCCTCTCATTCGACGTTTTCTTAGTTACTTTCCCGAATCTAGATGGCGGGCCACATTCTACACCTTTTTGATCAGTTCTCTTTATGGTCTCAGGGACACGGCGCAAATATTGGCTGTAACTCGGGAGATGACGAACGAAAATCCTCTGGATCCTTTCAGTTGGAGATATGCAGCGTCCATTCTCAATCGCCTACAGACATCTCCTGAGCTGGCGGAGGCCTACGCTCGAAGAGCAATAGCGCTTGAACCAACAGCAAAGAAACCACTGCACAAGTCAGCTGCGGAGTGGGAGCTGGAATACCGTCCCTTGTACGGTCTCGCGCGACTGGCTCTGGCTGAGGCCCTAAAAGCCCAAGGAAAAGTGAAGGAGGCTGAATGTTGGGTCAAACAAGCTTTGTCTAACTTCCAATGGGACCCGAATCTGGAAGCGACGCCCGGACCATTCTACTGCCTCCTAGGCGAGCTATACGAGGCACAGTACGAGACGCTCTCTGCGCTCCGCGCCTACGCTTGCGCACTACAAGCCGGTGATTCGCGCTATCAATGGTCAGCCCGTGCCGACAGTGGGTTGAAACGACTAGGAGTCCGAGAACCGCATGAACAGGTAGAGTTGGGACGTGAGTTGCTCGGCCACGTAGGAGCAACCTTCACAGACGTCACCGAGGCCTACGGCCTTTACCTCTGCAGAGAAACTCGCGTAGCATGGGGAGATTATAATCTAGACGGATATGACGATCTACTCCTGTCTGGCTGTAGACTCTTCCGCAATGACTCTGGAAACGGATTCACAGAAGTCACTGATTCATCTGGCCTATCAGGAGCAAAAGGCCGTGGCGGAATTTGGGCCGACTATAATAATGACGGCTGGCTAGACTTCTACATGACGGGCTCAGATACCAACGACCGACTCTGGCAGAACGAAGGCGGACGGTTTCGGGACGTTACAGCTGAAGTTGGGTATCCATCCGATCCTTATCCTACAGAAGGAATCGCTTGCGCGGACTACAACAACGACGGTTGGGTTGATATATACAGCGCCAACTACGAATTCTGGCATGCGGAACAAAGAAGATACACGCCAGACTACCTTTGGTGTAACAAGTCAGGTTTGTTTCGGAATGTTACTGAATCAGCCGGCGTAGTTCCGCCCTATGGGGAAAATCTTGCCGGTCGTGGTGTAAACTGGGGCGACTACGACAACGACGGCTGGCAGGACTGTTATGTGTCCAACTACCGGCTTTGTGAAAACTTTCTCTGGCACAACAACGGCGACGGCACTTTCATCAATTCTGCTGGCAGAGAAGGTGTTGCCGGTGAGGAAGTCAAGGGATTCTACGGGCACACAATCGGTTCTGCCTGGGGTGACTACGACAACGACGGCGACTTAGACCTGTTCACCGCTAACCTCGCTCATCCCCGCTATATAGAATTTTCTAATCGTTCTCAGCTCTACGAGAACCGCGGTCCGCGTGCGTATCCTCGCTTCGCGGACGTGCGCGCAAAAGCAGGCATAGCATACGAGGAAACTCACTCCAATCCGGCTTGGGCAGACGTGGACAATGACGGTGACTTAGACTTATACATCACTTCTATCTACGAAAGCCGGCGGTCCTTCTTATATGAAAACAAGCATATTGACAACTCGGTTCTCCAGGGGATAAGCGGCTTTTGGTCTCGCCTACGCAAAAAAGCCGCCAACCTCGCCAAATGGCGAAGGTATGTTCCAAAATTTTTAGATATTACATGGCTTTCCGGTACACGTGCATTCAACGGCTGGGGTTGTGCGTTCTCGGATTTTGACAAAGATGGCGATATGGATTTGGTCGTGGGTTCAAGCGGCGGCTTGCGACTCTTTCGCAACGACACCAGGAATGGTAACTACTGGCTCCAGGTTACGGTCGTGGGCAGCAAAGCAAATCGCACTGGGATCGGATGTCGTGTTATCGTCCTACAGGCCAATGGCAGGCGACAAATACGCGAAGTAGAAGGCGGGCACGGAACCACCAGCCAGAACTCCCTGGTCCAGCATTTTGGCTTAGGAAAAGATAATCGCCCAGTTACGGTAGAAGTTCGGTTCTCGCCCAATTCCTCTAGACGCATCAAAGACGTCCGGCCCAATCAGTTGGTAGTCGTCACCGAGTAGCATCATGATTAAGAATGCCTTAATCTCGGCCAGAAGAATGGTACCTCCTGAAAAAAACGTTCAATTTCGCGATCCACACTGCTCCGCTCCTGGCCTGAGATAGGCTTCGTGGTATAAGCTGCACTGAGAAGCTGTCTCAATTGACCGTCTTCATACTTAGCTTGTGCAAGTATAAGTGGGAACCCAATTAGTCCCACAAGCACCAGACCTCCCCAGGAACTAAAAAAAATAGCGGCACCAACCAGCTGAAACAGCGTGGCCAGGTAGCGCGGATGCCTACACAATTTGTACATCGAAAGTTCCCAAATGTAAGGCATTCCCCTACGCGTTTTCGTCAACACAGCGGCGCCTTTAACTGTGTCCAGAAGCGTACGCAAGCGGAGGTAGATGCCTCCCCCGAACAGAAGTAACCCCAAGGGCGCGAGTAGCATTTGTGGGACCGGGATGACCGTCAAACGCCACCACACAAAATCAGCGACCAAATATGCGAAAAAAGGGTAGACGAAGAATGCAAAAAGACCTCGCCACAGAGCAGACGGTTCAACTAGGCCTGACTGGAAAAAAGGCGAACCAAACCAATACTCCACAGCCAACCACGCCACCAGAAGATAGAAAAAAATTGTCGGTAGAATACTGGACCCGGGTAACGCATCCGCGAAAAAATTGCGAAAGAAAACAAGAAAATAAAAAGCCACAGCCAGTGTCCACAACGTACGGCCCAAGCGCAGCTTAGCTGTCATGTACACGTTACAACTAGAGCCTCTTTTTCTCCAAAACCCGACGACCTATCACCCACAACTGTTCGCTGGTCAACTCGTGTCTCTTTCCGTACAGCTGCGGACGACGCAAAAAAAACCCGGGCGTTGCACATATCCGGTAGCGATTGTGGGGAAATATCCGCCTAACGCCAGCATTGCTCCTCCACTGTGCTCCGACACCATCTAACAGCAAACTTTGCAGTTCTTGTCCTGAAACCTCAAGAGTCCACAGTCTGCCCGGTTCCCAAAATGCATCCACCAGTCGCCCAAGAGTTGCAATGCCCGGTTCAAAACCATCGCGAACTAACGACCGGTCAAAGAGAAAAACCGCTTCGTTCGCATCAGCAACTGCCTGAGCAATACGCTTCGTTGCATCTTCTGCCGAAAGACGGACTCCTATTCCCACGCTATCCTGTGCCAGTTTGTCAACTACGGCAGAAAGCGAGTCAAGCACTCTCCTAAATGGAGGAACCATCTCAACTGTATCTGTCCTTATGTGGGAAACACGGTAATCTCGCAGTCTTCCGTCCTGCACCCATAGCAAAAGCCTGGCTATCCCAGATTGGGACGCGGTGGATACCCAGTTGCTCTGGTTTTGACCTATCAGAACATCGGTGTCCCAGTCAAACCTAATTGCCGTCGAATCCCGCGAGTCCACGACAGCGAGCACCAAATCTGCACGACCGCCCAAAATGGAAACAAACTTACTCGCCGCCATCTCGGCAGATATCCGACTCACCCCTGCCAAATTTAGCCTTGGATCAGCCGTGTCCAGCCAAACGGCAAAAAAACCAAGACGGGTCCCCTCCAGAGTGGTAAGCATGAAGGGATGACCTATGGTCTCGCCCACGCTGTCTAAAATATTCCCGCTCAAGACATAGAATCTTGAGAGATTGAGAAGCTTCTGTAGTTGCTCTTGGCAGAAATCTAGCCATTCCGGACTGAGCACGACTGCATCCACTCCAACGGCATTGAGCAACTCAATCTGTGCTACACCATCAGTTAGCTGCGTCCATTCTTGATCAGCAAAAATCCTCCCGAGCAATACCCACACACACGGTCCAGCTGCCCGTGCCCTTTGAACAACTACAGCATCCTGCGCGAGTCGTTCTGGTCCTAACCAACGGCTCACAAAAATACTGATTCCGGCGGGGGCATCACGAAGAGTCTGTTTAGCGCAGCCAACAATCCAGAACCAGCTCAGCAGAATAAAACTGAATTTCAATGTCAGCCGCGCGGACCTCATGACACTCACGCAGGATTATAGGATGGTGTTCTAGGCTGTCAAACCCTCAAATCCGAGTAGAAAGCTGAGCATCGACCATGCTCATACGCAGTACTTTGCTTATTGAAGCTGAAAAGCAGTCCTTTCTTGTTTCAGTCCAGCGTCCATGACTTATTTCCGGCGTTGACGTAGAGGAAGTAACGCAGACTAGCGAGGATAGGCGCCAAACTGTTCGGCCCATTTCTTAAGCACGAAAATGCGCTTGCTGTCATCTTCAGGTAGTTGAAGCGGACGGCCACGACAATCTATGATAAGCCCAGCTAATCCACCTTCTACTTCGGCCTCATATTCCTTCCCTGCCCCTGCACCAACGTCAAATCCGCGCTCGGGTTTGAGTACCACTCTGCCTCTCGCGCCTTGTGGGAAAGGTAACAGTTGAACATCGCCAAAATTGACAGATACTTCCTGCGAGTGGCCCCTGTTGTCTGTAAGACGCACTTTGATGCATCTGGTTCCTTCTCTACCTGTGCCAGCGGGTGCGACTGCAGTTCCCAAATGAATCAAACAGTCCTTCTCAAAAACTTCATAGGCAGCCTCAGGATGAACTTCGGTCAGTACCCCCAGATGGGGCATCATGAAAATAGAATCCACCGTCAACCGAGTCACTCCTTCGGGCTGGAAAGCATCAAGCAACATCATCGCCGCCTGCACTCTCCTAGGAGCGTGCGAAAGAGCTCCACCGGAACCGACTACAAGCGATAGTTCCATCATATTTACCAGCGTTTCACCGGAAGCTGTTTGGTCAAAGGCATCAGAAATAGTTCGTTCCTGTTGCACCCCTTTGAGGCCTACAGCCATTGATTTGTGGTGTTGAAGAGCTAAACGCAGTGCTTCGCGAGCAATAGCTTGTTCCAGTTTGAGCTCCTCAAGCGTAGCGGGAATAGTCGTGGGGCGTATCATCTTGTTACGAATGCGGTTACGGACTTCGGCCGTCTCCATCTGGAAAGGTACCCACCTCATAATATTGCGCTCGCCAGCTTCCGCCAGTACATTCGAAATAGAATAGGACATGCCCAAATTGGCAGAGACGGTACGGTTGAAAACCCCTTGGAAAACACTGAAGACGTCCGTAGTGGCACCGCCTATATCCACCCCCAGCACTGCAATTCCTTGGCTTTTACCGATATTTTCTATCAGCAAACCAACGGCACCCGGAGTAGGCATAATAGGTACATCGGTCCATTCCATTAGTTTCCGATAACCCGGGGCGTGAGCCATGACATGCTCCATAAAAAGGTCATGAATTTTGTTGCGCGCGGGTTGTAGATTCTCGCGTTCAAGCACAGGCCGGATATTTTCCACTACAACTAATTCAGATTTGTCTCTCAGGGCCTTCAGGACCAGTTCCCGCGCATCTTTGTTACCTGCATATATGACAGGCAAATTGTAACCCATTCCAAACCTGGGTTTGGGGTCTGCGGCCGCAATCAGCTCGGCGAGTTCCACTATATGCGAAACAGTACCGCCATCCACCCCACCGGCCAAAAGTATCATATCCGGCCGCAGTGTACGAATTCGCTCTATTTTCTCATGAGGCAGGCGTCCGTCGTTGGAGGCTATAACGTCCATTACAATTGCCCCTGCGCCCAACGCAGCCCGGGCTGCACTTTCGGCGGTCATTGTGACCACTACACCGGCTACCATCATCTGTAACCCTCCACCAGCAGATGAGGTAGAAATATACACATCGGTACCCTCCCTGTCTCCTTTCTTCGGTTTAAGTATGCGCTCTCCCTCCAAAAGCTTTACTCCCGAGAGTTCCTCCACCTCCATAACCGCGTTAAGTACACCTTTGGTAACGTCTTCAAAAGGTGCCTCTACGGTGGTGGGGGCCTCTCCCCTTGTTTTAAGTCGGTATTCACCGCCAACCTTTTCTATCATGATGGCCTTTGTAGTCGTGGAGCCACAATCAGTGGCCAAGATTCTTGTTATCTTGTCTTTTTCCATTAGTTCTTGCTTCCTCCAAATACTCTATCTTCTGAATAAGCAACTCTATGTTGCTGCGTTCCTCCATGAGCGCAGCAATCTCCTCGTATTGACGAAACGCAAATACAGCCGTCACTATTGGCTGCAAGAATACCATCAGCTGCGAACCAACGAAAGACACAGGCTTAGACGATTCTAGCATGACAATAGCTACCGGCGTAAGTCTTAAATCTACTATTTTCTGCGCAATACGCTCTAACAATTCCTCACGACGCTGAAGCGATATATCAGATGGAAGCATATCTATATGGCAGACGTAAAACCAGCCGTGTCATGACTGCCGCCTGGGGTAACAAACATCCAGTTCCCGAGAAGCACGAGCCTCATCCAGACGTCGTACGGGAGTAGAAGTTGGCGACTGACGAAGTATCTCCGGATCGCGTTCGGCTTCGGCTGCAATTTCGTGCATCGCCTTAATGAAGGTATCCAGAGACTCCAGAGATTCGGTCTCGGTAGGTTCTATCATAAGTGCCTCTGGCACTATTAGAGGAAAGTAAACGGTAGGAGCGTGGAGGCCATAATCGAGAAGTCGCTTGGCCACATCCAGGGTCCTGACTCCATACTGGCGCAGATGGGAGCCGGAAAACACAACTTCGTGTAAGGATGGCTCGTCGTACGGCAAATTGTATGTGTCCCGCAAACACGCACGTATGTAGTTGGCATTGAGTACTGCATTTTCAGCAACATCTTTTAAGCCTGCTGCTCCTAGCATCCTAATATAGGTATAGGCCTTGACTAAAACGCCAAACTGACCATGGAAGGCAAGGACTCGGCCTATGGTATCTGGTCGATTATAATCCAGGGAGAATCTGTATTCAGCTTTTGTTGCGCCTACCCCCTCTGTGTCGGCTTTAACCTGATTCCTTGTGACTACGGGTACCGGTAAAAAAGGCTCCAAATTCTTTTTCACCGCAACGGGACCCGCTCCAGGTCCACCTCCGCCATGAGGCGTTGAAAAGGTCTTATGGAGATTTATGTGCATAACATCAAAACCGGCATCTCCCGGCCGGTGGAACCCGAGATATGCGTTGAGGTTAGCACCATCAAGGTATACCAAAGCACCTCGCCTATGCATTATCTCGCATATCTCTTTTGCCTGTGTTTCAAAAATGCCCAAGGTGTTGGGATTAGTAACCATCAGACATGCAACGCAGTCGCTGCACTGACGCTCCAGTTCTGCCAAGTCTATCTGCCCTCTCTCGTTTGACTTAATCTCCACCGCTTTGAATCCAGAAAGTGTTACAGATGCCGGATTAGTACCGTGGGCAGAATCAGGCACCAGTACCAGAGTTCGATTCTCTCCTTTCTTCTCAAAATAACGACGAATCATCAGAATACCTGTTAGCTCACCATGAGCACCGGCTGCGGGTTGCAAGGTAACTGCATCGAAGCCTGTAATTTCCTTCAAAAACTCTCCAAGCTCGTACATAAGCTGAAGAGCTCCCTGACAGCTGAAGTCAGGTGTCAACGGATGTACAGCGGCAAACCTCGGAAGACGAGAAACAAGCTCGTTTATTTTCGGATTGTACTTCATCGTACAAGAACCTAAGGGGTAGAAACCCTTGTCAACATGGTGATTCAAAACAGAGAGACGAATGTAGTGGCGTACTATATCAATTTCACTCAGCTCTGGTAAATCTCTGTATGTCAAAAAGGAAGTAGGGCCCTGCTTTTCTTCGTCGTCCTGAACAACCTCCACTGCCGGCACATCGAGCTCTGGCAATGACCAGGCTCGTCGTCCTGAACGAGAGAGTTCAAATAGAGTTTTTTCCATAGAGTTCTATTTTCTATTGGCGATGACAACTGATGAATCTGGTAAGCGAACGGTCATAGGTCTTTTCTGTTTCAGAAGGGAAAAAACACCCTGGTAACTCGCCGCGTTGACGATGATACGCAACGCATTGACAACACTTTCCTTTGTACGCACAAGTTCTGTAAGTACACGTACAGTTTTGCAGGTTCTGTTTTACATTACACTCCACTGCTAGCCTCCGAATTCTTCCTGTAGGAACGTCGTGTAAGCATCCATTTCCGGTCTTGTCCTTTTTTCGGTCACAGCAATAAGCAGCATGTTTTTCCCTCCTTCGTAAAAGCGGCTCATGTCAATACCGCACAAAAATCCTCGCTCAATTCCCCTCTCAACTACAGAGGAAGCGGGGACAGGAGTACGGACCACGAACTCCTTGAAGTAGGGATTCTTGTTCCAAAGGGAGAAACCGGGTATGCGAGAAATACTGTTAGCGAGGTAATGGGATTTTGCCAAACATTGACTAGCTACTACTCTGAGTCCATCTGGTCCCAGCCAGCACAAGTAAACACTTGCCGCCAGAGCACAAAGTGCCTGATTGGTGCATATGTTTGAAGTAGCTCTCTCTCTACGTATATGTTGTTCTCTAGTCTGAAGGGCAAGCACATATCCGGTCTTGCCATCCAAATCCGTAGTGCGCGCAACCAGTCGACCGGGCAAGTGCCGTACAAACTCTCGTTTGGTAGCCATGAGTCCAAGATACGGCCCACCAAAGTTAAGCGGCAAACCCAAACACTGACCCTCTGCGACCGTGATGTCAGCCCCGTATATACCCGGACACGGCAGTATTCCCAAAGAAATGGGGTCGACCGCCATAATCAGTAATGCACCCGCAGCATGTACCAAGCGAGTGATGGCGGAAACCGGCTCCAAGCTGCCGAAAAAGTTCGGATGCTGGACAATTACTGCTGCCACATCTGCAGACAATGCCCTTTCCAAGCCCTCAAGGTCTGTCGTATCGGCTACCGCCGGGATAGCCTCTATCGGCATATTCAAACCTTGAGCATATGTCTTGATTACCTCCCGATAACGGGGATGCGTAGTATCTGAAACAAGGATGCGAGATCTGCGATTTATGTCCCTAGCCATATGGGCAGCTTCTGCTAAGGCCGAGGCACAATCGTACATTGAGGCGTTTGCAACTTCCATTCCGAACAATCGGCAGACCAACGATTGAAATTCATATATCGACTGCAAGGTACCCTGACTAACTTCAGCCTGGTAGGGCGTATAGGAAGTATAGAACTCAGACCGACTGATAACGGTATCAACAATCGCGGGGACGTAGTGGTCATATGCGCCACCACCGGCAAAGCAAATTAGCTCCCTATTCATCCCAGCCAGTCGCTCAAGTTCTGTACGAACCGCAAGTTCGGAAACGGCAGGCGGTAAATTAAGTGTGCCCGTGAAACGAATATCTTCCGGAATGGTGGCAAAAAGGTCAGCAACCTGTTTAGCGCCGATACGCTCAAGCATCAGCTTTCTATCTTGCTCGGTGTGAGGAGTGAACTTCACGGCAAAAACATCATCCTTTGTTTGCGAACCCTAGTTCTCCTATGAACCTAGTCATTGCATTTACAAACCGTTTTCTCAGTGATGCTCCGACCTCCGTACCAACTCCGCATAAGCGACTGGGTCGAGCAAACCCTCTAGCTCCTCTGGGTTCGAGTATCGGATCTTTGCCATCCACCCTGCGCCGTAAGGATCTTTGTTGACCAGTTCAGGGGTCTGCTTAAGAGATTCATTTGCCTCCACAACCTCACCCGAAACGGGAGCATACAAATCTGCGACTGCCTTCACAGCTTCAATAGTTCCGATTGGGGTATCCTGCTTCACTTGCTTGCCTACGGCGTTAACTTCCACATAAACTATATCAGAAAGTTCACGCTGGGCAAAATCGGTAATACCAGTCGTCACCATGTCGCCTTCAATCCTCAGCCACTCGTGTGTTTTTGTATACTTCAAGTCATTAGGTATGTTTACCATTTTCTCTCCCTTTAGCTATGTCTTCTTGCCATAACCCAGAATTAAAAACACTCGGTACTTACTAACCAACGACGTACTATGATGTTGTCATATAAAACAGACATATTACATCTGCCGACGCGAACCGTGTTTGTAGAAGGGCGGTCGCACAACCTGAGCCTTTGCCTGACGACCCCTTATATCAATATCCACCTCTGTACCTACCTTTGCCAAATCACGAGGTAGATATCCCAGAGCTATACCCTTGTTAAGCGAAGGAGATTTTGTACCGCTCGTCACATATCCTACTTCCGCGCCGTGGGAAAATATCCGATATCGCGGACGTGGAATGCTCTCATCTGTCATCTCCAAGCAGACTAGGCGACGCAATGGTTTCTCCTGTTCTATTCTGCGCAAGGCATCTGCCCCCACAAAACCATCCGTCTTGTCTAACTTTACAACCCAACCCAAACCAGCCTCCAACGGATTAGTAGTACTGTCTATGTCATTACCGTAAAGTAACATTTTCATCTCCAGGCGAAGGGTATCACGAGCACCTAGCCCTATTGGCTCTATATCGAAATCTCTACCAGCATCAAAAATTGCGTCCCAGACCTTCTCCGCCTGTTCCGCCGCAAAATACAATTCAAAGCCGTCTTCACCTGTATATCCGGTACGGGAAACAATTGCCTCCATTCCAGCTATCTTGGTCGAGGTCGCCCTATAGAAACCCACAGTAGCCAGGTTCAGCGAACACAACTTCTGCATCGCCGCTTCAGCTTTAGGCCCCTGCACAGCAAGCTGAGCCACTTTCTCTGTCACATTCTCAAGATACACGCTGCCCTTCAGGTGCTCCAAAAGCCAGGCAGTATCTTTCTCATTATTAGCCCCATTGACCACGAGCAGATAATAATCTTCAAACCTGTAGACCACCAGGTCATCTACAATGCCTCCATCCGGATAACACATTACCGAATACTGGGCCTGATAGGGAGCTAGAAGTGACACATCGTTGGTAGTCATACGATTCACGAAACTACCTGCATCCGGACCACGCACCTCTATCCTCCCCATATGAGAGACGTCAAAGACGCCCACAGTAGATCTCACGCGGAGATGCTCAGGAACTATA
>CBFGJV010000036.1:0-13202 GCA_965649205.1 Caldifarciminota bacterium | reverse complement strand
CCCCGGGGTCACTGGGGGAGTCACTCCCCCCTCAATTTCCGTGCCAAACCCCTGTGTCCCACCCTGATTCCATCTCCCAGCCGAACCATATTCCACCTTACTCTCGACCCGTCTCCACGTCATCTTTATGAATCATACCCCCAAGAGCATATAATACATCTGAGAACACAGTTATATCTCCGGCCGTTCCTGCTAAACCAGAGTTCTTCTTGAAATGCTCCTGACCGTTTTACTCCGGATAGGGCTTGACAGTCCCAGAAAAAGCCGATATAACCAAAACTACCGAGGCAATATGGCCCGGTCTATGAATACAAAGATGCAAAACTTTGCACTGCGAAAGTGGATTTCTCGGGTATTGGGGATAGTACTACTTATTACAACTGGAGCACAGGCTGGCGACGGAGCAAGGTATCTGATCATTGCCCACGACACACTCTATTCTATCGTCCGCCCTCTGGCCGAATGGAAAACCAAAAAGGGGATCGAGACCAAGCTGGTGAGGCTGTCTCAAATAGGAACGGACACGACCAGAATCAAGAACTTCATCGCTAACGCCTATCGAATCTGGCAGCCCCGGCCCGAATACCTACTTCTCGTCGGCAGTCCAAATCTGCTTCCCAGCCTGCGCCGGGGAAACAACTACTACACAGACAACGGGTATGCCAATCTGTCCGGCGACTACCGTGCCGAGCTGGCCTATGGTCGGCTTCCGGCGAAGAACCCACGCCAATGCAGCACCATGGTCAATAAAATATTGGGCTATGAACGGGTGCCTTTTCTGGCCGAGAGTCTATGGTACAAGTCCGGAACGATGATCATCAGGCCGGACGGCGACGCAGGCGATACGGTCTATTGGAATGATGCCGGCTTTCTTACCGAACTCTGGCGGTCTGCGGGTTACGCTCAGATAGAAACTATCTCCACCATTTTCGGTGACAGCGCAAAAGACATTGTGGAGTCTGTCAACAAAGGATGCAGTTTTCTGGTTTATAGAGGATCAGCCGTAGGCAACTGGCGCGCACCATTTGCGCTCAATGTTGATTTGCTAGCTAACGGATACAAACTCCCGATCGTCGGCTCCTTTACCTGCGCTACCCTTACCCTCACCCCGAACGAATCCATGATTGGTGATGCCTGGCTCAAAGCTGGTACACCCCAAGTTCCCAAAGGCGCCGTAGCTTTTATAGGTAACTCTTATACTCAGCACTACACTTCTCGCATCAGGTCAGCTATGATGCGCGGTTTCTTCAGCGGTATCTTTCAGGAAAGCTTGACCTTGGGCTATGCCGTGCTGGCGGGCAAGGAAAACATATACCGTCTGTTCGCCAACCAAAAAGAGTACGAAGGATTCAACCTCTTTGGAGACCCGGAGATGTACTGCTGGACCGATGAACCCCGAAGCATGCAAGTATTCTACGATTCTATTATTCCTCCTGCCCCAGTGGACTTCTGGGTAAGCGTCCTTGAAGAGAACGGTGTTCCGGTGGCCAACGCACTGGTATGCCTGCAGAAAGATTCCACCGTATATGTACATGGTACAACCGATGAAAATGGACAGGTGGCACTTTCCATCTGTCCTTACGAAGAAGGATTGATGGAGTTAACAGTTACAGCCAAAAATCACGTTCCCTACGAAACGAAAATACTCATTTCCGCCGTGGGAACAAACGAACCAGCTTTTTCTCGTTCCCGATATCGCGGAATTCTCTCTGCTTTGCCTCAATCCCGAAATCAGCTCACGATCGCTTTGGAACCCTACGCGGCGGGGATGTTATCTATTCGGCTGTACAGTGCTGACGGCCGCCTCAGTCGAACGCTGTTTGAAAACCGGGTGGACGCGCGGTCTCAGACCTTGAAGCTGAATCTCTCTTCGGTGCCTGCTGGCACCTACTTCCTCAAAAGCGACGGCGTATTACGGACATGCACTCGCCTAGTCATCTTCTAGTCCGACCGAAAAATAGCCCTGCCCGCAAATTTTCGTTCCCTAGTTTACTGATTATCTAATACTGTCTGCAGCACTGGCTCAATTTTAGCCGCTGTTTCCTCTGGGCAACCGGCTTCCAGCCAGAAGGCATCTGGCAGACGACGACACCAGGTTAACTGCCGGCGAGCATAAGCACGGGTCTTGGCCTTGGCGAGTTTCACCGCTTCTTCAAAGCTTATCTCACCATCAAAATAGGAAAGCAACTCCGCATAACCGTAAGCATTGGCGACATAGAAATCTTTCCCGAAGCCGGATTCTTTCAATCTTCTCACCTCTTCGAGTAAACCCGCTTCCAACATCTTATCAAATCGCCTGTCCAGCGTCTCCGCTAGACGGCTACGGGGCAGGGTGAGAACAACATACCTCGGCTCAAACTCTCTGCCTTCTTTTCGGCTGCGGGCAAGCTCAGTGACAGTTTTACCGGTGAGCTCCCATATTTCAAGCGCTCTGGTAATACGCTGCACATCGTGCGGATGCAACTGAGCGGCACGCTCCGGGTCTATTTCTTTCAGCCTGGCGTATGCCTCTTGCGGACTGAGAGCAGCCAACTTCTTTCTCAGCTCCGGTGTCGGCTTGGGAACCTCAAAAAAGGGTTCGAACAAGGCACGAATATACAAACCCGAACCACCGACGACAATGAACCGTCTCCCCTCTCTCTGCAAACGACGCATTACTGCCAGAGCATCTCGTGCGTAATCTGCGGCGGAATAGATACGGTGCGGTTCTACCAGGTCAATCATGTGGAACTTGACCTTCTGTCTGAGTTCTGGTCCGGGTTTGGCCGTACCTAAATCAAGCCAAGCATACACCTGCCGTGAGTCGGCCGAAATAACCTCCAATCCGTGCCGTTCAGCCAAAATGGCCGCAACTTCGGTCTTCCCTGTGCCCGTCGGACCGGTCAGCACCAGAACCTTCATTGTCTCAGAGAAACTTCCCGCACCTTGCAACCAGTTTTTGCAGCTGAACTTTCGGGTTCAAATTCTTACTCCCTATGTCCGACCGAACCTACGATTCAACTCCTCCAAAGATACCCGGATAATAGTAGGTCTGCCGTGAGGACAGAAACCGGGCGTGGCGCAAGCGAATAGCCGGTTGAACAACGACTCCATTTCCGGTTGGGTAAGACGTTGTCCGGCCTTAATAGCACTCTTGCAGGCTATCAATTTAGCCAGCTCCAGTTCAGGAACCGCCTTACCTGTCGCGGTTGCGGCCAACTCGCCAAAAAACTCCTCCAATTCCTGTTTGCCCATATAGGAGCCGGCCGGTACAGATTCAACTACCACTGAATGGCCGCTGAACACCTTAGCCTGAATGCCAAAAGCGGACAACTGTTCTGCGGAACGTTCGTACACCTCGAACTGCTCCGGCGTAAGATTCAACACTACAGGAAAAAGCAAACCCTGATAGGCAACCTGTCTGCGTCGATTGGTCAACTCTTCAAATATCACTCTCTCGTGAGCGGCGTGTTGGTCCACAATAACATAACCGGTGGCCACCTGCGCCAAAATGTAAGAATTGTGTATCTGCCAGAAGTTTTGGACTTGATCGTTTTGGTCAAACCCCAGACTGTGCTGAAATAAAACGTCATCCGCGGCAAGGGAAATCTCTTTTCCACTCAGACCCAAAGACTTGCGGACCGCCTCAGAGACAAAATCGAACAGAAACCTCTCATCCGCAAAACGCACTTCCTGTTTAGTAGGATGAATGTTGACATCCAGTCGGGCCGGATCAGTGGAAAGAAACATAATAAAGTTGGGATTGGACTCGCCGAGAATCGGGCCATAGGCGTCGTAGACCGCTCGCACCACCGTGCGGCTACGTACCGGCCTGCCATTGAAGTAAACATTCTGCACCTCGTAAAACTTCCGCACTTGGGAAGGCTCGCTAACCCAACCTACCAAAGTAAGCAAAGGGTTATTCGCCACCACCTTGATAAGCCCCTGGACAGTCTGCTTCTCAAACAGTTCAGCAAGCCGTTTCTCAGTATCTATCACCGGCGGCAGACGGAACAGCCTGCGCCCATCAGCTACCAGCTCAAACGCAATATCGGGTCTAGAGATTGCGTACTGACGCACAACCTCCACCACTAGCTTAAATTCGTAGCTGTCCGATTTGAGAAAACTGCGACGCGCCGGTAAGTTGTAAAAAAGAGCCCGGGCAGTAACCGTTGTCCCCTGCGGATGAGCTGTTTCGGCTATCTCTCTTATTTCCCCTGCTTCTACTTCAAGCCTGGTACCGGGTGCAGACTCCTCCACGTTGGTCTCCACGGTGAGCCGGGACACCGCCGCTATGGCAGCCAGAGCTTCTCCCCGGAAACCAAAAGTGCTCAGGTTGTGCAAGTCTTCAATATTTGTCAGCTTGCTGGTAGCATGCCGCGTAACTGCCAACCGGGCATCGTCCCGCGTCATCCCCACCCCGTTATCTATCACCCGAATCAAACTCCGCCCCCCATCCTTTACTTCAACCCTAATGTCGGTAGATCCCGCATCCAACGAATTTTCAACAAGTTCCTTAACAGCCGCTGCTGGTCTGACAATCACTTCTCCGGCGGCGATACGTCTAATCGTGTCTTCAGAAAGAACTCGCACCGGCCGCCGTAAGGTCTGTGCCGCACTCACGCTAACATCTCCTTGCGGGAAAACCACTCGCCGGAAGCCACCGCATCCAGATCTATTTTTCGTCCATCGGAGGCTGCAATCGTCTCAACCCCGGTATGCTCTGAAACTTTTCTGGCTACCTCCCAAGGCTTAGCTTTGAGCATCGTCATCCCGAAATGGGTCAGTATCGCTAACCGCGGCCGCATCGCACGAATTAGCTCCTCAGCTTCAGAAACATGTAAATGGTCGAGGTTGGATGGTTTAAGTCGCACCACGTTGAGCACTACTACGTCTGCCCGATAGTACTGCGCCAACTCCGGAAAGTAGGCGGTGTCTGCCACATAGGAGAGAGTTAAAGCGGGAGTACTGAATCTGAAGCCGTACACTTCTCCCCTGTGTTTGTGCCTAACCGGACAAGAAAACTCCACATTCCCCAATCTGTAAGTATTCCCCTCACTGAGGACAACTATCTGATGCAAAAATCCACGCAAGTAACGCAATACCACGGGATCGTCGCCCTCCAGAGCATCCCGGGGAGCAAAAAGTACACCCCGCGGTTCGGTACCACCTAGAGTCATAGCTTCTATCATATTGTTCACATCGCCGGCATGATCAAGGTGTCTGTGCGAAAGCAGGATGCCTGCCAGACGTGAAGGGTCCAGACGATGTCTGCTGCTAGTAATTCGCACCAGAGAACCTGGACCCGGGTCAACTAGGAGTTCGGTACCGCCCAGCGACAACCAGATGCCGCCCGACGCCCGTAGCTGTCTAGCCACAACGATACGCGCGCCGCCCGACCCCAGAAAAATAATGGAATTACCAGAGATATTTTGTGACATTACAAAGGATAACGATAACACCCTCAACAGAGGGTGTCAATTACAAGTGACAAAGCTGTTACTTACCTTCCGGTACGCACAAAAACGGCAGTCTCTGTACCTGCGCCGACTAAACGCACAAGATACACACCGGCAGGAAGGTGAGAAATATCTATTTCCAGGCCGTCTTCACCATCTTGCGAGCGCCAAGTTTCTGTTCCAGCTATCCTGCCCGCGGCATCAAGAACCTGCACCGCCGAGCAAAGGCGACCTGCTTTAACCATCCTGACGGTGACAAAGCCGCCAAACGCTACGCTGGGAGTGACCCGCAAACTTGGGGTCTCCTGCTGCCGCCGGGCAACATCATCAATGCCTCCCAATCTCCGTATCCAGCTTTGTCCTCCATCAGTAGTCACCAGCACTACAGAATTGCCGGCTGCCATTCCTCGCAGGGAATCAGCAAACTCTATATCGAACAGTGTCGTATCCACGCCGGTTGTTTGTCTCACCCAGGTAGCTCCGCGGTTACTGGTATGAATAATCGTTCCGTTTCGACCGCAAGCCCATCCCTTGTCACCATTGAACGTTACGGCTCGCAGAAAGCGGGTCCCCGAAGGTAACGCCTGCTCCATCCAGGAATTGCCTCCGTCGGTAGTATGAAGCACAACGCCGTTCATGGTTCTATCGTTTCCCCCCACCACCCAGCCGTGGTTGGCGTCGATGAATGCCACATCGTAGAAATCATACACCGTATCCACTCGTTGCAGCGTCCAGGTAGAGCAACCGTCTTGCGTTTTGGTAATGAATCCTTGGCCATAGGCAAAGGTGTCTCCGCCTTCAGGGAATCTGCCTGCTACCAGCCAACCCGTGCGGCGGTCTATGAAAAATACCCCCTGAAAATCCACCGTATCAGAAGGATAGGGTGGTCTGGGAAAAAAGGTCATATGCCACTCCTCACCGCCATTCGTCGTATGCAAAAGAATCGCCTCTCCTCCAGCTGACCACCCGTATTCCTCATCCAGAAATCTGATTCTGGTGGCAAACTTCGGCCCGCCCAAATTCTGCCTTTCCCAACTGAGACCCCCGTTACGGGTATGCCAGATATCACCCACCCGTCCACAAGTCCAACCGTTAGAATCGTCCAGAAAGAATACGTCAAAGAAATCGCGAAAAGTATTTATTTCCTGCGGCTGCCAGTTATAGCCAAAATCGGTAGTGCGATATACTGCCGTGGTCTCAATCGTCACCACCCAGGCATTCGTGCCTCCAGGGGGAACAGCTACGCCATGAAATATCTCTCCCTGCCCCAGGGATATCAGCATCGCTACCCCAAAAAACAAACACGTTGCTACACGCATACTGAAGTTCCTTTCTTAGTCTTTTGTCATTTCCCTATCTCTGCGGCAATAGCAGCAGCTTTTCTCTCATAACTATCCGACCAGATATGCTGAGACTGACCGTGTACACCCCCCCGGAAAGGGTACGCAGGTCGAGCATAATTGATTGCCCTTCCTTTGGTATTGGCCGTTGCACTACGCAACGTCCCAGGGCATCATACACCTCTACCTGACCACCTGGGTTCCATCCAACAGGAAGCGGTAGGCTGACCTGCCTGGCTCGAACAGGATTAGGAAGAAACCACCGGTTGCCCGCTTTGCGGTCAACCAAAGACTCCTTCACCCCCGTGAAGGTATCCGGCGGGTTGGTTGTAAATCGTACTACTCTTCCTGGCACGATTTCTGCAGCTGCCGGCGGATACCTGCCGGCAAAGGTATACTCCAAACCGTCTAGATGTTCCGGACTCATTATCCCGACTGTGGCAAAGTTGTGAGAATTCGACCACAGACTGTCGTCATTTTGTACGGCAAGATATTGAAATACAATCGCGCCATCACCAGTAGCTGTCCTATGATACTGTGGGTCGTACAGGATTGCTTGAAACGTCTGCCGTTCCGCAAGTATGGGCGGTCGGAATCCGTGAACATGTACACACCGGCTCCATTCCACAATGAATCTGTGCCCCGTAGCATCGTAGTAGGTAAATACGCCTCCGGCATCCAGCGTGTCAGCACGGAAATCATCCCAGAACGGAGCTATAAGACCATCCGGTGCGCAAGCCGAAGGAAGGTGCCAGTTGTATATCTCGCCCTGCGGGTCATCATCAAAAGATATATAACCGTTATCACATACGCCCAGACGGTCGTAGGCCCGGCCATAGAAACGGAAAGTGAACGGCAAACTCACCGGCACCACTTGATCGTTGCCCAGCACCAATTTGGTACCTCTGCCTCCAAATGTCGGGTCTATTTCCACCCATTCGTAGCCCGGCCTTTCTGCATATCCGCTGTCTGTGTCATCATAGGCATAATACCCGTATTTGTCTGGCCCTAGAGGAGAAGAAGAAAATGGTCTGCCAACTGTGAAAGTGAAGTCACGCACCTGTCTCGCTCCGGCGCCAGTGCGCAAAGTAAGCCGGAGGGTGAACTTCCTTCCCACCCCTATTGATGCAGCTGCCCGGACGACAAAGCGGTCCCCAACATTACCCACGGACTCAGCCGGAGCAATGTCACCGAAACCGCCCAGCGAGTCCACCACCGAGATTGCGCCGGGATTGAGAGAACTCAGAACCGCAGTCACTCCCGTTGCCAACATCTTACCGCGGTTTTTCACCACAACCGAAAGCTCCGCGGTTTCGCCAGGGTCCAGAACGCCATTCCCATCATGCACTAAATAGCCAGCTATATCCAAAGTAGGCGCCTGCACATCTAGATTGAAGGCCGACTTCCAAACACTGTCGCCGGTACTGACCGACATCTCGAACCGCAATATCTGGGAACTGGTACACGAAGGTGCCACCGAGATCACAAAAGGAGCAGCGGTGGAGACCTCTCCCGGCCTAAGCGCACCATAATTGCGCACAGAATCAACTACCGATACCAGAGTATCAAGCGCCCGCAGCGTAGCAACAACATTGGATGCAGACAGGCTGCTTCCAAAATTACGCAAGCTCACCGTCAGTTCTGCAAGGGCAGCAGGTTGGACAGAAGAAGGCGTGTGCGACGCATACCCAACAAAAAGTCCTGACGGCTGAACCAGAGCATAACCGATATAAGGAGCCATATTATCACCTGTCACTGTGACGTGCATGGTATCGGCAGTTACGGTCGAGAACGCAAAGTGAGCGCGACCCGCGGCATCGGTGCGGGCAACAAGATGTAACTCACCCTGTTTGTAAAGACACACGAGTGCTTCTCTCACCGGTCCGTTTCGGCTGGTCACTACTACATCGAACGTACTGGCGCCCACCGGCAGAATTGCGGGGTGGGATACGGATAAGACAGTGGGGACCCGCGTCCTCATCTCCAGAGAAGGGTCGCCGAGGAGATTGTACACCTGAAAATAGCAACGCAGATCAAAAGAATCGGCTGGCAGCGGGAAATTCACCAGCTGCTCCAGCTTTCCGTAATACATGGCTGGACCACACACATGCACGCCTCGATCAAAGATGGCATGGTAAATACCGTAGTCCATGCAGTTGTTCCAGCGCGTGGAAGTACCGGTCCAGGAAGCTCCCCAGAATGCAACTCCGCCTTTGGGCGAGGTCGGAGTACCCGCCCGTAACCAAACCTCTCCGAAACAGGGATTGCGGGCGTAGTTTCCCGTACCGCAGTAAATACTGGTAACTACTGGCAACTTCCAGCCATTGTTCAATGCGTTCACATCACTGGAAAGATACTGCGGATAACCCCATCCATCGTAATTGCCCCAACCGCGGCCGTTGATGAGTGACACACCGCGATTAACCGCACTATCGACAGGACCGCGACCGTACCTGGTGGGCGGATAGAAAACTGTGTCGATATGTGAATAACCCGCAGCCAGCATCCGTGTCCGTATCACCCGCTTGGTCACCAGCGCCGTGACCGCCGGAGTACCGCCCTCTTGATAGGAAGTACCTACCATCAAGGCCCGCCCGTACCAAAGAGTATCCTCAAGATAGGGTGTACGTTCATACCCCAGAATCTTCGCCACCATAACGTCCAGCTCCGAAGCATTGGCTGCGGGCAGACGCCCCACAAACAAGTCAGGTAAGAAATCATCCCCATCCACGCAAACAAAGGGGTTATCCGATACGTGCTGAGGCACAGAATAGTGAAAGGCAGGAATCTTATTCACTGCTCCTACCAGCAGAACATAGCTCGGAACCGGATCCCAGGTCTTGTAAGCATTGCTGATAAACGTCCGTATCTGGGCCGCAGATGTGCCTGTCTCCGAAGTCTTTTTCACCCAAACCTTGAATCCTTTGCGCTCCTTCCAGACTGCTAACGGCAGAATGTGAGAATAGAAATCGTCTGGGACGATAATAAGATATCCGTCTTGGGTAACAGGAAAACTTTCCTTGTCACCGGTAAGCAACTCCTGCAGTAAACGGGTCATGGCATTGCTTCTTGCCGGAGGTAGTATCGGCTCCTCGTAACGAAGTTCTATTTGTGCTCTCCGACATACAACCACCCGTCCGCTTTCCTCGCACTTTCGTTGCAAAGCTACCACCAGCGGCACCACATCAAGCCCTGCTGCTCTGGCAGGTTGCCCCCAGGTTACCAAATCTTGCCTCAAGCCCTCACTCTGACAATCGGCAGACCGCACTTCCTCCTCTAGGTAAGTGACGGTAACGTGGGGCAGCCTACCAGAAGGAACCGGCACCAGCCTGGCACAAGCTGGTTCTTCCAGTTCCCCCCCACTCTCAAGAACATTCAAATCCAGTCGCAATAATGTGGGGGTTGCCTGCTGTATATTCCACTCTTGAACCGGCAAAGCAAAAAAAAGCAATAGAAACAGGCTCAAGTTCTCACTCCTCTTTCCTAATCACTACCAGTCCTGAATCCCGATCACAGGCAAACACATAACCACGATACTCCTGAGCTCCCCGGGTATAACTGATGCCTATTTGGGCTGCCAGAAATAGTTCTCTCGGATTCTTGACATTCACCACCGCCAGCCCTCCGGCGGAGCAACCAACGTAAACAAGTGTGTCGCAGACAGATATGCGATTGGCATACCCGGTAAGACTCAAGGAGCCGATCTTAACCGGCTGGAATGGATTACTGATGTCTGCCACAATTAGGCCGTCACGCCCGTCAGCCACGTACAGATAATCGCCCTCTGCCGCCACGCTTCTGGCATTCGCCGGCGTGTCAAAAGCCGCAACCTGAACCGGCGGCAGGGAGCTTATATCCCACACTGCCACACCCAGCTGCTCCAAGGCTAAATAGCAGTAGTTGCCCGAGACACACACACCTCGACAGTTATACGGATAGCGGGTCTGAAAAACAAGTCCCGGGTATTTCGGATCAGCACAGTTCACGATTATGAACTGGGCGTTAGCAGCTATGTACACCATGGAATCCCGGCAATCAATGTCATAACCGAACCCGGGCTGTGGATACTCCAGCTCGCCCAACACCCTCAAACTCTCCGGGTTGGTAGCATCAATCGTCCTTAACTCCTTGTACCCGTAGGCCAGATGCACGATATTACCATTTGCCACCACTCCCCATGCCTCATTCAGAGAATCCATTATGCTGCCTACCAGTCGGGGACGCTGCGGTGAGCTCAAGTCAAACACGGCCAGACCAGCTTGCCCATCTGCCACATAGGCTCTGTCGTCAGCCACCCAGATGTCCTGGGCGTATCCCTGGGTTTTCAGAGACGTAACTATGCTAAATCGACGCAACTCCAGACTACGTACCTCAGACCATTCTCCCGGTATCTCGCTTGAGCTCCATGCGCGTACCCGCCAGTAGTAAACGCCGTCTGTTGTTAGCCGGAGAGTTTCGCAGGTGGCCGTGGTCTTCAACTGGAATACCAGCGGGTTGAAACGAGCATTCAGAGCCAGCTGCAATTCGTAATCCTTGGCTTCCGGTACCGAATCCCAGATGAACACTACTTCTGATTTACGTATCCTTACACCCCGTTCAGGCGCCTTCAACCAGACCGGACCTGGACTGGGTAAAGGTACCTGGCACCCAGCCAGGAAAATCAGCCACCCAGACAGTATGAATTTCTTCATAGTTCATTTCCTCGTTGTGGCCTGACCGAATTCAGAACCATCCCCACACCGAGACGACTCTGCCGGTACTGTTTGATTTCTTCTATACTTACGCTGTAAGGCGACGACACCTCTCGCCAACCCAACTCATAACGTAGAAAAAAACGATTTCTGCCTGTCCTGTACCCGATTTCCAGACCCGCTGTTTCAATTCTATCTCTGCGCCCCGCATGAGTCGAATCCAGTCTTGCCGGATTCTCAGTGGTGTAAGCCCTGGCTTCCAGTGCGTACTCCACTTCCAAGTCAAACCTGCTCTGCGGTGGTGCTGCCCGCAGCTGTGCCTTCCACTCATGCTGACGGTGGGATATATCCGGCACCGGTCCATTTGCCCAAGCCAATTCATAGTAGTAGTCGGTGTTGAGGCTGATCCCGGCTGCAGGAGTGAATCCAAGCTGACAACCCAGCCGATGCGCCCTGGTATCGTAGTAATCAAAAACAGGTTGAAAGTCGTCGTATTGGAAACGATACTCCGGCCTCAACCAAAAGAACGACAGCGGGATGAGGCCATGAAACTTCACCAGATACTCGCTGAAACGACAAGCTATGTATTCAGCATTCTGGGCCCGTGGCCTGCGCATATAGCGAATGAGATAGGAAGGCATCCAAAGAAAAGACGTTCCTACCTCACTCCCAGACCGCAATCTGGCTGCCAATCCCGCTTCAGCTAGACCATAGCTTTTTTCCCAATTAGATACAAAACCGTGCCACTTGGTTTTGACTGTTGCCCGAGCAAAAATGCCCCCCAGCCGAAATCTGTACAACCACTTGCTCCACACAGAGACATCCAGATCATCAGCGCTGCGGATGGGAAACCGGGCAGGATTGCCTCCGTGGCGAAAAGTATCGAGCTCCCGTCCCGAATATCGGAACACATTGTCGTCGTAGGTTACAGTACCACCCCAAAACCCGCTAAAAGTCGGCAAAGGTCTGACTATGGGTGCGGCAAAAGCCATACCCAGAAGGGAAAATACTCCCAGCCCGAGAAGAATAAACCTGGCGAATCGGTTACTCGTATTTCTGATCCGCAATTCTCTCCACCCGCACCGCGGCTGAACTGGCTAAAGTGCCGCTCAACCTTAATTCTAGTCTATGTTCGCCCCTACCCAGACGAAAACGCATAGTCTCTTCTTTCGCCGGTACTATTTCTGCTTTGTTCTCGTACACAGCCCCGGACCTGGCCGTCCTGAAGTTGGCAGTCTGCAGCAAAGAATCATCTTCCCGCACCGAGAGAACAAAGTTCTGTTTTCCTTCCATCCCCGGACCATAGTTAAGCCGCGCTCGCACCCGCACCCGACAAGGCCCGGACACAGAAAACTCCAATGGTACGTCCCTACGCAACTCATGAAACGTAACCCGTCTACCTTCTTCAACCAAAGTCAAAGGCGAACCGGATAAATGAACCTCCTGCCATTCCGCTGGCTCTTCAAAAGAGAAGCGCACTCCTACGGTGCCGGCAGCCGCCTGATCCAGAGTTAGCCGGTACTGGTTTTCCCCAGCCGGCACCTGAATATAGAAAGAGCGCCACTTACCCACTTTCTTACCGTCCGGCCCATAGCTAGAGGGGGAAATCTCCGTCTCAAATACGAGCGGCCTCTGTACATCCTCTTGCCAAAGCGAGAGCGCATAAGTCTCCTTGCCAGTACTGGACTCCGGCCACCATAACCTCGTGTACACCTTAAGCCAGGCAGGGCCGA
>CBFGJV010000035.1:0-13258 GCA_965649205.1 Caldifarciminota bacterium | reverse complement strand
AGAGGAACTGAACCTGCCTTAGCCAGGGTCCCTGTCGCAATCAACACAAAAGCAGCAATCGTCGCTGGCTCACTCAAAGCCATTGGCGCCCGAGGACTAAGATCAATCCAGCCATTCGTGATTAAGAGCAACGCTATACCCAGCAGCATAGCAAAATCAGACAATCCGACTACAACCAGAGCTTTACCTGCCGCCTTCTCGTTTTTGGCGTTACCTACCAGGAGCAGTCCGTACAGAAGCACAAGCAGAACACCCCAGAAAAACAACAATGTCACCAGATTGGCAGCAAGAAGCACACCATTGGAACAAGCAAGGGCCAGCAACAGATACAGATAATAGCCGCGACCCCCACTCCATGATTTCATGTACCGGAAGGAAAACAACACAACCAGTACGCCAAAAAGCGCCACAAACAACAGAACAAAGCCAGACAGAGAATCAAGCCGCAGCGAAACCGGAAATAGGCCCGTGTCAAACCAAGGGAGAACAACTGTATCGTGTCGCGAACGCAAGAACAAACGCAGAGCGAAATACAGATTCAGTACTGCTCCTATGAAGCTGAACTCATTCCGCAATCGTCCGACCAAATAACCAGCTAACCCAGCCAGGAGAGGTATTAACATCAGCACAAAGAAAGGATGCATCATAGACACCATGTCCAGAATTCTGAAAGGAAAATTCGCCTCATAACTGTAGACTGCTCGCAATGCTCTGACTTAGCAATTCGCTTACGAAGGGAAAAGCCAACCCCAACGCCACCGAAGCTATAGCCAGAATCACCACTACCGCGCTCATTACCGGATATTCACGACCCTCCATGTGTCCGACCGGTTCGCCGACAAAAATCTTGTACAACCTGAGCAAGTAAAGGACAGTCATCGCGGCTGCCACAATCGCACCTACCGCTATAACCAGATTCCCTTTCAACGCAGCAATTACCACATACAACTTACCCCAAAAACCAAGTAACGGAGGCAACCCAACCACAGACAGAACAAGAAGGGCTGCACAAGCTGCAGTAACCGGCATGGTATGAGCCAAACCACCCAGTTCCTCAATGCTGCGCTTGTGGGTTGCTCGCTCTACTGCGCCCAGCGCAAGAAACAGTCCTGACTTGGCAAGACTATGCGCAATCAGGTATAGAATAGCCGCAGTCAATCCCAGCCCCGGGGCATAAGCAAAAGCAATAACAATGTAGCCCAGCTGGCTGACTGTAGAAAGAGCTAGTATTCGCTTGTAATCCTTCTCCCAGAGCGCATTTCCGGCTGCAACCAAAGAACCCGCGAGCCCAAGACCGGCCAACAGGAGCGGCCACCAGTCGGGCAGGGTCATACGCGATTGCACGAAAACCCGCAAGTAGGCAATAAGTCCTATCTTCGCTACGACTCCAGAAAGCAAAGCGCTCATGGGGGAAGGAGCCGCGGTATGTGCATCCGGCAACCAGACATAGAAAGGCATGCTGGCAGACTTTGTTAGCATACCCGCCAGTACTAAGAGCGCCGAGAGAACGCTCCAAGTGCCTCCGGGCAGATAGCTCACGGCAAGTGTATACTGCTCAATGAATACCATCGCAAACCCTACGAGCATCAGTACGGAACCAGAAAAGGTCAGAAGAATGGTCTTCTGCGCAATTCTAATTTCCTTTTCTCCGCGATAGAAAGCAACGAGTCGCCAGGTAGCCACACCGGCTATTTCCCAAAACGCATAGATCAATATCAAATTCTGCGACAGACATAGTCCGACCAGTGCGCCGTACATAATAAGAAGGAAGGCGTAATAGTCGTGCTGGAAATCGTACTCTCTCATATAGTAGAAAGAATAAATGGCAACCAGCAGCCAGATAAAACTGAAGACAAAAGACAACAACAATCCCACTCCATCTACGAGAAACATTGGCGCGGTCTGTATTTTCAAGAAAGGAACATACCACAAGCTTTGCGGAGTGTTACCCGACATAGTCCAAAGAATTAGCAAAATAGCGCCCGTTACGACTGTTCCTATGAGCACAAGAAAATTACGCAACCCCGCCGGAACCCGCCGGGCTATGAGCAGAAACAGGCCGAGAACTATCGGTCCCAGAATGGCAGCAGCAACAAGTTCCGTCATTTACGCATTCTCTCCCGGATGTGCTCCGTCTTTTGCCAAGAAAGCCTCAACAGGTCTTGCCAGCTGTACTTGAGTCTGCCATCCTCAAAGGCCGCCATCCGCTCTGTACAGCAATAACAGGGGTCAACCGCTGCGAGCGTCAAAGCCGCATCCGCAATAGAGCAACCGCGCACCGCCACAACATTTGATGCAATGTTCATGTAACTTGGGGCTCTCACCTTGTGACGAAGAGGACGATTAGTCCCGTCTGACCTTATGTAGTGAAATACCTCACCCCTGGGGGCCTCAGTCCGACCGCAACCCTCACCTGGGGGCACTTCTTCAATGCGCGTCTGAATGGGTCCGTCTGGAAGGCGCTCAAGGCATTCCCGCACCAACCGCACAGATTCCTGTATTTCCAGCAATCGTACTTTCGCCTTTGCTAACACGTCACCCTCTGTAAACACCACCACATTCACCGGGATGTCGGCATAGGCATCATGCGGATCGTCTCTTCGGACATCAACATCATATCCGGAGGCCCGCGCCGTAGGTCCCAGTACCGAATATGCGATAGCCTGTTCCCGGCTAAGAACCCCCACACCTTCGAGCCTGGCGCGGATTACGGGATCATCCAAAACCGCCTTTGTCAGCATAGTTGTCTTTTTCTCGACTACGTCTAGAGCCGCAAGTATCTGCGGGATCTGCTCGGGCGTAATGTCTCGACGAGCTCCCCCGGGTTTATTAGCCGCATAGTGATTACGGTTGCCGGTTATCATCTCAAATATCTGCAGAACTTCCTCGCGATAACGCCATGCCCACATCCAAACCGTGTTGTAGCCTATGAAATGACCGGCCAGACCTACCCAGAGCAGATGCGAATGAATGCGCTCCAACTCATGAACAATAGTACGGATGTACGCGCCCCTAGGTGGAGGCTTGATACCAGCACAATCCTCTACCGCCAGCACACAGGCCAGAGGATGGGAGTTAGAACAGATGCCACAAATCCGCTCGACCAGAAACGGAATCTGGTCGTAAGTCAGTTCTGGTGAGATAAATTCGTGTCCCCGATGGTTGTAGCCCAGGTGAATCTCCATGTCCACAACTCGCTCGCCTTCAACTATCAGCTTAAAGAACTCCGGTTCCTCCTGTAACGGGTGATAAGGCCCTATGGGAACTACGCGTCTTACATTATCGCTCATGCTTTTCCGCCCGTTGTTCAAAATCACGACGCAGGGGATACTTTGTCGGATCCCAATCTGTATCTGAAGTAAGCAAAGGCTCCAGATTAGGGTGCCCCACAAAATCAATTCCCAGCAGTTCGTGCATTTCCCGCTCTATCCAGTTAGTAGCCGGAAACCAATTCGCCTGCGAATCCAGTCGCGGGTCATCCTTAGGCGCCACCACCTTCAGATTGTACAGTGTCCCCGTAGAATCCTCTGAGAAATGATAAATAACCTCAAAGCCTTCTCGAGTATCAATGCCTGTACAGATGGAAAGTCTCATGCCTCGCTCCTGATGCAAATACCGACAAGCCTGAGTCAGTTTTTCGCGCGGAATCCTCAGATAGAGCCGTCGCGAATTGTGCTCGTATAACTCCACTTCCGGTATGAGCTTTCTCAATCCTTCCAGAGCTTCTCTTTTCATAATTTGCTCAACGCCTTCACCACGCCCAGTATCATTGCTTCTGGCTTGGGTGGACAACCAGGAATATAAGCGTGCACAGGTAAATACTTATCGTAGGGACCTACCGCATTGTACGAGTTACGAAAGATGTGCTTATTACAGGTACAGGTACCGATTCCAATAACCAGACATGGCTTGGCCGCCTGCTCATATACTTCCATAACTCGAGGTAGAGACTTACGGTTCAGTACGCCGGTTACCAGCAGCGCGTCGGCGTGCCGCGGTGAACCAACCAGAACAATACCAAAACGCTCCACATCATATCGTGGAGTCAAAAGCTCCAGAATCTCAATATCACAGTTATTACACGAAGCCGCGGCCACATGATATACCCACGGCGATTTTTTCAATCCCCAAAGTCCTAATTTACTCATAGTCTCATGAATGCCAGTATGACGGCAAGTATACCCAAAACACCAAGCAAAAACCAGAAAAAACGTAGTGCTTGATCTACCCGCAACCTCGGGTTTGTATTCTTAGCCAATATGATAAGCACGGCGATAAGCAGAAACTTCGGAATCGCCCACCAATCTCTGAATCCACCCCAGAATACAGTCACAAAGAAAAGGGGAAGAAGGAAAAACATCATCGCTTTGGTGAGCTTCAGCACCGCCAAAGCCGCACCCGAGTATTCACAATACACGCCACTCATGATTTCCTGCTCAGCCTCAGCCATATCGAAAGGAACATATCCTAGTTTGGCCTGAGTCGTCACCAGAACAATCAAGCCCGCTATGAACCCGGAAATTGAATAGAGAAAAGGACCTGACGATTGCTGTGCCAGCACCAACTCACCTAACCTGATTTCTCCCCCTGTTTTGACTACAGGCACTACGAGTGCAAGCAGAAACGGTAGCTCGTAACCAAAGTAAAGTGTCATTTCCCGCGAAGCACCCACTGCCGCCAGAGGATTGCGACTGGCTGAAGCACCTAATATCAACCCCAAAGGAGGAAGTGCCAACAAATATACTAACACGATCAGGTCGCCCACAAAAGAGCCATGCGGGCGGAAATTGACGTAGAAAAGCAAAACTGACGTTATACACATTGCAGCCAATCCGAGCAAAGGCGCCAGAAGAAATACATTCTTCGCCGCAGCTGCGGGAACCACAGTCTGCTTCAATAACAACTTGAACAAATCAGCGAACGGCTGATACACCGGAGGACCTTTGCGCCACTGCACCCGAGCAGAAACGAACCTGTCGACCCAAGTCAGCAATAAACCCACTATCACGCTAAACAGAAATCCGGGGAATACCAGAAACCGGAAAGCCAATCCCCAACCGCTCCACATCCCGCTCATGGCCGCCTCCAGTGTCCGTGTCTGCCGGCGATTCCGATACCCAGCTGTATTTCGGGAATTTCCTTCTCTTCGACAAACATGAGCGCACCTGTAGGACAGCTAGATACGCAACGAGGGCCCTCTGCTCTATCCTCACACAGGCTACACTTCTGCGAAACACAACGCCACAACCTGGTATCAATAACCCCAAAAGGACAGGCCAAGGCGCAAGAACGGCACCCTACACAATGGAAACTGGACCGCCGCACAACCCCTTCCGGCGTCTTTACAATCACTTCAAAGGGACACGCTACTGCACAGAGCGGCTGCTCGCAGTGTCTACATCCCATCGGCAGCAGGACTGTTTCATTCACCTCGGCGTAGCGAATCCTCGCCTCGCCCTTGAAACGGCTGCGACAAGCTGCTTCACAAGCCTGACAGCCTATACAGTAATCTAGACGAAGTACAAGTCTTTTTGCCATTAACCTGGTCTCACTACTTCCACAGGCAAAAGAGAAAAGCTATCAATCTTTTCCATCGTTGCCGCCACAGGAGGAATTTCTGTCTCGCCGGTGACCTGGTCTGTATGAAGCGGAAACAGAGCCCGATTCCGATGTGCATTCACCCCGACTACCAACGCACCAGATGGAGCCAGTGCGCTCAGTCGAACCCGAAACTCCGCAGCTGCACTGGCAGTACGCACCCGCACTCGACAACCCTCATGCAGTTTGAGACGACCTGCATCTGTCGGATTTACCACCAACTCGTCTTCACTAGTGTAGAACGTACCTATACCAAATGCTCTTTTCTCACCTATAAGCAGTAATTCCGATTCTGCGGCAGCTATCAGGCTTGCGTACTGACTGCCCAGCACAACTAATCGAGCAAGCGAAAACTCTCCCGTCTTTTCCGCAGCAACTCCCGGGTCAGAGCCCTCCCCCCTACCTGTGCCCGCTCTCCCAAGCTCTCCCATTATCCATTCGAGCATTTTGGTCCCGCTAGGAGCAGAAGCCAGAGGATGCCGTTCCACCTCTCCCCAATAGGAAATTCCTCTGGTCTCTTTTTCCAGTTCAGACACCACCGGCAGTACTAGTCCAGGCAGACTCTGCTCCGGCCTGAAGATGGAGGTAGCCGCTCGGTACGTCACATTACCTAATTCCGGCAGCAATTCTGGATAACTGTAAGGATAAAGAGCTCCAAACCACAACACCAGTTTGAATCTGCCTTCTTGGCAGGCCGTCCTGAAATCAGCAAATGTCATCCATCCGTCAGGCACCCGCGTCTCCGCAAAACCCAAAAAAGGCATCTTCAAGCCAGTAGCCACCAGTTGCGCCGCCAGACTGAGCAACACAGGAAACCTAACTCGTCCCAAGTGCATGGCACACCCTACTATGCCCTTGTCGTGTACCCTCAAGACGCTAACCGCGGTTTCCAGTTCCCGGCGAGTCGTCCCCGCCAGTTCAGCATACCTGTCAACATCCAGGCCAGAAATCTTAGACACAAGTCCCGCCAGAGCCAGCAAAGCAAAAGCCTCCGTACCGGGTCTTACACGAATAAAATGATGGGCGAACCCAGATTCCCGGGTCTGAAGCGAATCCATAACCACCATACGGTTTTTCCGGTCTCCGTAGCGTGCGTCCAGAATCGGCCCTGACAAGACTGGCGACGTGGAAAAGACATCGCCGATAAGAAGTATGGAACGGGCAGAACGCACATCCTCCAGTGTAGCGAGTTGAGTCCCCTCAAGTTGGTATCGGAAGCAGTTGTCCGGTTCCAGGTAACCCCGAACAACATTACGAGTGCCCAAGGTCAGAGCGAAACTGCGCAGAGACCTGCTCTCGGTCTCAGTCAGACCCCGACTCTGCACCACCGCTATCTCCTCCGGCCGTACAGACTTAATCCACGTACGCAAAGTATCCAGAGCCAAATTCCATCCTGTTTCCCTACCATCCAGAAGTGGATAGCAGAGTCGACGGGGATGGTCCAAAACAATACTGGCACTATTGCCTCGCGGACACAATCGTCCCCGATTCACCTTACCTGCAGACGGATATTCCATCCGATATTGGTATCCGTCGAATACCACAGCCGAGGTGCAACCATTTAGACAGAAGGGACAGGTAGTAATACGTTCCATACTATACGAACGGGTCAGGAATGTCCTTTATCTGCTCCCAGGTAAGAACCGGTCCATCCTTGCAGGTAAAGTAGGGACCGAGCTTGCAGTGCCCGCACTGCCCTAAACCGCATGACATATTCATTTCCATCGACAGATATATGTGCTCACCTAGGAATCCTGCATCTAACAGACGCTGGGTGACAAACTTCATCATGATCGGCGGACCACAAACAACTGCAATGCTGGTTTTTTCATCACAGGGAATCTCTTCCATCAGACATGTTACAACTCCCACCTTCTTCATCCATTTCTCGTCCGCGGCGTCCACCGAAAGCTCAACGCTCACTTTATCCATTTTCTCCCATTCAGGAATAAGCCGCTTGTACACAATGTCAGCCGGCGTACGCGCACCATAACGTAGGAAAATACGCTTATACTTATGAACCTCGTGCGTCAGAGCCAAAAACAGAGCCCGTAATGGTGCCAGACCAACTCCCCCGCCTACTATGTAAATATCTCTACCCTCAAACTTTTCCAGAGGATAGCGCTGGCCATACGGCCCCCTGATGCCCACCACATCACCCGGTTTAAGCTTGAACAGTGCGCTGGTTGCCCGACCTACCCTCATAATCGTCATTTCCAGCTTTTCCCGCTCAAAGTGAGAAGAGGAAGGTGTAAAAGGGGCCTCGCCGAATCCGGGTATAGTAAGCTCCACAAATTGACCAGCCAGGAAAGGCACTTCCTGCTCTGGTTTCAGCACAAATGTCTTTATATTCGGAGTTTCGTCAATGACTTCCAGAATCTCAGCACTGATGGGCTGGAAAATGTTGCCTTGGGGGGCAGTTGCAACTAGGTTAGTTTTCATCTCGGTTTTACTCATAGACCCGACTCCAGCACAACCTTGCGTACATCTATTTTGCCCATGCAGACACGAATACAGCGCCCGCACCCGGAACAGGCATACATACCATGCCAGCTCTTGAAATGGGAAAACTTGCAATAAAAACGATTGAAGAAGCGCTTTGAAAACTCTGACCTGGGGTTGGCACCCCCGCCCACCCGGGCATACGCTGCTTTATAGCAAGCATCCCATACCTTGATTCTTTCCATTTTACCCTGCCCCTGGGCCTTATCATATAAAAGGAAACAATAGCAGGTAGGACAAGCTGTAAGACAGCCGTAGCATTCCACACACCTGTCTGCCTGCTGCTGCCAGAACGATTTGTCTGTGTTACGCTTCCATATGCCATCCGGCGTACCAGGAGCAAAAGGGCGCGGGTTGAAATCGCGCAGGGTAGCCTCCGCCTGCCTGCGACTGTTTTCTCTGGCTGTCAGTTCGCCTGTGGTAGGTTCCCTGCCACCGCAGGCCAATACCAGCTGCTCACCTGCGGGACTCAGTCCCTCCAGGATCCACCCACCTTCTACTACTGCCAGACTTATGTCAGCTTCGTCTTGGTCTTTTTCGGTAGCATAAGGTTTACCGCCAACCAGATTACAGAAGCAGGTATCCTCAGGACGAGGACAATCTGCGACCACCATCAAGGTTTTGCGGCGCCGTTCTGCATAGAATTCGTCCTTGAACTCGCTCTCCAGATACATCTTACGATGCACACGCAGCGGCACCAGGTCACACTGCTTTACGCCGAACAAAATCCTTTTCTCTGCGGAAGCAGGCCTCATTTTCTCCGGAAAAGTAGCTACCTTTTCACGCGGGCTGAAAAAGAACCCCTTAACCGGCTCGGCACTCCGGATATGACAAAGGCCCCATTCCGGGGCCTGCTCGGAGAAAACGGCTTCATCCGCAGCCAACCTGCTCCAATGCACCTTACCCTCTACCACTGCAGGGAAGAAAAGCGCGTACTCCTGCCGCAACCGGCTCAGCCAGTTGCTACTTTCAGAGTGAGGCAGAAATCGGAGACTCACTTAGGATGCCAAAATTACTTATCCAGAAGCGAATGTCAAGAAAAAAACGCAAAGTCCCTGTAACCGTCCTGCTTGTTTCAAACGGATAGCCGATGAAGCCAAAATGGTTTTCTTGACCTGCGAGGTCATTCAGGTAAGATTGCAATGTGATTCAAGTCGTTATCAACGGAACCGCGAAAATGGTAGAACCGGGAGCCACCGCCGGGGAGCTGCTCGAGGATCCAACAGCCATAGCTGCCCGGCTTGATGGTCGGCTGATTGATCTCTCCACCCGAGTCGAAAAGGACGCGGAGCTGGAGTCAGTCAGGTTCGATTCAGAAGCAGGCAGAGAAATATACTGGCATTCAGCCTCACACCTGATGGCGCAAGCTGTGAAACAGCTGCATCCTGATGCCAAAATAACAATAGGCCCGGCAGTTGCAGAAGGTTTCTACTACGACTTTGATATTGACCCGCCCCTCACCGAAGAAGACCTGCCCGGAATTGAAAACAAAATGCGGGAATTGTCCAGCCGTAAGATCCCCATCGTCCACAAGTGGTTGAGTCGCGAGGAAGCTGTGAGAATGTTTACGGAAAGAAAAGAACACTACAAACTGGAAATAATAGCCGACCTGCCGGATGAGAATATTTCCGTATATGAACAGGGCGACTTTGTGGACTTGTGCCGGGGGCCACACGTACCGGATACGGGATATATCAAAGCAATAAAACTGCTGTCTGTGGCCGGTGCATACTGGCGCGGTGACGAAAAAAACCGCATGTTATCCCGGGTATATGGCATTGCCTTTCCTTCTGAAGAACTCCTCAATGCTCACCTGGCCATGCTGGAGGAAGCCAAGGCAAGGGATCACCGCAAGCTTGGCCCGGCGCTGGACCTTTTCAGCTTCCACGAAGAGGCAGGTCCCGGCCTGGTGTTCTGGCATCCCAAAGGTGCCACCGTGCGTCGCATCATCCAGGAATACTGGGAGAAAGAACATCTGGCCGCAGGCTATCAACTTGTAGTTACTCCTCATATCGCCCGCGGACAATTGTGGCACCAGTCAGGACATTTCGACTATTACCGGGAAAACATGTATGTTATCCCCACCGAAACAGAAGAGTATGTGCTAAAACCAATGAATTGCCCCGGCCATATGCTCATCTACCGCACCAAGATCCATTCCTACAGAGACTTACCACTGCGCATGGGAGAGTGGGGCACGGTCTACCGACTGGAACGCTCCGGGGTACTCCATGGCATGATGCGCGTACGCGGCTTCACTCAGGACGACGCACATATCTTTTGCACTCCGGAACAGGTAGAAGACGAAGTATATGGTGTAGTAACCCTGTCTCTGAAACTACTGCGGGCTTTTGGTTTTGAAGATTTCAAGGTAGACCTTTCTGTTAGAGACCCCAAACACAAAGATAAGTACTTAGGAACAGATGCACAGTGGGAGCTGGCCGAACGTTCTCTTCTGTCCGTGCTCAAACGGCTGAATTTGAGTTTTCGCCGGGCTGAGGGCGAAGCCGTATTCTACGGTCCCAAGATAGATATCAAACTAGCCGACTCCCTGGGGCGAGAGTTTCAGTGTTCCACCTGCCAATTTGACTTCAACGAAGGCCCTCGTTTTGACATATACTATATGGGACAAGACGGTCAGCACCACCCTGCCTATCTCATCCATCGCACCGCTCTGGGCGGCATCGAAAGATTCATGGGCATACTGGTTGAGCACTACGCAGGTGCCTTTCCTCCCTGGCTTGCTCCCATACAGGTAAGAGTTCTTACTGTAACGGACAAGACTCGCGATTATGCCTCCGAGGTGCTTAATCTGTGCCGAGCCCAGAAAATAAGAGTTGATATTGACGCAGGAAATGATAAAATTGGCGCCAAGATAAGCGAAGCAGCAAGACAGAAGATTCCCTATATGTTTATCGTGGGCTCGCGTGAAGCTAGCAACAGAACGGTAGCGGTCAGAGAAAGAGGAAAAGGAGACTTAGGTCCTATGCCTCTGGAAACCGCTCTGTCCCTGGTACAGGAGGCCTCCCATTTACCGGGGTAAGGTTCCCAGGGACGCCTTTGTCGGCCGTCCCAAGGTTAACGACCAGATAAAAGTACCCTTCGTCCGGGTCATAGGTCCAGACAAAACGCCGATAGGAATACTGCCTATCCGGGAGGCATTGGCTATGGCAAGCAGACAGAATCTGGACCTGGTTATGCTGGCGCCTAATGCTGACCCACCGGTCTGCGGCATAATGGACTTCGGCCGCTACTTGTATGAACAGAAAGTCAAGCTTAAGGAGTCAAAAAAGAAACAGCACACGACCGAAGTACGTGACATAAGAATGAAAATGAAAATTGACACTCACGACTATCAGGTTAAACTGCGCAAGATACGAGAGTTTCTCGCCAATCGAGATCGCATACGCGTCACACTCATTATGCGCGGCCGGGAAGTGGTGCACGCAGATTTGGGATTCAAGCTGCTAGAACGGCTCCGCCATGATTTAGAAGATGTGGCCAAAGTAGAGGGTGAGCCCAAGCTTATCACTGAAGGGAAAAAAACAATACAAATGATGTTGGTGCCAAAATGATGAAAATGAAAAGTGTCAGTTCGCTAAAGAAAAGAATAAAAAGAACCGGCAGTGGCAAATTTTTGCATGCCCGAGCTGGAACAAGTCACAACAACGCTCACAAGAGCCGCGCGCGGAAACGTCGGTTACGGCTGCCAGCCGGCGTAACCAAGTCAACTGCCAGGCGGCTCCAAACGCTTCTGCCGTACGCTTAGGGAGTAGATATGCCAAGGGTAAAAACTGGACCTTATACGAGAGCTCGACGCAAGAAATGGCTGAAACAGGCTAAGGGTTACTGGGGAGCAAAATCCAAGCTGTATAGAATCGCCCGCGAACAGGTAGTTCATGCCGGAATAAGTGCGTACCGAGAACGTAAACGCAAAAAGCGTGTGTTCCGTTCCCTGTTCATTACCAGGATAAATGCCGGACTGGCGACACATGACCTGTCGTACTCCCGTTTTATGCACGGTCTCAAAAGAGCCGGTATGCAACTGGACCGCAGTGTCATTTCGGAAATGGCGATTCGGGCTCCCGAGGATTTTGCCCAGCTAGTAAGCATCGCCCGTGAACAACTGTCCAGACCTTCAGCCAACTAATTGCGGGAAATATACACAGGCCGCTGCACTGCTGCAGCGGCCTGTCACTTTAGTGTGAATCGGGGCGACCAGATTTGAACTGGCGACCCCCAGCACCCCAAGCTGGTGCGCTAAACCAACTGCGCTACGCCCCGAAACTCTCCGTAAGGCTAGTGCAAATTTTGCGTTCGGTCAAGCAGTTATCGCATTTGTCCAGCATTGCCCCACGGTTAGCCACCATGCCTGTTTTCGGATGGCTGTCGATAGCGACTCAATGACAGAAAAGAAAAGCCTAACAAAGAAGGTCGATAATAATGCACAGGTCTGTACGCCCAATCAGCCCCCAATTACGCCAATCTTAACTTGTACCAATAATCCTGCTATTGAAACCACTGCCCTATCCGAAGTTTCTCCGGGCCATTCCCTAGCAGTTCCTCACACCTCTAACCGACGACCAAACAGAACGCTGAAACCCCAACTCACGCTCTCCCTGAGAAGGATATCTAACTTGCCTCTTTCCCGGCAGGTTACACTGCCAGTTGGCACCTATACCAGCCCCAGCTCCACCCCCTGGGCGACTGGGGGAACCACTCCCTCCCCTGCCCGGGGCATGCTTCGGACCTGAGTTGCGCTATAAGCAGAAGCGAAGCTAAACGCCGTCCTCTTTGCCCTGCCACAGAGGCTAAATGTCGTCGTCTTGCCGCCCTGGTTTCCGATAGGAGCCTCGCGCACCATCGCGGTGACCTTAAGCGAATACCGACAGATTCGGCTGGACCTAAGCTGCCTTCAGGCGTATGTAAAACAGGAGCGGGCCCCCAAGGCCCGCTCCTGAGTCTCCACTCTCTCCCGTCCTACTTCTGCACCACCAGCTTCTGCGCAAGGGCAAGACCTGCTCCATCCAGCCGCACAAGATACACACCACTGGACAGGTGCCGCAGGTCCAGCACCGCGCCCTGCTGCAAGCTCCTGAACTCCACAGGACGAGATACTACACACCGACCCACCGCATCATACACCCGCACCTGCACT
>CBFGJV010000034.1:0-16523 GCA_965649205.1 Caldifarciminota bacterium | reverse complement strand
GTAATTCTGCTCCTGACCTGCGCAGTTCGCCAGCACGCAGAACAGCGGGCACTCGGCTATCTGGCCACCCTACGTTCTCTGCGCCGAAGACGCCCCGAACTGGTCTCCGCTGTTTTGGGCTGCATGTCTCAGAACCTCAGACAATCTCTGGTAGAACAGGGGCTTTGTGATTTGGTACTGGGCCCGGACCAATATCGCCAGCTTCCCGAGCTTATTGCTCAGGTGCGCACCAGTAGGAAGCCGGTAGTCAACGTCGAGCAGAACCAGGAGTGTTACGAAGGAATTTTCGCCGAACCGACCCATCCGGTATGCGCCTCCATCACCATAATGCGAGGTTGCGACAACTACTGCTCCTACTGCATTGTCCCCTATACCCGAGGACGGGAAAGGTCCAAATCCCTGCACCAAATAATGGCTGAAGCCACGAAACTAGCTGAGAGAGGCATCAAAGACCTTACCCTCCTGGGGCAAAATGTTCTGGCTTATAAGCATGACGGACACGACTTTGTTTCCCTATTGGAGCATATCTGCACCATTCCCCATCTGAGCAGGATACGTTTTCTTACCTCGCATCCCCGGGACCTTGACCTGCGCCTGCTGCAGGCACTCACTCGCCTGCCTTCTGTATGCCCCGCCCTGCACCTGCCGGTACAATCCGGTTCCAATCGCATATTGCAGATGATGAACCGGGGCTATACGCGCGAGGAGTATCTTGAAAAAATTGCGCTGGCCCGGGATTTGCTGCCGGAGCTGGGGCTCACCACCGACGTTATGGTAGGTTTTCCCTCTGAATCCGAAGCGGATTTTCAGGACACCCTAGACCTCATACGTCAGGTACGGTTCGATCAGGCTTACATGTTCAGATTCTCTGCCCGGCCCGGCACGCCGGCGGCCGATCTGCAACCCCAAGTGTCGGAAGCAGAATCCGGCCGCAGACTGAATATACTCATCGCTACGCAGAACCGCATCACTTACGAACGTAATGTTTCTCTCTTAGGCCAGACGGTCGAAGTGCTCATAGAAGCTCCTGCGCCGCGAGGAGAAGGCATGCTCGGCCGCACGCGAAACAACCGTATCGTAATTGTCTCTGGTAGCGTCCGCATTGGTCAGACAGTCCTTGCCCAAGTCACAGGTATCAGAGGCTGGACACCTCTGGCCGAAGTTGTTGCCCCTAACAGCAAACCCGCAACCAAGGAGGCTCTATGTTTGCATTTAGAGTGATTCTTATCCTTTTGGTCTTCATCCTGTTGCTCATTTTAGCACTGATGAACATGAACGAGACTGCGCCTGTATGGTTATTTGGCCGTACCCTCGAAGACGTGCCCGTCACCCTGATAATGCTTTACTCCTTCGCCTTCGGCGCAGTGTGCGTGGGCATTTTTACGTTGGTGACAGAAATACAGTTGCGTAACCGACTGCGTCGGGCCCGCCGTGATGCAGAAGCACTGCTCGAAGAACTCCACGCTTTCCGCAATGCTCCGCTTGGAACTGACACCGGCAGGGAGGAGGAAAAGTGATTGTACTGGTTATCATTATCATATTACTGCTTGTCGTAGCACTGTATCCGGTGGTACGGGATCTGCTGTACAAGCATCGGGAAACCGTGCCGGCCTATGTAGAAGGACTCCAGCTGGCGTTGGACGGAGACCTCGCCGGTGCCCTGCAACGGCTGAAACAGGCGGTGGACAAAGACCCAGAAAATATAGATGCCTATGTGCGACTGGGCGATATCCTCATTGCTCAGGGAGAAGTAGAACGAGGAGTGCGGATTCACGAAAACCTTGGGCTCCGACGGAACCTGTCGCCAGAAGATGAGAAAAAGGTGCTGCGTGCTCTCACCCGGGATTATCTAACTACCGACCGAAAGCTGAAAGCCATATCCAGCCTTGAGGAACTTGTCCTCCTCGACCCGCGCGATACCCGCGCCGCCGAGCAACTGTTGAAACTCTACATCGCCACTGCTTCATGGGACAAATGTGAGACGCTGGTCAAGGAACTCAGCCGCCGTCTTACCGACCGTATCGTCCTTGCCCGTCTGCTCGCTGAACTGGGCCAAGCCAGGGCAAAAACAGAGCCGGCGGCCGGCCGGGACCACCTCGAACAGGCTCTGCGACTGGATCACAATTCTGTGGAAGCCCGCCTGTATCTGGGTGATCTGTATATGGCGGAAAACCGAACAGAAGAAGCAATCAGGCTGTGGACCGAAGCATTAGAGCTGGCACCACACAGGAATGCTGACATCCGACCCCGCCTGGAGGCGGCCTATTACGAAATAGGACGCTATGATGAAATTCCCCGCGTCTACGAACAACTGCTGCGCAAAATTCCCGGCGACGAGGGATTGGTGATGGCGCTCGCCAACATCTATGAGAAGCGCGAGGAACCGCACAAAGCAGTAAGACTCCTGGAACGTCACATCCGGCCCGATTCAGGTCCCACTCTGTATCTCGCTCTGGTCAGGGCTCTATTGAAGCAGGGTGATACGATGCGGGCCAGCCAAACGCTGGAGCAGGCGTTCGATAGACTGGAAAAACAGCAGACAACTGTGAAGAGCTCCAGGTAGGCCGCGCCTCGCTTATCGGAGTCCGGACCATGTCTGAAAAACTGACCCCTCTGCTCAGTCAATACCGTCGTATTAAATCACAACACCAGGATTCACTTCTTCTGTTTCGGGTAGGTGACTTTTACGAAATGTTCTACGAAGATGCGGAGATAGGCTCCAGGGCTTTGGGGCTCACCCTCACCTCCCGACCTCACGGCCGGGAACATCGAGTTCCCTTGGCCGGCGTACCAGCCAAATCGCTCGATACCTACGTGGGCCGCCTGGTAGCCCAAGGATTCAAGGTAGCAATCTGTGACCAGTTGGAACAACCCTCAGGCAAGCCCGTTATCGCCCGAGAAGTAACAGAGATTCTGACTCCGGGTACACTCACCCGTCCCGGTCTCCTGGACGATCGCCGCAACAATTATCTTCTAGCTCTGTCTCCCTGCAGCGACCGGGTCGGAATAGCCTTTGCCGATGTCTCTACAGGCGACTTTCGGGCTGGAGAAATCGACCTGGCTCTCTTGTCCGAAGAACTGCAAAAACTGGAACCCAGCGAAATCCTTATTCCCAACTCCTGGAAAGCAGAATCACTTCATCTGGGCTCCTTTCACCTCACACCGTTAGATGATTACTATTTCAGTCAGGAATTCGCCTTCGAACGACTCACCTCTCATCTGGGCGTTGCCAACCTGAACGGATTCGGACTGGCCGAACTCACTGAAGGGATCTGCGCAGCTGGTGCCGTGCTCCACTATCTGGAAGAAACTCAAAAAAGCGCTCTGCCCCATATCCGCAGAATCGCCCCTTATCATGCCGGCGAATACCTGCTGATTGACCGACTCTCCCGCCGCAACCTGGAGCTGACGGAACGAATTCACCCCCTGCCTGACAAAAGCGGAACCCTGCTGGCGGTAATGGACCGTACTCGCACTGCAGCCGGCTCCCGGCTCCTGCGCCGCTGGCTGCTCGCACCTCTGCGCGACCCCGCAGCCATAAACGCCCGTCTGGATGCGGTTGCGGAGTTACTGAGCAACTCCTCCACTCGCACAGAACTACAGTCCCTTCTTGCCCGCATAGGCGATCTGGAACGTATAGGCTCTCGCATAGCTCTGGAGAGAGCCAACGCCCGGGAACTTGTGGCCCTCAAGGACTGGCTCAAAGTTGTGCCGACGATAAAGCAATGTCTTGCCTCCTGTTCTTCTCCCCGTCTTGCGTACCTGCGAGACTCCGTCGAGGATTTTTCCGCGCTGGCGCAGCGCATTGAACAGGTCATCTGTGACGACGCCAGCACCTCTCTCACCGACGGCGGTATCATCCGACCCGGCTACAACGCGGAACTGGACGAACTGCGGGACATTTCCTCTCACGCCCGCGAATACATAGCTCGCCTGCAGGAAGAAGAACGTCGACGTACCGGCATACCCAACCTGCGAGTAGGCTATAATACCGTTTTCGGCTACTACATTGAAATAACCAAGTCCTATCTCGCCCAAGTGCCCAAACACTATATCCGCAAACAGACTCTTACCGGTGCGGAACGTTTCATCACCCCCGAACTCAAGGACTACGAAGTCAAAATCACCAGCGCCGAAGAACGCTCCAAAGTCTTGGAATATGAACTGTTCCTCTCTCTCCGCCGGGAAGTGGCACAAGAGGTAGAGCGAGTCATCCGCCTCGCTTCTCTTCTGGCGGAATTGGACGTCTTGGCCGGCTTCGCCCAGCTGGCCGGTGAAAACCGCTACACCCGTCCTCAGGTCGACGACTCCACCTGCCTGGAAATAGTGCGAGGCCGGCATCCAGTCGTGGAGCAGATGTTAGATAAACCCTTCATTCCCAACGATACTCTGCTGGACACCGAGAGCCAGCAAATACTCATCATCACCGGGCCGAATATGGCGGGAAAGTCCACCTATCTCCGCCAGGTAGCACTTATAGTCATAATGGCTCAGACTGGTTCTTTCGTTCCGGCGCAGAAAGCCCGCATTGGAGTTGTAGACAAGATATTTACTCGTATCGGCGCTTCAGATGATGTGACTCAGGGCGTATCCACCTTTCTGGCAGAGATGACCGAAACGGCCAACATCCTGAACAACGCTACCACCCGCAGCCTCGTAATTCTGGACGAGGTAGGGCGCGGCACCTCCACAAACGACGGCTTGGCTATCGCCTGGGCCACAGTGGAGTACCTGCATGGCAATACGCAACCCCGCACCCTCTTTGCCACTCACTACCATGAACTCACCGACATAGCCCTGCTGCTGCCGCGTTGCCGTAACTACAACTTTTCCGTAAAAGAAAGCAAAGATACCGTCATCTTCCTCCGCAAAATGACCCCAGGGCCGGCCAGCAAGAGCTATGGCATCGCCGTGGCCCGTCTCGCCGGTCTGCCAGCCGCTGTTATCGAACGCGCCCGCGCCGTTCTTGCCGGCTTTGAAAAAGGAGAGCGGCTCAGTCTCAAAAACCTTATTCCCGACCGCCTCCCTGCCGACCTCCCCATGGCTGCAGACCACAATCTCTTTACAAAAGAAAACAAGACAACCTCTCTCCCTGAACACCAGGTCGTAGCCCGAATCCGGGAGCTGAACTTGGACGAACTCACCCCTCTTCAGGCTCTCAACCTGCTGGCTGAACTCAAGAAGCTGGTCTGAACCGGCTGGCACAGACCTCTTGGGGGCAAAACTACCCGCCGCAGGACCTCTGTCCGGCCGCCGCCAGCTTTCTCTTGTATGCGGAACTCCTTCGACTCTCTAGAGGCAAATTGCTACTCCATTCAATTGGGAACTGATGGCTCTATCAGACCTGCTATTACTGCAGTACCAGTTTGTACGTAACTGCAAAGCGGGCGCCGTCGAACCGGAGAATGTAAGCGCCCGCTGCCAGCTGTCGCAGATCAAGCAGCAGGACAGGCGAACCCAGGTAGCCGAGCACGTGCCAAGACGGGATTGCCCGCAAACAACGTCCCGCCGGGTCGAAAAGGCGTACCCGACTATCTGGTGACCAGTTGCCAGCTGTGTACAACGGAAGGCGGATGAAACCGCTATTTCGCCGAGCCAGAACTACGGGGAAGCTACCCGTTTCTCTAATCGTCTGGCTGCCAGCCAGTTGTACGTCCGGCGGCGCAACAAACCTCCACAATTCCCGGGTACTGTTGCCCTTGAGGGCAAAATAAGTGCCCGCACCCCATGCCACCAAATCTCCTCCCCCTTTAACCCCCTTCTTTTTCTTAGTCGTCCCGTAGGCAGGCAACGCCTCCAGTTGCGTCCATGAATTGCTTGCTACCGAATAGCGATAGAACCCATCACTGCCTCCGCCCTTCAAAGCGTAGAAATGATTAGGGTCGTCGGTATCCCACGCCCCACTGGCACCGTCTCCGGACTTGCGTGCCTTGTTTCTACCCTTCTCGTATTCTATTACCGGCATTCCTCGCAGACGCTCAGCCTGCCACCGCCCAATATCAAGGTCATATCTGTAGAGATAGTGGTACTCGCCGTCATGGTAGCGAGACTGATGTAAGTAAATGCTACTCCGCCCATCGTACACCAGAAAAGAACCTTTCTGATACTTGCCTTTGCCGCTTGCGTCCGGAGCGTTCTCCAGCGTATCCCACTTTTCCGTACGTACATCGTAGCGATAGAACTCATTTGTGTATCCCTTAAGCAAATATACCTGGCCTGAGTCCCCCCTTCTGACATAGACCAGGTCTCCCCCGCCTTTTACGTTTTTCCTGCGAGCATCGCAGGGTATATCCCTCAGCCGCTGCCACGAATCCTGCTCCACGTCGTAGCGCCAGAAGCTCAACGTATTGTTGCCTTTTACCACATACAGGTAACGTCTGCCGTCAGAAACACCGCCACCACCCTTGCCTGGCAATCTTATCTTGCCATCTTCCTGCACGGGAATCGGCTGCCGCGGTCTCCACTGATCTGCAACCGGATTATATTCGTAGAAATCAGCCGATTTGTTTCCCCGTGTGCAGAAAAACGTATTACTCGCCCGATGACACGTAAGCCACCCTCCTTCTTTTACCACCTGCGGTTTGGAAATGGACTCAGTTGGTACCGGTTCAACCTCTGACCAGCCCCTGGGCCAATTAGGCCTGACGCTTAGCGTACAGCTTGCACAGTCGTTATTATTTCTCTCATCCGCAGCCAACTCCGTAGAACAGACTACGCTGAACACCCCAGCCACGGTAGTGCAAGCAGGAAAAACCACATACTTGGTGGTATGTGCGGGATGAGAATCAGAAACTGTCACACTCCGGTCATAGGCGCCTATTCTCATCCGTACCCGGTACGACCGGAGAACTCTTGTACCAAAATTACGCACTGAACAGGCGGGAGTCACCACAACACCGGCAAAATACGTACCTTTGGGAGAAACAATAGTCGTAACTCCTATGTCAGCACCTTCCACAAAACACACTCCCTCATAAGGTCGTATATTTTTGCCAGTAACAGTCACAGAGAAAACACCGGGCGTGCGGCCGTCAATACTCAGCTCAGCCTTGCCACTTGTATCCGTGTGCGCGGTAGCGTAGAACTCGCCTTCTTTCCAAGCACAAACGCAGGCCCCTTGGATAGGCTGTCCGTCCTCGCTACGCACAGCAACAGACAAACGACACAGTCCAGCCGGAACTGTACCCGGATGGTCAACCACGATCCTCCGGGGAAACGCTGTCCACGGCTGCAGGGCGGGGTCGCCAATAATACACTGCTCTATGTAACGCACCACACTGTCTCGGGTTGTATCTGGATGACCATTGGCCCGCATCCAGCGATACAAACTGTCCTTGCCAAAAAGAAGAGCTCGGCCAAGAGTAAGCGTATCGTACACAAACAAAGCCTTGTAAAAACCCTGCAGTACCTTGCTGCGCCAGGCAGCAGCTAGAGAGTGAATAGAATTGCCCAGATAGGCTACAGCTCCCCGGGGAACAAGGGTACTTCCGACCCGCAACCATTCTTCTCCCACACCTCTGTCTTCAGGGGCAAACACGGTCTGACAGCAGCCACCGTAGACAACAGGAAGATAAAAACCATTTGCCAGCTGGTTAGGCTGCACATTCATCGGCATATTCCAGTTGTGAAATGTCCCATCCCAGGCCCCATAACCGCGGAAAAGAACAAAACCCACTCCCCGCCTCACCGCTTCTGCAATATGCCGGGCACTATCCGGGCCCTGGCCATGCCAACCTTCTCCTTCGCGCCAAAATAGAGACTCTACGACAAACCCGCCACTATCCCGCAAGGTGGAAACAAAATAACGCATGTCCCGCACATAAAATCCCAGAGTATCTCCGGCATGATCGAAACGCACCGCCACCAATCCTCGGCAGTACCAGGCAGTATCCGGGAAAAGTGGATGCCGTTCATACAACAAAGTTTTGGCTACCATCACTTCGCATTCCTTGACCGTACGGCAGGGAAATCTACCCACTGCCAGCTCTGCCCGGAAATGCCCGTCCATCTCTCCGTAGTAGTTGTCGCTCTTGCAGGGCTGGTCCTGGCCCACTGGAATCTTTTCGGTATCTCCAACCAGAAGCACATATTGCGGCTGTGGATTCCACGTGCGATACGCATTCACGATGTACTCGCGAATACCCTCCCGCGTCTGCGGTACTATTTCTGACAACCTGACCACAGCCGTCCGCATACCTTTCTTGTGTCTCCATTCGGCGAGCGGCTGTACGGCAGCATAACACTCATCTGCAGTAACAATTAGATAACTGGCTCCACCCGCAAAAACCGTGTGCACCAGAATTACCAGCCCGAAAATACTCTGCTTTAACTTCGTCGCGGACACTCTGTTCTCGGGTAAGCGCCATCGACCACAGCTCATATCTGTTTCGCTCGCGATAGGGAATTATATGTCTCTCGTATAAGGGGTCAAAGTTCTGCGCCTTGCTCTCTATAGCACAGCAACTAGAATTACCTCGTGCAGGACATACTCTTGCAAATAGTGGAAAAGGACCCTCGCTATGCTGTTGAAGCATATCTATTTGTTCTCGCCGCCCTTCCGGTAGCCCAGCAGCTGTTTCGGCGAAAACGTCATGTTTCCGGCCGGGAGTTACTGGAAGGCATCAAGGTCCTCGCCCGCGACCAATTTGGTCTCTTGGCAAAAACCGTACTTCACTCCTGGGGAGTACGCACCACCGACGATTTCGGCCATATCGTCTTCAATCTGGTAAACGCCGGTCTTCTAACCAAAACCGAAGAAGACAGAATTGAAGACTTTCACTCCGTCTATGACTTTGACGACGTGTTCGTACACGAATACCGCATACAAGAAAAAGCAGGAGACAACCAGGCTAGACCCACCGAACAAGATGAAAACAACAGCGCATAACTCCGGCTTTTTCTCCTGATGCATCAAACCGCAGCAGTCAGACCTGCACTGAACCTTACCCGCTGGCCCAGAGATTTGGTTCCTTTCCGACCAAGTCCTCAGAACCGTGAGGTGCGACTGGCGGCGAGTTAATGAAACAACAAAGTACTGACAGTTTTTCTCCCACGCTATTAGAACCAAGGGGGAAACTGGCTATTCTTTTACCCGGCTACGAGCATAGACCGCAACAGGTACAAATGGCCGCGGCCGTGTGGGACGCACTGGAGCAAGAAAAAAACCTAATCGTGGAAGCAGGAACCGGAGTGGGAAAAAGTCTGGCATATCTAGTGCCCGCGGCATTCTGGGCCAACAAGACAGGCCGTCGGGTTATTGTTTCTACATACACTCGCCTTCTCCAAACCCAACTTATTAGCCAGGACATCCCCTTACTGTCCAAACTGGTACCTTCTTGTCCCTCTGTGGGCGTCGCCTACGGCCAGGAAAACTATCTGTGCCTATCCCGACTTCATGTCCACGTAACCCGCCAGCTCTTTGCAACCCAAGAGGAAACCACCGAGGCAGAACAGCTTTTGAACTGGGCGGAAACCACCACGGATGGCGTACTGGTCAACTATCCCTTTCGTCTCTCTTCTACACTTTCGCTGCGCGTCAGCCGCGACTCTGCTGCTTGTCGGGGCCGGCACTGCCCCTTCTTTGCCAACTGCTTCTACTTCCGGAGCCGCACTGCTTGGGAAAACAGCAATATCCTCATTGTCAACCATGCTCTTTTCTTTGCCCACCTCGCCAGCGAAACTGAACTCTTACCCCAGGCCGATGCAGTCATTATCGACGAAGCTCACAGGCTGGAAGAGGCAGCAATAAGGCACTTCGGCGCACAGGTGTCCCAACGTTTTCTCACTCAGTTGCTAGACAACCTCAATCCCGCCACCGACCACGGACTTATCCGCCATCTTTCTCTTCCCGCGCAAACTCGTCAGAGAATCGCCTTGGCCGTCGACCACTGCCAACGGGAACTATCCGGCTTTTTCCAGCAAACAGCAGCCCTGATACCTCCCCGCAGCACCAGACTCCGCCTGACCGGAATGCTGCCAGCTGCACCCGTGACCGCACTGGAACATTTGGCCCAGTTGCTCTCGGACCTTAGCCAGGAAGCGGACGATGAGGAAGTATCCGCGGAACTCAAGTCCGTAGCCCGCCGCCTCACCGAGACAGGTGCTGCTTTGATGCATTTCCATCAGCAAGACCTAGAAAACGAAGTGCAATGGATAGAAACTCAGGACTCCGGACATCTGGTTCTTTGGACAGCACCACTCGCAGTCGCAACTTCTCTGGCCCAATCTGTTTACCCCGCTTTCTCCAGTGTAATAATGACCTCTGCTACCCTTACCGTCAATCAGAGTTTCGACTTTATCTCTGGCAGGTTGGGCCTTTCTGGCTTCCGCACGCTAACCCTGGACTCTCCCTTCGATTTTGCTTCCCGTACTCTCCTTTATGTTCCTGCCCACTTGCCGGAGCCAAACGAAGTTCAGTTCATCCCCCGAGCGGCAGAAACGATAGAAAAGATTCTCAAAACCTCCCATGGCCGGGCACTAGTACTTTTTACCAGCTACGAGATGATGCGTCAGGTCTACAACCTGATTTCCCCCAATCACTACACGCTTCTGGTTCAGGGCGAATTGCCGCCCGGTCCCTTGTTGGAACGCTTTCGTCAGGACGTGCACTCCGTACTATTAGCTACCCAATCATTCTGGCAGGGTGTGGACGTACCTGGCGAATCGCTGACCTGCCTTATTATTTGCCGTCTGCCCTTTGACGTGCCTGACGAACCCCGACTTATGGCTATATGCGAAAAAATCAAAGCCGAAAAGGGAGAACCCTTCTCTTCTTACCAGTTACCCATTGCCGTTCTTCGATTCCGGCAAGGATTCGGACGACTTATTCGCTCCCAGAATGACCGCGGGGTGGTTTGCGTTCTGGACCGCAGACTGCTGAGCCGAAACTACGGCAGTGTATTCCTGAATTCCCTGCCTCCCGGCATTCCCCTTACCCGAAATCTGGCAGAGGTGGCCGCGTTTCTTGCAAAATCTCCGTCTTCACATTCCGGAACGGCGCCCAACACGCATCATCAACCTCGCCCAGCAGACCAAAACTGCCTCTGAGGCTGAATTCTGCCTACCGGGCCAGATGCTTCAGGGCTACCACACCTCCAACTATTGCCCCAACATAGAACGAGAAAAGTCGCCAGACCACAACGAAAATACCCAGCATATACCGCGGGCATAACATGGAATACAAACCCGCGGCCGCTGCCTCCGCCACTCCGCCGGCTCCCGGCGTAGGAACGAACAGAAGAACTGACGTAAGAAGCAGATTAGTGCCTACAACTCTATACACATCTTCTGGCCGTAATAGGTTCAGCCCGGCCAGTATGGTAGCACCCATACCAAAATAAGACACGCAATATACAACTGTAAGTCCGGCTGCCGCGACCAGATAACCTAGATTGCGTCCGCGGAAGAACAACTTGAGACCATTTAGGAAATGAGTTGCCTCTGCCAGCAACCGACCGAGCAACCTCCAAGCCCTGCCTGTACGCCCCGGCTTCGCCAGAACCTCTGCCAAACGGGAAAGCACCTTGGGAAAGAGCAGGCCTGAGATTATGAGTATAGCTCCCAAACCGACAATAATGCCAATATAGGTAGCAAGTATCTTGAGCAGAACTGAGGAAACACCTAGACGAAAGGCCACAAAGGGTGCGGCCAAAAACACCATTCCGTAAAAAAGTATACCCCTAGCCAGAAGCATTGCCGAAGCCTTGCCCGGACTTATGCCCCATCGGTTCATGCTATACAACTGCAGAGGCAGCCCGCCAAACTGAAAAGGAGTAACTGCAGCCATGAAATAGCCTACAAGTATTATCTCCGCCGCCCGCAAGGGACCGATATGATGTTCACCCGCCCGAGATAACACAGCCAGCCTTGCCCCATCGGCCAACGTCGCTATAAACCAGAATAGGAGTGTCGACGCCAACCAGTACCACTTTACACGCTGCAGTCCTACCAGAGTGTCCCGATTCACCGTTACGGCAATGAGCACAATCGCGGCTACAACGGCAATCGCTACAAAAATCTTCACCCCTCGCCGAATAGTTTTGGCGTGCAGACCGGCGCTCCCCTCTGTTGTTTCTTTCAGCTGAGGACCTGGCAAAGAAGATGTGTCCGCCACCTGCTCCCTTTCTTCAGCGGCCGCCCACTGACATTAAGCCAACCCTACCGATAGCGCAAAAGTCACCATACCCCGCGCGTCGCCGTGTCCGAGCCTCGCATAAAGCGCCCCTCAGTCACTAACAGTCAACTCCCCGGCCAAGTCCTGACTTATCATCTCCCGTACCTGCGCTACATTCAGGGAAGAATCACCTAACAAAACCATCAGCTTCACCAGCGCGGCCTCAGGAGTCATGTCATGGCCAGATACAACTCCAGCTTCCAGCAGCTTGAGACTGGCTTCGTAACGACCCAAGTTCACCCTGCCGCCGCCGCACTGGGTTACAGCGACAGCCGTCACTCCTCGCCGCACTGCCTCCGCAATAGGAGTAAGTACCCGAGGATCAGAAGGGACAGTTCCGGCGCCGTAGGTAAGCAAAACTACACCCTTCAGTCTTTGATCCGAGAGTATGTCTTCCAGAATAGAGGCCTCCTGAATACCGGGAAAGAATATCACCGCGGCAACATTGGGTTCGATATGGTCACAAAGACGCAAAGCTCCTGCCGGAGCTGGAGGCCGCACTACCCTGCGATCAACCACTATACTCTCGCCGGCTACCGCCAGAGGTGGATAATTGGGCGACTGAAACGCCTCGAAGCCGGCAGAGTTCACTTTGCGACTGCGATTACCTCGCAACAACTTATCGTGAAAGAAGATGCTTACTTCGGGTACTAGAGGCAAACCTGAGTACTTTGGATTGGCGAGTAACAAGGCAGTAAGCAAATTCTGCAGAGCATCGTTGCGGATGTGAGCTAGGTGGGAGAGCTGAGCTCCAGTCAGTACAACCGGCTTAGCAAGGTCGCGCAACATGAAACTCAGCGCCGAGGCAGTATATACCATTGTGTCCGTTCCATGTAGCACCACGAATCCCTCATAACGTTCATAATTCTGAGCAATAACCCGGGCAATCTGCACCCAGTAGTCTGGCCCAATATTGCAAGAATCTACTGGTTCCAAAGAGCAAGCATCCACATTGAATCCTATGTAACGTGCGTTAATGCTGCCATCACTCAAACGCTCCGAAAGCGAGGAGGTGCGACGACGGAACTCAGGCCAGTCGACAACCACCAGCGGACTTTTTGGATCGGTAGGGTCTCGGGGCATAGTACCGATGGTACCGCCGGTGTAAATCACCAGCACCCCGTAACCACGGTTCATCGGGTCATAATGAGGATAAGACGCCGAGGCCATCAAAGAACGCACCGACAAAGGAACCGGTTGCAACAGGCCGATGAATATAGCCTAGGTACTAGACCACCCCTTGTTCTATCATCGCATCAGCCACTTTTACAAACCCGGCGATGTTGGCGCCGTCAACATAATTCACATAGTCGCCCTGTTTGCCGTAATGAACGCATTGTTCATGGATAGACTTCATAATATCACGCAGTCGCTTGTCAACTTCCTCCGCGGTCCAAGAGAGCCGCAGAGAATTCTGAGACATCTCAAGTCCGGAAACAGCTACTCCCCCAGCATTAGAAGCCTTGCCGGGCACATATAGGATGCGGCTCTGCCGAAACAGCTCTTGAGCTTCCGGGGTACAAGGCATATTGGCGCCCTCAGCCACACAACGACAACCGTTCTTCAACAAAGCCTCCGCATCCGCCTTGTCCAGCTCGTTCTGGGTAGCGCAAGGCAAAGCAACGTCAACCTTCACCTCCCAAGGTCGCCTTCCCGCGAAAAACCTGGCTCCAAACTTGTCCGCATAGTCCTGTGCTCGGTCGCGGCGGCTTGCCCGCATCTCAAGCAAGTAATCTATTTTCTCTCCCTTGATCCCATCCGGATCGTAGACATACCCATCCGGACCGGAAATGGTAACAACCTTCGCCCCCAGCTGAGTTGCCTTGGTAACCGCTCCCCAAGCAACATTACCGAAACCTGAAACTGCCACCACCTTTCCTTCAATACTATCACCCCGGGTCCTCAGCATTTCTTCAACAAAATACACCAGCCCGAATCCGGTCGCTTCCGGCCGCATTAAGCTACCACCCCAGTTTCTGCCCTTGCCCGTCAGTACCCCCGTAAACTCACCTCTCAGACGACGATATTGGCCAAAAAGATAACCAATTTCCCGAGCACCCACTCCAATGTCGCCAGCTGGGACATCCGTATCAGGCCCGATGTACTTCTGTAGCTCAGTCATGAACGACTGGCAGAATCTCATCACCTCATTATCAGACTTCCCAGTCGGATCAAAATCTGCCCCACCTTTGCCGCCCCCCATAGGCAGAGTGGTCAAGGCGTTTTTGAAAACCTGTTCATAGGCGAGAAACTTCAGAATGCTGAGATTTACGCTACGATGAAAACGCAATCCTCCCTTGTAAGGTCCGATAGCACCGTTCATCTGTACCCGATAACCGCGATTAATTTGCACTTCCCCCTTATCATCTACCCAAGGCACGCGGAAGATTATGACCCGCTCTGGCTCGGCCAGCTGTTCCAGTATTTTGTGCTTTCTATATTTAGGATTCTTCTCCACAAAAGGCATTAAGGAACTCACCACCTCGTACACAGCCTGGTGAAACTCCTTCTCGCCCGGGTTTTTTGCTACTATGCCTTCCATGAAGGCTTTCACTGCATCTGACATTATATCCTCCTAGTCGGGTTAGATAATGGCTGTATCTTCAGATATGCAGTCCCGCTCATATCTCCGCTAGAATCACAGATAGCGGTTGCTTCTGGACATATGCGGGACCCTTTAGCAAATTTTACTATTGCAGACTGCGTATTATATAGCGCAGAACTTATGGGTCAACATTGCTTGAGAACTTCGCACCGTTTGACGTTTTATTCTCTCGCCAATATACTTAGCGTCAATGGCAGGTAGTAGGCAATCCCGCCTCCTCAAAGAAACCTTGGCGGGTTACTTGTATCTCCTTCCCGCCCTCGCCATCTTGGCCGTATTCCGCGTCCTTCCTATCATATTGTCATTGCGGGTCAGCCTTTATGACTGGGGTATGGCTGGCCCGCGTGCTTTTGTCGGTTTAGGCAACTACTTAGCGGTACTACGCGACCCCATGTTCTGGAAGTCTTTAGTCAATACTGGCTGGTACATGGCGTCCTCCATTCCCCTCGAGGTATCCCTGGCTCTGTTCGTAGCGGTACTCCTGAATCAGAAAATCCGCGGATTGGGCATATACCGCACCATATATTACCTGCCGGTCGTCACTTCTATAGTAGCCGTCTCCATTGTCTGGCGTTGGATTCTACACCCGGACAGAGGCCTTCTAAACTACGTGCTTTCCTGGTTTGGCGCCGACGGCCTGCGCTGGCTGCAGGACCCCCGTGGTCTTTTCCAACTTATCTTGGGCGACAAAGACAACCGCTTACCCTACCTGCTACGCGGCCCTTCCATAGCCATGTGTTCCCTCATTATGATGGGAGTCTGGAAGAGTCTTGGTTACAACATAGTTATCTTCTTGGCTGGATTACAGAACATCCCCCAAACCTACTACGAGGCCGCAAAGATTGATGGTGCTGGTCGCATACGTCTTTTTCGTAGCATCACATGGCCCCTTATTTCACCCACAACCTACTATGTTCTCATTATGAGTTCCATTGTCGCATTCGAAACCTTCGCCCAAGTCTGGATAATGACTGGCCCTCCCCCAGGAGGGCCACTGTCCACAACCAAAGTGGTTATGTACTATTTCTATGAGAACTCTTTCGAACTCTGGCGGCTGGGCTATGGTTCGGCAATAGCATTTTTTGCCTTCCTTATTATTCTGTCGCTTACTGTCTTTCAGCGTCTCGTTCTGGAGAGGCGGGTACACTATGGCTAGTAAAAGTTCCGGGCGTGCCGTTCTCGCAGGCAAACTGCTTTCCGGTCTTACTTCTTTGTTCGCGCCGCTGAACTGGTTACCCACGGGTACAAACTTCCGAGGAACCGGATTCGGGACGCGTTGGAAAAAAACATGACTCGACTGCGTCTGAGCAAATTGCCAATACATCTGATGCTCATCTTGGGTGGAATTGCTATGGTGCTTCCTTTCTACTGGATGGTTTCTACTTCACTTAAGACCCCGCTAGAAGCTCTTCGTTTCCCTCCTACGTGGATCCCGTCTACTCCCCAATTCGGTAACTATATAGAAGTCTTCAGGCAGATTCCGCTCTGGCGCTATCTTGCCAATACGCTATTGGTAACGTTTTCCACTCTCACAGGAGTTCTTCTCACCGGAGTGCTGGCTGCCTATGCTTTTGCTCGTTTCCGCTTCTGGGGAAGAGAAATACTGTTCATGCTCTTTCTTGCCCTAATGATGATCCCCTTGCCCGTCTATTTGGTTCCTTCGTACATGATACTATTCAAGTTGGGCTGGATTGATACCTATATGGCCATGATTGTTCCGTGGACCGTAAACATCTTTGGTATCTT
>CBFGJV010000033.1:0-17604 GCA_965649205.1 Caldifarciminota bacterium | reverse complement strand
TAGAAAGTCAGAGCACCATTGCCCCGGTTGTCAAATATCCCGGAGTTCTCAAAAGTGCCACCACCTGTCGTCCGACCCACTGTCAGCGGACTAGCCGCAGCTGTGGCTGTGTAGGTGCCCTGGTTCAAGAAACCGGCATTCACCACTATGGAAGCCGTATTGGTACGTATCAACGTCCCGCCACTCTTTATCCACAGTGCTGTATCCAGAAACGACGAAGGATTCAAAGTCAACTGATAGTTAGCCGAAACTGTAAAAGTCGCTCCGTCATTCACCTCCAGCCGGGCTACCGTAACCGCAGAGGTTGCGTTGAAAGTAATAGGATTTCCTGCGGTGATGATAACCGTATCTGTTGATGTCGGAACTACCCCTCGACTCCATTTAGTAGGGTCTGTCCAGTTTCCGCCGCCATTTGTACTCTGGTTTATTGTGGCGAAAGCCAATGTCGCAAGACCGACCACGCACAAACTGACAATTATGCTGGTAACGTTACGTACGAACATCCAGACCTCCTGGTTTTGGGTTTCTCGACCTCTATGCCGGCATGGCGGGTCGCAAGACTCTGCCGAACTAAAAAAACCGCGCACATACCTGAGTGCAAGTAATTTTAGCCAAAGCCTGCACTGTTAGTCAAGCTTAATTTTCTCTTAGCGCTGTGTGAATTACTGGCAAATAAGAACTCCCCGCCGCGACATCAGAATAACGCTGAAAGCTTCATAATGGCAGGACTGGTTGACAACTTTGTGGTTTACTCTAGAATTGCGCAGCCGGCCGGGATAGCTCAGTTGGTAGAGCACGTGACTGAAAATCACGGTGTCCACAGTTCGATTCTGTGTCCCGGCATTGCGGAAATAATCTTTTGCTCAGGATTCTGGGAAAACTTACTCGCTAAGGAGGATTGTTGGCCAAAAGAACCCGTTCGGCCCTGAAGAATGCGCGCAAGGCGGCCCGACGTCGGGCACGCAACCGCGCCAGAAAACAGGCATTGAAGAAAGCTTTGAAAGAACTCCGGAATGCGCCGGACAAGGCTACCGCCGAAAAACTGCTCCCCAAGGTGCAGTCTGTGATTGACCGCTCTGCTCGTCACCACATCATTCACCGCAACACTGCCCGTCGGCTCAAGTCCAAGATAGTGCGCAGCTTGCGAGAACTAGCCTGACCGTTTTCGTCCTTTCCTTTGCGGGGAGTGGGCAGCGATGAAAATACTGTACATCGTAACCGCCTATCCCCGGAACGAAAACGATGTAATCACCCCCTGGCTGGTAGAAACTATAAGTCTTTTGCGCGAACAGGGCGAGGAAATTACTGTTTTTACTTCTTCCTATCGGGGTCTGGGCAATCAGATTATCGCCGGCACGCCCGTAATCAGGTTCCGCTACTTTCCGCGGAGATGGGAAGACCTCACGCACGACGAGACCGCAGTTGATAGGGTAAAAAAGGGACTTCTGAACAAGCTGAAAGCTGTCTGCTACCTGCTATGCGGTTCCTTTGCTGTCTGGCGCCACTGCCGGACTCAGCACTATGACATAATTCATGTGCACTGGCCTCTGCCCCATTATCTTTTCGGCTGGTTTGCGGCCCGGGCCTGCCGGGCACCGGTGGTCATCAGTTTTCACGGCGCCGAGGTGATGGTTGTGCGTCACGGCTTGAAATTCCTGCGGCCATTTCTGCGCTGGGCTATCAGGTCTGCGGCCGCCATCACGGCTAACTCCAGCCACACCGTAAAGGCAATTCAGGAAATCTGCAACCGGCCGGTGAACATCGTTCCCTACGGAACGACTGTGGGAGAATCTCCGGGTTCTTCTGCCGGAACTGAACCGGCGGCGGAGACAACCCGGCAGACAACCGCCGAAAGCGAAAAGAAGCGGCCAGCACGTCTGCTTTTTGTCGGCCGGCTGGTGGAACGCAAGGGTGTGCCGTATCTGCTAGAAGCAGTTGCCCTGCTTGCCCAGGAAATGCCAGTGCATCTGGACATCGTTGGCACCGGCCCGGCTGAGCCGCTGCTGCGCCGACTGGCTGCCGAACGCAATCTGGAGTCGCTAGTCTGTTTTCGAGGTTTTGTATCTTCTGCCGAACTCACCGAGTTGTATCGTCACTGCGACGCTTTTATCCTGCCCGCTATAGTTGATTCCAAGGGCGATACCGAAGGATTGGGCGTAGTCATAATTGACGCCATGAGCCATCGCCGGCCGGTTGTCGCCTCCGGCCTTGGCGGCATCGTTGACTTGGTCATACACGAAAAGACCGGCCTTCTGGTGCCTCCGGCTGATGCGGCGGCTTTGGCCCAGGCGTTGCGCCGGATTCTCACTGACCCTGAGCTTGCCCGCCGTCTCGGTAACGCCGGTTATGAACATGTGCGGCAGCACTACTCCTGGCCGGCGATAATCAGCCGCTTGCGAGAAGTTTACCGCAAAGTTGCGGCAGCACAGTGACCGCAGAGCAAAAGCGCCGTTTCCCCCGCTGGGTACGTCCGGTGCTGGGCACGCTGATAGTTGTCGGCAGCTTCTACTTTCTCGGTTCTCGGCTCATCCGCGACTGGCGCCAGATTCCATTTGCCGACCTGCGCTTCCATCCCCTGCCCCTGCTCGGCGCATTCGCCATCTTCATTTTTCTCCACTTTCCGCTTTACGGCTGGGCCTGGCGTTTCCTCCTTGCCGGTCTGGGTGAAAAGCTGCCGTTCCTGCGCGCCACCGTCATTTTGGCGGTAACCCAGCTAGGAAAATACATCCCGGGCAAGGTATGGTTCACCCTCGGACGAATGTCTCTGTGCTGCCAGGAAGGCATTTCCGAAGCCAAGACTATGGTCAGTGTGATACTGGAAATCGTGCTGTCGCTTCTGGCTGCGCTTCTTCTGCTGGGACTGGCGGTGTTGTTCATTCCCCGGGCAGTAATCCCTTCGTCCCTGTATATGTCCTTTGCGCTGGTACCGGCGTGTCTGGCGCTGGCTTCTCCGCCGCTGCTCAATCGTCTGCTACGAATCGTTCTTCCCCGGTTCCGCCAGCCAGTTTTTGCGCTGCAACTGTCCTACTGGAGGTTGTTGCTCATCATCACTATGTATCTGGCGGATTGGACGCTACAGGGGGTAGGCAGCTGGTTGCTTATCAACTCGTTCTACCCCCTTTCCGTTACGTATCTGCCGGTCATTATCGGCGGCTTCGCCGTCTCCTGGATGATAGGGTTTCTGCTTCTGGTTGCACCCGCCGGCCTGGGAGTCCGCGAGGGCGTGCTCACCCTTATATTGAAGCTGGTAATGCCCCTGCCTTTGGCTATCATAGCGGCAGGACTGACTCGTATGTGGATTACCGTAACTGAAGCAGGAATGGCCCTTCTCGGCCTTCCCCTGCTCGTTCGCTGGAGGAAAAATGCCTGCAAAGAAAACCGCTGTCAAGCCTCAGACAATCGCTAGAAAACCTTCTGCCCCGGCTGAGCTTGCGGAAAAAACCCTGGGCAGAATTGCGGTTCTGGTTTTCTTTCTCTTGCCGCTTGTTTTCTATTACAAGTATCTGTTTGGAAATAATATGCTCTACGGCACGGACTGGTTGGGAGCAGGCGGATATGCCATCAGGGAATTTATGGCCCGCTATATCTCTGCACACGGCTGGATTGCCTACTGGATGCCCGCAATCTTGTCCGGGCAACCTACAGGCGCGGCTTTCTTCGCCGACCTTTTCTACCCCACTCTTCTTGCCCGCCTGGTCCTGCCGGTGCATGTGGTATGGACCTGGACCTTTGTGTTCCACCTTTCTCTGGCCGGACTGGGAACCTATCTTTTTGTCAGAGAACTGAGGACCGGTGTCATACCCGCTTTCCTGGCTGGCGTGGCCTATATGTTTGCCGGCAGTCTTGTCACTCTCACCTTTGCCGGCCACGACGGCCGCCTTATCGGCTCTGCACTTCTGCCGCTGGCGCTCTTCTTCCTACACCGGGGAATGACCCGACAGAAATTTGCCTATTTTGTACTCACCGGCCTCATACTCGGACTGCAGCTGCTTTCCGGCCATATTCAGAAGGTTTATTACACCGGGCTAGTCCTCACCGCCTACTTCCTGTTTCAACTGATCAACCTTGTTCGCCAGACCCGGTATGCTGCCGCCGGACTGAAGCTGGTGGGATTCTTCCTTTTCAGCCTAGGGTTTGCCGCCGCCCTGTGCGCTGTCCAGTATCTACCCATAATGCAGAATATGCCCTATGCCTCTCGCGGCAGCGAGCGGGGATACGAATACGCCACCTCGTGGTCTCTGCCCATCATAGAAACCCTAGACCTGATTTCGCCCCGGTTTTCAGGCGGACTGGATGCCTACTGGGGCAAAAACCCCTTCAAGCTCCACTCTGAATACTTGGGCATATTGCCCCTGCTCTGCGCCCTGATAGCCGTATTCCGTCGCTGGAAGGACAGATTCACCCGGTTTTTCACGTTCTCCTTCCTTGCCACCCTTCTGCTTGCCTGGGGAGGTAATACCCCTCTCTACTACATACCCTACTATCTGTTCCCGGGCGTCTCCAAGTTTCGCGGACCGGCGATGATATTCTTCGCCTGCGCCTTTTCCATTGTAGTCCTTGCCGGACTCGGACTGGATTATCTGTTCCGTCAGCTGCAGGACCGCACCGCCGCGGGCAAAGCCATCCAACCGGCCCTTATCGGCTCTTCTGCCTTCACCCTGCTGCTTCTGCTCTTTGCTGCCCTCAGGGAGCCGATGCTTGCCCTGCTCCGCTCCGGCACTGTCCAGACCGAAAACAAACTGGCCGCGCTCTCTGCTCATTACCCGGCGCTGGTCAATGGTTTTTTGCTCGCCTCCGTATTCGCTATCGGCGGGTTCCTGCTCATCTGGCTGCTCAGTCGCGGACTGCTTCGGCCCCTCTCTTTTTCCGTACTGGCCGCCTGCCTTATGGTTCTGGACATAGGGATAAGTCTCCGTCTCTGGGACAGCGAAAAAGGCTACATCCGGGGAACGGCCCGGCCTGCCGAATACTTTGCTCCAGATGAGGTATGCGCCTTCCTCCAGAATGACACTACGCTTTACCGGGTTCTGCCGCTGAATTATGAACGTTCGGACGACGGCATTCTGATGCTCAACGGCATCCACTCCACCGGCGGCCAGATGCCTAACCCGTTGCAAAGCTATCAGGACTTCATCGGCGCCGGCTCCAGCGTACTCTTTGCTGCGGGCAACCTGCTCCAGCCCAACTTCATGAACCTGGCCAATGTGAAATACATAATCACAGTCCCTCTGCCCGAAAACGTCTCCGGTTACGACCAACGCACCCAGGACATCATCGCCCAGCTGCGTGCCTACTTCAGCCAACCCCGGTTCATACCAGTCTTTCAGGGCAGACGTTATGCCATCTATGAGAATCTTTCCTGCCTGCCGCGAGCTTTTCTCGTTTCGGGTTATGAACTGCTTCCGGGCAAAGACGAGGTCATATCCCGGCTGATGGACCCCGGATTCGACCCTGCGCGGACCGCCCTGCTCTATGACAATCCCGGATTTACTTCCCCGCCCGACTCTTTCTTTGGCTCTGCCGAAATAACGCAATACGACTGCAACGCCATCACAGTTCATTATCGCTCCTCCACCCCTGCGCTGCTGATTCTCAGCGAAAACTACCATCCGGACTGGAAAGCCACTGTTGACCAGAAACCCGTTCCGGTCCTGCGCGCTTACCATACCTTCCGGGCAGTACCTGTACCTGCTGGCGAACACGTGGTAAGCTTCCGTTACGACGCCCGCTGGTACACACTGGGAGGAATTGCCACCCTTGCCTCTCTTGTCTTCCTCGCCCTGACCCTGATTGTGTGGTGGCTTGGCAACCGGACTTCTCGCCGCAAAACCAGCCATGTCTGAACCTGACACCAGCCGCCAACACCAGCCCACTGCCCAGGAAATCAAGAGCTGGTACAACCGCCGCTATGCCAACCGGGGATTCAACGCCATGCGCACCCCTGATGCTTACCCCGTGTTTCTGGACGACCTGGATGTGCAGCCCGGCAGGTCTTTGCTGGATATTGCCTGCGGCACCGGCTATCTGTTGCGGGCTGCGGCTGACCGCGGCCTTATCACCACAGGCGTGGACATATCCGAAGAAGCCGTGAAACTCGCCCGGCAGGTATCGCCTGAATCTGATATAAGAGTCGCCTCGGCCGAAGCCCTGCCTTTTGCGGACAACAGCTTTGACTATATCTGTTGTCTAGGTTCCCTGGAACACTTTCTGGATATGGAAAAAGGCCTGGCCGAGATGAAACGGGTGGCACGAGCTGATGCGCGCTTCTGCATTATGGTGCCCAACTCGCGCTTTCTTGGCTGGAAGGTAGCTGGCAAACCCGGCACCGAGCAGCAGGACATAAACGAACATCTGCAGACCTTGGAAGAATGGCAGGCTCTTTTTCTGCGCCACGGATTTTCTCTCCTGCGGGTCCGCCAGGACCGCTGGCCGATGAAAAAGATCCGGCCCTTTGCCAGCGCTAATCCCCTGAAGATAGTCAGAGCGCTGCTCTTCAAACTGGTCTGGGCACTGCTTCCCTTGCGCTACGGATACCAGTTCGTATTCATCCTCAAACGTCTCTGAGCCGTAACTGACTGTCTCGCCAGCCGCCCCCGACCCTGAAGTTCTCACCGGAAAATAATACTCCTGAGTATTACGCCGGAAAACGGTTTCTCCGACATATCTTCTTCTCGGATAACAAGTTACACAGATTACCCTTCCACCCCCTCCCCAGCTCCCCCAGCCGTTCCCCGGGTCGTTCTCTCACCTGTCTATACACCTGACTTCTAGGCTGTAATCTGCACCGCAGAGTCAGCGGTATGGCAGGGGGCTAATACGGCTACTCATACTGTCGCAAAGTCAACTGACAGGGAAGCTTCCTATCTCAGAGCCGGGCATCTGGTTTATCTCCCTGCCCGTCCCGGCTGTTTCGGAGTCAATTGCTTCTTGGACCGGTGTGCTGCTTTCCGCCTGAACCGGCGGACGGCATGGTAAGCTAGTCTGCGTGTCGCAGAATATACAGAACGCTAGCAGCCGTAATACAGGTTGTATTCCCAGGGATGGGGACGTTTTGCCAAAGCGTCAGCCTCTGTCAGTTTCATTTCCACCCATTTGTCCAGAGTGTCGGCTGTGAACACTCCATCTGCTAAGAGATAGTCCCGGTCCTTTTTCAGCTCTAAAAGCGCCGCCTCCAGCGAACCGGGCAGAGCTTTAAGTTCCTGACCCTGGGGAGAGAACTGTTCCGGTTTTCCCTCAAACGCCGCGCCCGGGTCTATTTTCTTTCTGATGCCGTCCAGACCGGCCAGAAGCACTGCCGCCACACAAAGATAGGGATTGGCGGTCGCATCTGGAATCCTGTATTCAATCGCCATATCCCGCGCAGAGGTAACGTATCCCGGGATCCTGATGGCTGCGGTGCGGTTGGCCAAAGAAAAGAAAACATAAACCGGAGCTTCAAATCCGGGCACCAGTCGGCGATAGGAATTGGTGCTGGGGTTAGTCAAAGCGCAAAGACTGGGCGCGTGCTCCAGAATGCCGCCAATAAAATGCCGGGCCAGGGCTGATAGCCCGTCCTTCTTCTTTTTGTCTCCGAACAGAGAACCGTTGCGGCCCGCAAGGAATAGGTGCATATGCATTCCTGAACCAGGCTCGTTGTATATCGGTTTAGGCATAAAGGTGGCGGTCAGACCGTGCCGGAAGGCAAGGTTGCGCACCAGATACTTGGCCAGCACTATGCTGTCCGCCGCCCGCATTGCCGGCAGATAAGAAGGTTCCACTTCTACCTGGGAAAACCTGCCGCCTTCGTGGTGGTGATACTTGACCGGTATTCCGCAATCGGCCATGAGCATAGCCAGTTCGCTGCGAAAATTGGCGCTGCGGTCAAAAGGCGGTGCCACATGGTAGGCCGGACCCTTGAAAAGCGCGAGCCCGGTATGGTCGTCGTGACGCAGCTCTTCTGTTTCCACTCGATAGACAGCAGAGACCTGATCGGTCCAGAACTCCACCCGGTTGAAAAGATAGAACTCAAACTCCGGTCGCACCATCACCTGCTCTGCCGCCGCCGCCTGCTCCAGACTGGCAACCGCCTTTTCCAGAATGAAGCGGGGGTCGCGTTCGTAACGTTTTCCCGTATCCGGGTCGTATATCTGGGCAAAACAGGAAATCGTGGGCTGCTCGCAGAAGGGGTCTAATACAGCCGTCTCCAGGTCCGGCCTCAGAATCATATCGCCCGCTTCCACGCTGCGGAATCCGGCTACAGAAGAACTGTCAAATCCCACGCCTTCTCTTACTGTTTTCTTGAGCCTTTCGATAGGCAGGGTCACATGCCGCAGGCGACCCGGCAAGTCTGTGTACTTCAAATCCAGAAACCTGACCTTTTTCTGCTGCGCCAGATTCGTTACTTCTTGCACCATAATGGCCTAGCTTATATCGTCGCTTTCTGGTGTCAAGGACAGGCTCTCGTCGCCCTCAATTTCAATGCGTCGTCCCCGGCCTTCCAGAGCCAACCGCACCCTGATGGCACTCTGCGGCAGAAAGGACTCTGCCCGTTCGGCCCATTCCACCAGACATATTCCTCCGGCTTCCAGGTAACCTTCCAGGTCAATACCTTCCAGCTCGCTACTGGTCCCTTGCAGACGATACAAGTCTATGTGGTACACCGGCAACCTTCCCTGATACTCTGTGACTATGACAAACGACGGACTTTTCACCGTATCGCTTACACCCAAGCCGGCGCAGATACCCTTGATCATTGTAGTCTTACCTGCTCCCAAATCGCCATAGAAGGCGACCACATCCCCGGCTTTGAGCTTCTGCGCCAGCCGGCGGCCCAGCTCTACTGTGGCGGCCGCGTCAGCCGTATGGAAACTGAGCAGTAAGCCTGCTCCTTTCGCCTATATCAGTTCCAGACTCAGAGCGGTAGCTTCACCTCCGCCCAGGCAGATAGCCGCCAGACCCTTGGACAGCCCTCTGTCTCTGAGCGCATGTATCAGCGAAACCACTATGCGACAGCCGGAAGCACCGATAGGATGCCCCAGGGATATGCCGCCGCCGTGGACATTGACCTTTTCCCAGTCCCAGCCCAGCGCCTTGCCGTCAGCCAGAACCTGAGAAGCAAATGCTTCGTTCAACTCAATCAGGTCAAAGTAGTCAATGCTCACGCCCTGAATTTCCAGCAGCGTGCGCACCGCCTTGATGGGAGCAAAAAAGAGCATCTTCGGCTCCACGCTGCCGGTGGCATAAGCCACAATACGCGCCAGAGGCTTCAGTCCCTTAGCCTTGGCATAACTTTCGCTTGCCACCACCACCGCCGCCGCGCCGTCGTTGATGCTGGAAGCGTTGCCCGCGGTCACTGTGCCGTCTTTGGTAAAGACCGGCTTGAGTGCGGCCAGCTTCTCGTAGGTGGTATCTGCTCTCGGACCTTCGTCCGTGTCAAACATCACCGGCTCTCCCTTTTTCTGGGGAATCGGCACCGGCACTATCTCCGCCTTGAACTTGCCCGTCTTGATGGCCGCCACCGCGCGCGTGTGACTGCGTTCGGCCCAGCGGTCCTGCTCCTCCCGGCTGATGCCGGCTTCTTTGGCGGTAAAATCACCCAGCGCGCCCATATGCAGGTCGCCAAAGAAATCCCAGATGCCGTCGTAGATCATGCCGTCCTGCAGCTTCACATCGCCCATCTTGTTTCCGTTGCGCAGGGTCTTGAGATAATAGGGCACATTGGACATTGACTCCTGCCCGCCCGCCACCACCAGCTTGGCGTCCTGCGCCTTAATCATCTGACAGGCAAGACCGATGGAAATCATCCCTGAACCGCATACCTTGTTTACTGTCAGGGCCGGCACTTCCACCGGCAAACCTGCCAGCACCGCCGCCTGCCGGGCTGGAGCCTGACCGATACCGGCCGGGCACACATTGCCCATAATCACGCCGTCCACCTCGGTCGGACTCACTCCGGCCCGTTCCACTGCGGCCTTGATAGCAACCGCGCCGAGTTCAGGTGCGCGCAGACCGGCCAGTCCGCCTAGAAATCTGCCCACCGGGGTTCGGGCTGCGCTGAGTATTACCGTATCCTTTGCTTTACCTATGGTCATTTATCGCTCCTTTCTTTTTTCCAGTCTGGCTTGCGTTTCTCCAAAAATGCTTTTGTTCCCTCCGCCGGCTCGCCAGTAGAAAAACACATACCGAAAGCCTCAATCTCATAGGCGTTGCCGGTAGCGAGGTCCACATTCAGGCCCCGGTTGATGCATGACTTGGCCAGCTTCACTGCCGCCGGTCCCTTCGCCGCTATCTTCTGCGCCATTTCTGTTGCCGTCGGGATAAGCCTGTCTGGAGGCACTACTTTGTTCGCCAGACCGATCCGCAACGCCTCGGATGCGTCTATCGCCTCGCCGGTGAAAATAAGCTCCTTGGCCACGCCCGGCCCCACCAGACGTGCCAGCCGCTGGGTGCCGCCAAAACCGGGAATCAGACCGAGATTCACCTCTGGCTGTCCTATCTTCACTCCCTCGGCCAGAATGCGAATGTCGCAGGCCAGCGCCAGCTCGCACCCCCCTCCCAGGGCAAAGCCGTTCACCGCGGCTATCACCGGCTTTTCCATCTCCGCAATCTGGGTCAGGGCCCGGTGTCCATTCTGGGCAAAGACGCGCGCCTGCATGGGCGTAAAACCGGACATCTCGGCTATGTCTGCTCCGGCCACAAACGCCTTCCCTTCGCCTGTTGCCACCACCACCAGAACATCATCCCGAGCCGCAAACCAGGCAAAAGCCTTCTCAATTTCCAGTACCATTTCCGTATTGAGGGCGTTGACCGGTGGCCGGTTGAATTTGACCCGGCCGATGCCGTCAGACTTGCTGACCAGAAGATACTTGAATTCCACAATTCCTCCTGCTGGTAGTTAGCGAATCGTCCGCAGTTCATACTAGACAAAAACCATCTGCGGTCAAGCGGCCGCGGCAGAACTTCATCCTCCTGGGATGCAGCTCTGCGCTACCTTATAACCGTGTCCAACACTCTTTCCCGTCCGGCTTGACGAACCGCCAGAGCAAACTATGCTTGCCCAGTTGAATCCCCTGACCGGCCTAAAGGAACTCGGCTTTGCTCCGAACGAAGCCAAGGTGTACTGGGCGCTATTGCGCCTGAAATCAGCCAAGGCTGCAGAGCTGGCCGAAGCCACCGGACTGCATGAACCCCATGTTTACAACGCCCTGCGCCGCCTGGCAGAGAGAGGCATCATCACCGGCAGCCGGGGACAGACTACTGTGTACTCAGCGCTGCGTCCGGACGAGGCGCTCTCCGACCTGCTGCGCGCCGAAAAAGAACGCGTAGCCAACCACGCCAAACTGGTGCAACACCTGCTGAAAGAATTCTCCCGTCCTTCCTCTAACCAGCATCCGACTCCCTTCATTACCGTGTTGCGCACCCGACCCGGAGCCGACAGCCTGTGGATTCTGGACCTGATCCAGGCTTTTCAGCAGGCAGAATCTGAACTGCTCTTCTTCGCCAAGGCAAGCATCGAGTGGCCCCATGCCAGCCAGCAGCATGTCCGGCAACTGGAGCGGGCCGAACACGAGGCCCTGAAGCGCGGGGTCTCGGCCCGCTGCCTGATGCAGGAGAGCTACCTGGCAGACCCTCAAGTAGTAGAATGGCAACTGCAGGCCGCCCGGCGGGGAGAAAAACAGCGGGTAACCAGGGAAGTGCCAATGAACATAGAGATAGTTGACCGCAAGGTAGTCTGGTTTCGCCCTCTCCACCCTGAAGAAAAAGACGTGGCTTACCGGGTGAACGACAAGGCGGTAGCCAGCATCTTTGCCACAGCCTTCGATTACTACTGGGAACGCGCCATCGATCTGGAAGAATACCTGGCCCGCAGAAAGAATCTGGTCCGGAAGTAATACATACAGGTTGTAGATACTGTTTATTGACAGCCCTGCGCCTGCTCCTATACTTGTACCAGATCCGCGTAATCGGAAGCAGAAAAAGCAGTTGCGACCAGAGGAGGTTAGCTTATGCACTGCCGTCCTGTCCTTTTTTTGTTCGTTCTCCTGTTCGTAGTATCCAGCTCCGCGCTGGCTCTGATTGATCCAGACCTGCTACAGCGGCTGGAAAACCTGGACGCAACCACTCTCTTGCCCGTACAGGCCGTTCTGCAGGAGCAATTCGACAGCCAGTTGCTGATGTCTCTCGTAGAAGGACTTCCCAGACCGGTTCGCCGCGCCCGCGTGGGAAGAATCCTGCAGGACTTTGCCGAAAATCATCAGCGAAGCCTGCTTGCCTTTCTAAAAGAAGAGCAGGCGGCTGGCCGCGTGACGGACATACGTCCTCTCTGGCTGGTCAACGCTGTAGGATTCTGTGCCACAAAAGACGTCATTCTGGCTGTGAACAACCGCGCGGATGTCGACCTGGTTTATTACGACCGCATACCGGTTGATTTCTCTCCGGTTGACCTGAGCCAGCTCGTGCCCGGAGATATAACCGAAAGCGTACAACCCAACCTGGTCGTCATCAACGCACGCGGAGCCTGGGCGCAAGGTGCGACCGGAGCAGGCATCGTCATTGGCGTCGTGGACACCGGGGTCCGTTACACCCATCTGGACCTGAAAAACCACCTCTGGCGGTCTGAAGCTTATCCCAACTGCGGCTTCAACTTTGCCTCTTACCAGTGGTCCTCCGGCCGGCCCGGCCCTTCGCCTTACGACACTCTGACGCCATTGGACTACAATGGCCATGGCACCCATTGTGCCGGCATTGCCAGTGCCGACGGTTCCTATGGCAACGGCATGCGAGACACTATGGGCGTGGCCCCTGGTGCTCTCATTATGGCTGTGGCGGTGGACGTGAACATTCGCTCTCCTTATCCGGATACCAGTCTGGAAAACAATATGATGCAGGGTTTCCAGTTCTGCATCCGGCCCCCGCGCGACACCCTGAATGGCGCAGATGTAATTACCACCTCTCTGGGGCTGATTAGCACCTGGCAGCCGCGCTATGCGGTCTTTCGCCGCATGGAGGAGAACATTCTGGCTGCCGGCATTGCCCACATCGTCGCCGCGGGCAACGAAGCTAGCAGCGGCATCCGGGCACCGGGTAACTGTCCCCCGCCCTGGCCCAACCCGGCAAATCATCCTACCAGCACCACCCCTTCTGCAGTCATCACCGTGGGCGCAACTGATAATCTCGACCAGATTGCCAGCTTTTCTTCTCTGGGACCGACAAGAGTATGGGGCAACATTCCGCCCTGGAACGACTACGGCTATCCGCCCGGACTCACCGACCCGGATGTGGTTGCGCCCGGCGTGCAAATTCTGTCCACAGCCATGAACAACGACCAAGCCTACGTTACTATGTCCGGCACCTCCATGGCCACACCGGCAGTTGCCGGCTGCGTCGCTCTGATGCTGTCCAAGAATCCCTGGTTGACCCCACGCGAAATAGACTCCATTCTGGAACGTCATGCCGTAAAGGACCTGGGTGCAGCCGGCAAGGACAACACCTTTGGCGCCGGACGCATCAACTGCTCTCTGGCCGTGGCCCACACCCCTTCCGCCGGCCCGCGCCACGACATTGCGCTGGAAAAGGTATTGTCCCCTCTGGCCAAAGTGCCTCAGCAGACCCTCGTAGCACCACAAGTAACCGTACGCAACCTGGGCACATTCCGCGAACCTAATGTGACGCTTCACTGCCGCATAGATTCTCTCGGCGTCAGTGTGTATGACCGCACCGTGACCCTGCCTCTTTTGGACAGCGCCCGCACAGACACCATCACATTTCCCGGCTGGCTCACCGGTCCCGGCGGTAGTCAGAGATACGACCTCACCTTCTGGCACTCCTACATTCCCGACACCAATCGGGCCAACGACACCCTTCGCAGCACCACCATCACCCGCGGCCATGACATAAGCGTAGCGACTCTGAGCATCGGCCCCAAAACCAAGGCCTTCCTCCCTACCCGGCCGGTTGTCACTCTGGCAAGCACGGACTATACCGAACGCAACTTCCGGGCTTACTGCCGCATCGATTCCTCCGGTGTCAATCTGTACTCTGACAGCCTCTGGGTGGACAGTGTGCCGGAACTGAGCAGCCGCAGCTTCACCTTCGCTCAATCCTGGACCCCGGGCCCGGTCGGAGCAGTATACGATGTGACGGTGTGGCACAACTGCCAGCCGGACGAAAACCGGCGCAACGACACGCTCGCCGTGCGCACCGAAACCTACTCGCCCGCCCGTTTCCTCATCCTCTACGCCGACGAACTGCCGCCTGATTCCACCCTCGGCGTACGCCTCAAGGCTTTAGGCGACTCACTGGAATATATGAATGTGCAGAACTACACTCCCCGCCTCGTCGAACTACGCCCCTTCGACGCTGTAGGCGTATTCAGCCGTACCACCTACTACAACAAGACCGCGTTGGGCGACACTCTCGCCGCTTATGTGGACGGAGGCGGCGGCGTAGTCATCGGCAACTTCAGCTTCAACGGCACGCTGACCAACCTGGCCGGCCGCATAATGACCGGCAACTACGCCACAATCAATGTCGGCACCAACTATGCCATTTCCGACACAATCGGCTGGCGTAACCGCAGCCACCCGGTGATGAGCCGGGTAGATTCGGTCCGGGAGTTATTCCGCGCCAACGCCCGCTTTGCTCCCGGAGCAGAGTCGGTCGCGCGCTGGTCAGACGGCAAACCCTACATCGCCGTCAGCGCCAACCGCAAGGTCATCGGCCTCAACCAGTACCCCGGGGTCATCAACTACAACCCACCTCAGCGCGGAGGAGACTGGGCCCGGGTATGGCACAATGCCCTCTACTATGTCGCCGGCATACCGGTAGGAATGGAAGAACCGGCAGAACCAGCCCCGTCACTTCTAGCATTGCGGCTGAACATCTTGCCCAGCCCGTCCTCCCGACCGGTGGAAATACGCTACACTCCTCAGCCACAGACCAGAATCCAACTGGCAATCTACGACCGGGCCGGACGTCTGGTAAGAAACTTGTCCTCAGACAGAAGCGGTGGAAATCAGATTCTCTGGGACCTGCGCGACAATGCCGGACTACGGGTCCGGGCCGGAGTTTACCTGTGCCGGCTCACCAGCCCGGGCCTGACTACCACTGCCAAGGTTGTAATTAGGTAGGCGGCGAACCGAACCAGGGACACTCAGCGGCCTGACTGCCGGGCTTCCTCTACGGCCATACGGGCAACCTGCTCCATCTGCTCTGCCGCCTTATCCCAAGTCCATTGCCTGGCCCAGTCTACAGCCTGGCGGCCCAGCTGCGCACGCAGAGACTCATTGGTAAGCAACAATTCCAACTTCTCGGCCAGCTGCGCTATATTCCCGTACTCGTAGAACAACCCGTTCACCCCTTCGCGTGAGGAATCCACTAGCCCCGGCGAACGCGCCACCACCACCGGCGTGCCGCAGGCATTAGCCTCCATCACAATCAAACCCCATCCCTCCTTCACCGAATTCTCCGCCAGCACCGCCGCCCGGTGATACCACCGCACCTTCTCTTCCTCGGAAACAAAACCCGTAAACTCCACTGCCTCGCCCAGCTGCAACTTTTCCGCCAGAACCCGCAGCCGCGGCAGGTCATCACCCGTACCGACGATTACTGCCCGTGCCTGCACACCTCTGGCCTTGAGCAACGCCATAGCGCGCAGAAGATGGTCGGTGGACTTATACTTCTTCAACCGGCCCACATGCAGAATGACAGGCGGCTCTGTAGCCGGTTTCTTTATCTCACCATCCTGGTGCTCCGGCCTGAACCGTTCAAAATCGGTGCCCGGTGGAATAACTGTAATCTGCTCCGCCGGTATCCCCAGCCGCACCACATCCCGTTTGGAACTTTCTGACAGCACCGCAAACCGGCACTTCCTGTAGGCCCAGGGAATCAGGCTCTCTGTCAACCACACGTATGCTGCTACCGGCGGCAGTGCTTCGCGGAATATGCTCCCGCGGAACAGATGCATCAGAATAGCCAGAACCGGCTTCTGGGTACGCCAAGGAGAATAGAACGGAATTTTATTCAGATCGTCTATGACCAAATCATAATTCCCCTCCTCGGCTATGCGGCCCACCTGGCGGCTGGCGGCAAAGTTAAAAGTCCACTTTCCGCCCATTCGGAGAACCATGATTCCCCCGATTACCTCTTCTGCCTGCGAACCGGAAAACCTCTCTGCCAGAAGGGTTACCTCATGTCCCCGGCGCACCAGCCGGCTGAAAACTTCCTGAAAGTATATCTCCGCTCCTCCGGCAAGCGGATTGCGAATACATCTCCAGTTCAACACCAGCATCCGCATTGCGGCTATCTTATTACTTTCTCTGTAACCGTCAAGCAATCAGCTCTGGCCCAGTATACGACAACCACCTCAGAGCGACCGCAAAATCGGCAGCCTTCGTCCTGAAAGACTGCGTTGCGTTGCGAAGAATTACGATGTGTTTTGGCTGGCCCAGCTGCGCTGGCTATCGGCTTGACAGAAATGACAAGAGAATAGTGAGTGATAAATAGCCTAAGGCCGGGCCGGAAAAGAACCTGCTTGCTGCGCACACTAGACCAATTTGCACTTGACCGTGCTTCCAGTATCAGCGCCAGATAAAACATCGTTTACAGTGCGCTTCTGTTAACACCGTTCACAGAGGAGGTGAGTAGAATGCCACAAACTGAAACACCACTGGAGCGATTTCAGGGACTAATTCGAGAATTGCTACGGGTTGAATATTCTGATTTGGACTTCGGCCTGTATCGTCTGCTGCGGCTGAAGCGGGACGGAGTTGAGGCATTCATCACCAGGTAGTTGCCCGAAGAAGTTGACAAGGCGTTTGCCACCATAGCCGACAGCGAGACGGGGACACTGAAACAGAAGGTTGATGAGCTGGCTGCCTATTTGCATACCGAGGTCAACGAGCAGATTCTGAAGTCCGATGGCACAGTCAACTCCGAGCGGGCCAAGGGGCTGGGCAAGAAGGACCGCGAGAAGGTGGCTGAATACGAAAACCTGCGCAACAAGCTGGCCACAGCCGAGTCAACCGTTGCCGACAAGGCCGAGGTTTTCAACCACCTCTACAACTTCTTCAGCCGATACTACGAGGACGGCGACTTCATCCCCAAGCGCCGCTATGGCGCCCGGGAAACCTACGCGGTGCCCTGGGACGGCTCAGAAACGATGTTCTACTGGGCAAACAAAGACCAGCATTTCGTCAAGACTGCGAAGACGCTCAAGGACTACACCTTCACCCTGCCCGGCGACCTTGCCGACAAGACCGAATGGCGCGTGCGGTTTGTGCTGGTCGAAGCTTCGGTGCCAAAGGACAACGTCAAAGGCGAAGACCGTTTCTTTTTCCCCCGGCCTGACAGAATTGAGTGCGACCCAGGCAAGCACGAATGCCGCATCGGGTTTGAGTACCGGCCGCCAACTGAGCAGGAGATAATCTCCTATCGCGGCAAAGAGAATGCGCGCAAGCCTGACCAGGACAAAATTCTACTCGACAAGTTACCGGCGCTGCTCGAGAAGATACCTGATCCCGAACTGCGGCGCAGGCTTTCGGCCGATACCCGTACCAAACAGCAGATACAGGACAAGAAACCGGCTGAGCCGGTACTGCTGCTGCTCAAGCGCCTGCGCCACTTTGT
>CBFGJV010000032.1:0-18526 GCA_965649205.1 Caldifarciminota bacterium | reverse complement strand
GCGAGATGATTTCAGGACCAAGAGCATATCACTTGATGGGTACATTCTTTCAGACACAGACCTGAGGCATATTCCCGACCGAGAGAACCGTCAGTGGGCCGACATCGAGCGCGAGTTTCCGGTCATCCGCCAGCAGGGGGAGTACATTAAGCGTGTGCTTGAAATACCGTCACACTAATCGGCCCTGTGGGCGCACACAAAAACAGAGACACGATACGGAACTCGACTGCCGTTGACCCCCTGAGCCGCTGGCTTGATTTCGCAATAACCTTTGACCCTTTTGCTCTGAACCCCGCTTGCCTTCGTTCGTCCCTGTGCTAGACTCAGCGCTCCGGGACCAAGACTATGGTACGCGACCAGCGCTCTTTGTTTTTCCGCCGGCTTGCCCACTTCGGCGGCTCTCTTTTGCTGGGTTTCCTGGTTTATCTTATCCCCTTCCCGGGAATGTCCGAGCCGGCCAGACGCTGTCTGGCCATCGTCGCCACAGCCGGCTGGCTCTGGATTACCGAAGCCATCCCTCTGTATTCCACATCTTTCCTTATTCTCTTCTTGGAGGTTGTCCTTCTTTCTGCCCCCTTGCGACTCGATCCTTCCGTTTTCATCGCCCCTTTCTTCGATCGCGTGATAATGCTCTTTCTGGGCGGCTTTGTTCTCTCCCGCACCCTGGGAAAGTTTGACCTTGATACGCTTCTGACCGGTTTCATCTTGAATCATACAGGCACAAAACCCGGCCGCATCCTTCTGGGTATGATGTTTGTCGCTGCCTTCCTTTCCATGTGGATGTCCAACACCGCGGCTACCGCGCTTCTTATCGGTACCGCGCTGACCATCATCCGTGAACTGCCCGAAGACGAACCTTTCCGCACCGCTCTTATCCTGGGCATACCTTTTGCCGCAAATGTGGGAGGCATTGCCACGCCCATCGGCAGCCCGCCTAACGCCATAGCCATTGGTCTTCTCGCCGACCACGGTATCCGTATTTCTTTCGGCCAGTGGATGCTCATCGGCTTGCCCATTACCACGGTTTTGTTCTTTCTCATCTGGTTTCTGCTTCTGCGCCTGTTTCCGGCCAGAGTGAAACAGGCGAAGATGCCTCCCCTTCATACCGAAGCGTTGAACGCTCATCAGCAGGCAGTCATCTTGGTGTTTGCGCTCACCCTCCTCCTCTGGCTCACGGCGGAATTGCATCGCATCCCCGCCGCCATAGTGGCGACTTTGCCTGCGCTTATTTTCACCGGCTTCGGGTTTTTGGATAGTGACGACTTTGGCCGCATCGGCTGGGACATACTCATCTTGATGGGCGGTGGCCTTTCGCTTGGTGTCGCCATCCGCTCCAGTGGCCTGGCTGACTGGCTGCTGGCCTCGCTGCGTTTTGACGGTATGAACCTGACGCTTTTGGTTGTGGTTGTAATGTTGGTAGCCCTGCTTCTTACCACCTTTATTTCTAATACTTCGGCCGCCGCTATGCTGCTTCCCCTTGTCGCCGGTCTTGCTCCTCATCCCGCGCCGCTGGTTCTCGCCACCGGCATAACCGTGTCCGTCTCCATGATACTGCCCATCTCCACCCCGCCGAACGCCATCGCCTACGGTTCGGGTCTGGTCAAGGTAAGAACCATGGCCACGGCCGGCATACTCATCAGCGTCGGTGGTTTCGTTGTCATCCTGGCCGGTGTACTGTTGTTCACCAGGCTCCTGGGATACAATTAGGAGGTAAAAATGGAAACTGCCAAGGCCGAATGCTGTCCCAAATGCCACGGCACCCGTATGACCAATCTTGTCTATGTCCGGACCGGCCACGATACCTGCGTGTACGTCAAATGTGCGGAATGCGGCAGTTATGTGGCACGCTACGTGCTTTCCCGCTACACCTCGGAGATGAACTACGAGACTATTCTTGCTCACCTGAGTAATTTTGCCCACCGTTCCGGCAAACGCTGTCTGGAAGAAATAGAGGAGTTCGGAGCCACTATCCAGGCTGAGTTCGAACGGGTACAGAAGATAGCACTAGAAAACCCGCAGGAAAAGCGCATTGAGCAGATTATTTGCGAGGCCCGCAAGGAAAAACCCAAAGAGAACGAAGCATAAATTTGGAATACGTACTGTACATACTTCTGGGAATCGGACTGGCCGCTGCCTCCGGATTTCGCGTTTTCCTGCCTTTGCTCGTAATGTACATTGCAGCGCTGGCTGGAGCGCTCAGACTTTCTGCTTAATTTTCCTGGATTGGCACCTGGCCAGCGCTCATCATTTTTGCTGTCGCCACCGGCACGGAGATTGCCGCCTACTACCTGCCCTGGCTGGACCATTTGCTTGATTTGATCTCCACTCCTACCGCTGTCGCCGCCGGCGTCATAGTCACCGCATCGGTCGTTACCGATATGTCTCCCCTGGTCCGCTGGCCGCTGGCGGCGATTGCCGGAGGCGGCGTTGCCGCCATTGTTCAGCTCGGCACGGTTGCTCTGTGGCGTACTGTTACTTATGCCAGTGCCGGTTTTGCTCACCCGCTGGCCGGCCTCGATAGAGAATCTGGGCACGCTTTTGCTATCGGCAATTTCTCTTCTGCTACCCCTGCTTGCCGGCCTTTTTACTATTCTGTTGCTCACTCTGCTTATCTGGTTTGCCATCCGCCGTCGACCTAACAAACAGAGCGCCGAATCCAGTCACCAACTGGCTCCATAACACGGCACAAACTGTAGTCTCCCGTAGCCTCTTGACAGGAGGTATGGCCTTGCAGATACTTCTCGCTCGTGCGTACCATTCTCCTGCTCATCGTCTCCAACGTGTTCATGACCTTCGCCTGGTATGGTCATCTCGAATACCCCCAAGATCCCGCTAGTCCTCGCCATACTCGCCAGTTGGGGTATAGCTCTGGCTGAATACTGCTTTCAGGTGCCAGCCAATCGGCTAGGCTATGGCCAGTTCACTGCCGCGCAGCTCAAGACCATTCAGGAGGTAATCACCCTGTCCGTATTCTCAGTGTTCTCCGTACCCTACTTGAAAGAAAGCCTGCGCTGGAACCACCTGGTTGGATTTGGCCTCATCGTCGCCACCGTATTCTTCATCTTCAATAAGTGGTAACCCAGGTCCGGTACCGGTGATAGCAATCGGCCCGACCTCAGAATCATATCCGCGCCGCAGCTAAGGCTGCTGCCGTCATAACCATATTGGCCAGCTGCCCGCCTGTAAGTTTGTACTTCTCGGCCAGTTGGACCAGGCCTACGTTTTGGCCAGCGGTGCCGCCGGAGGAATGTGTTTTCTCAGTATCTCTAATCTGGTTTGCGTATCTGGCGGTCCAAAGTACACCCTGTGCCTTATTCGCCTCTCCAAAGCCGGGTCCATCAGTTCCGCATGGTTCGTGGTCAGGATAACAACCCCGGAGAACTGTCCCAACTCCATCAACAACGTCTAATATATACTGAGTTCCTCCTCGTAAGAAGGGAAAATGCATGAATGGATTAAAAAATACGAAAAACTGCAGGATGTTTCGTGCGGCAATTCGTTCTGAATTACTCCTTCAATTTCGTCCGGCACGATGGGTGCGTAATAAAGGAATTCGGTCAGCGTTGACCCCCAGAAAAAAGTGGGCTACTATTAGCTAACAAACAGCGAAACCGGGAGTTATGAAAATGAGTACTCTTGAATTAGTCACAGACGCAGCAAAGGAAGTACTGCGGGTGCTGGGTGTGGGCTACGAGGAAAGGGCTTACGAAGAGGGTTTGGCACACGAGTTGCGGCTAAGGCAGATTCCCTACGAACGGCAACGAACTTTCGAGGTACTGTACAAGGGATACAGCGTAGGCGAAGGCAGGGCCGATCTCATTGTCAACCCGCTCTGGGCCGGAAGAGGTGGTAAAGAGCTAGTTCTGGAACTGAAAAACGTAGCCAGAATAACCGAACACCACCAGCGTCAGGCTCAGGTCTATATGCTTTCCCTGAACATTGACCAGGGGGCGGTACTCAGTTTTTCCTCCGAGGTACTTGTCTCCGAAGTAGAAAAGCCCCAAAAACAACGTCAGCTGGTTGTGGCCAGACCAAAACGCACGCGGAACAAAAGCACTGCCCAACTGTTGGAAGCCTGTGCGCAGGAAGTATACCGCTATTTCGGTCAGGAATTCATCTACAGGCAGGATACAAGGAAGCTATTTCCAGCTGGACTGGCTGTGGAGTTGCGCCTGCACGGTTGCGAGTTCAGCCGTATGACACGACCAGTACTATACAAGGGGCAAGAAGTAACCAGCTATGATTTCGACCTCAGCTTTTCAGACGGCACCGCCGCCAAAGTAGTTTTCTACAAGAAGGCCGAGGAACTTAAAGAAGCGGTGGACGAATTGAAATTCTACAAGAAAGAGTTCAATCTGAAGACCTGTTATCTGGTTGCCTTTCCTGACCTAGAAGATCAGAAGATAGCTTTTTCCACCGTTTAGGAAGACTCCGGCCCTGACGCCGAATACCCTCTCCGGTATTCTCTGCGTCCTATCTCAACAATCTCCCCAACCCAGCCAAACCGATAGTTTCCTTATTTTCCGGCGCCGGAGTACTTGTTGATACCCCGCACCATTATTTTCATCTTGGTTATCTGCTCTGCCGGTCTAGGCGCCATAAACTTGAACCATTCCTCCTGCGAAGACTCAAGGTTAAGCTGGTGCCAACCCCACGGATCATCCAGCTGCACGCCATTCTGGTCGTAGAACTGTACTTTCATCATTCCCCCAATACGCATGGGCCAGCCATTACGCACCAGTACGTTAACAAACAACGCTCCATTCTTTTCTTCTTCCTTAATGTCCAGAATCTTTATGTCCTGGGCAAGAAAGGGGTTGTCTATGTCCCAACGCCTCGTCCCAGTCTCTCTACTGATGATGACCGAGTTTACGCGAGCACTGCAGCCTGCGAGAGCCAGAAACATCCCTATCACGCTCCACGCGGCAGCAGGTTTGATTCTTGCCTTTTTCATTGTCTCCTCCTAGTATGAAAAGAACTCTTGTGCCAATCCGGCAACAATAAAGTAGGTCTGCCCAAACTGCAAAACCCGCCGATGCTCTCCGGACAAAGGATAGTGAGAGGAGCCCAGCTGTTCACCCGACCGGTCGTAGAAATCCAGCCTGATCTCCCGCGTCTCTACCGGTATCTGCAGACGACCAGCCGCAATGGAAACTGGGGCGTAGCGCCAACGGCGGTAGTCCCGGCTTTCTTCGTCGTCTCCCAATACTAAATCTCCAGCCAGGTCTCCTATCGTTTCTCCGTGTCTGGGAAACAAATACTCTGCCAGTATCGTCCCGCAGCAACGCAGGCCCTCGCGCGTAGCCCGGGCCGTAGCCTTCTGCGCAGCCTGCCGCAAAGCTTCAGCCGAAGTAAGTTGCACTTGGAACCGGTCTGAGTATGCCGGCAGCTTGGCTATCAGTCTGCCGTCGTCATACACCAGGGTCGGCCCTTCCGTACTATCAGAGTGATGGTCAACCTGCACTATAAGTTCTGCCCCCATCCGGCTCTGCTCTCTTTCTTCTTTTAATGCCTTCACCCGCTCCAATAGCATGCCCGCCTCCAACCCGGGAGCGTCCATTTTTTTCAGTCCTTCATACTCAATCCGAGCATCATCGTACCGGCCGAGCTTCTCATAGACCAGTCCCATATAGAAGTTCACCACCGGCAACTGAGAAGCATCCTGATCCCTTAGTCTGAGCTTCTTGAATTCTACCAGTGCTTCGGACAGATTGTCCTCGGCCAGATATATCAGCCCCAGGTACAAATGTAGCAGCTCCCTCTCTCTTTTCTTTAGTCGATACACTTTTCTGCCATCCACCACCAGCCATTGGTAGAACTTGGCCGCTTCGGGTATGTCCCCTTCGTCAATTCTGTACACCGCGAAAAAGGCCTGTTTAGCCTCCGACAGATTACCCGCGTAGAAGCTGCTAACAGCATAGTCAAGAAGGCTCAGAGGGTAGGATATCTCTCTGGTCTCGAACCTCTGCTCAGCCTCTTTTCTGTACTTGGTTGCCGCAGCAAAGTATTGTAGGTCGCTAAAGCCTTTGCGTTCTGGGGATACTGTCGGGATACACGAAACCCACAGCACGAGCCCGCTGGCAATAAGCACGAAGGCACGGTATCTACCAACTCTGCTTACGGACCGCAAACTCACTCCGGAGGCTACAAACCTTAGCACCTGGCTTTCTGCCTGCGTACCCTTACTCGAACCATCCCTTGGTAGAACGTTTCTTCAATTCCTTTTCATCCGCCCAGACTATGACCGACGTTTTGACGTCAACCAACCGCATAGTCAATTTATAGTAAGCAATGGTGGTGGCACCGGAAGTCTTCTCAATACTCATGATATCGCCAGTAAGGAAGTAATCTGCTCCTACTAGGTGGCCCAGTTTTACCGCTCCCTCCACATCGATTCGCTGGTTTTCTACCAGTGCTATCTCCTGCGCCTGTTTCTTCAAAAGCTGTCTATCTACTACCTGAAACCGTCCTAGCTTTACCAAGCTCACCATTATTTTCTCCGCTATTCCCTCGGTATCTACGTGCTGAGAGGTACGATTCCCAATTTGCAGAAAAGCTATTGTAGGTTTTCTGTCCAGTTTGGGTAGTTCAGCCTCCGACAACGACATTACCATTTTTTCCGCTAGAAGCTTCATATCTGTGTCTGAGTAGGTATAGTCCCACTCGGTAACCTCATCCGGCCGCACGTAGTGCGAAGAAGCGCAAGCAAGGCAAAACATTACCGCGGCCAGAAGATACTGTTTTCTGTATCTGTCACTCATTGTTACTCCTTTTTGGATAAAAATATGCTTTATCTCAACGCTTTCATTGCCCTGCTCACAAAGGCACGGGCGACTTGAGAAATAGTCGCAGCGCCTTGCGGTTCATATAGAGTCCAAACCAACGTTTTTCCTTGGGGTACATCTACCAGAGAGAAAGAGGCTAAACTTATCTTGGCGCTGCGATGTGAAACGCACTCTCCCTTATGCTCAGTACAAACAGGTTCTGTAAGCACCATCCCAGTTATGAGCACGTTCGCACCTACCTTCTGCGCAATCTGCATGGGGTCTGCCGGCGCACGCAACTTGCCCAGAACCGTTTGCTTCGGGTAAGCCACCCTTGATATCCTGGGAAAGCAGATTCACAGCCAGCACATCCTCCATTATGTGACTGACAAACTGATCGTCACCAGCAATTACCACCGCAACCTGCCCAAGTACATTAAACTTGCCTGCCGCATCTGTATGCACGAATTCGGCCGCGGGCTCCAAAGTCGCCGCCGCCCCCAAACAATAGACTGTCAGCCAGAGTATCAGAGTACTACGCATGCTTCCTCCTTTCACAGGCTCGTTGCGCCAGACAGTACAAGGCAACAATAGATACCGCCCAGCCCCTTGTCAAATTCCCTGTTTTTTTTCTGACAGCGACCCTGCAGGCCACCCTATCGGGCTGAAATATCAGACTTGCGCTTTCTGGCTGCAACAATCTCCTCAGCCACAGCCAGCGGTACCGGCTCATAGTGCTCAAAATGCATCGTAAACAGGGCCTTTCCCTGACTCAAATTACGTACTTCCGTAGCATACCCGAACATGTTAGCCAAAGGTACCATAGCCCGTACCACCCGCGCGTTACCCTGTACATCGAGGGACTCTATCCTGCCCCGGCGATTGGCCAGAGAACCCATAATTACCCCCGCAAACTCCTCTGGCGTCATCACATTCACACTCATTACCGGTTCCAGCAGCTCCGGCTGCGCAGAAAGAAATAGCTTTTCAAACGCCTGTCTGGCGCAATACCGGAAAGCCAAATCTGAAGAATCAACCTCGTGGTAAGAACCGTCCAAAAGTGTTACCCGCACATCAACTACAGGGAATCCCGCGTATGGCCCCTTCTGCATTGCCTCAATTACCCCTCGCTCCACAGCCGGTATATACTCCTTGGGCACGCGACCAGACACCACCTTGTTTACAAACTCAAATCCTTGTCCTGGTTCCAGCGGTTCCAATTTCAGTACCACATGTGCGAATTGACCTCGGCCCCCGCTTTGCTTCACCAGCCGTTCATCCACCTGCGCCCTAACCGTGGCCGTCTCCCTATATGCCACCTGCGGCGCACCTGTGACCACGTTGACACCAAACTCCCGTCTAAGCCGGTCCACAATAATCTCCAGATGCAACTCACCCATACCGGAGATAACAGTTTCCTTGCTTTCCACGTCCTGGGTCACGATAAACGTCGGGTCCTCCTCTGCCAACCGGGCAAGTCCCAACCCCAGTTTTTCTCTGTCCGCCCTCTCCTTCGGACTAACTGCCATCGAGAGCACCGGCGAGGGGAACTCGATTGCTTCAAGCACTATGGGATGCTCAGGTGCGCACAGAGTATCGCCGGTAAGTGTTTCTGCCAGACCTACCACCGCGCCTATCTCTCCCGAATAGAGTGCTTCTACTGGTTCCCGGTGATTGGCATGCATGCGTAGCAGTCTACCCACGCGTTGCTCCCGACCGCGGGTAGAATTCAAAACCCAGCTGGCGTGCGACAAGGTGCCCGAATAGACTCGCACATAAACCAGCTTGCCTACGTGCTTATCCGCAACTACCTTGAATGCCAGAGCTGCAAGCCTGCCGTCGTCTTTAGGAATCCTCTCTATAGGTTCGCCGGTAAGTTGCTTGCCGAGAATCGGCGGCAGATCCAAGGGACTGGGCAGGTAGCTGACAATGGCGTCCAAGAGTCGCTGAATACCCTTGTTACGAAAAGCACTGCCGCAAACTACCGGACACACCTTCTGCCTGATTGTCGCCTGCCTTATCGCGGCCGACAGTTCCCTGTCCCCGATCTTCTCATCGTGCAAGAATTTTTCCAGCAGCCTGTCATCCACCTCGGCAATTTTCTCCAGCAGATGTTGTTTCCACTTTCTAGCTTCGTCCTGCATATCGACAGGAATCGGCTCTTCATACCAGATCATCCCCTTACTGGTTTCATCATAGAAAACTGCCACATCATCCACCAGGTCTACAACTCCGCAGAATTTTTCCTCCTGACCAACAGGGATTACTACAGGCACTGCATTCGCCCCCAGTTCCTCTGTAATTTGCTTCGCCACCGCATAGAAGTCGGCTCCGACCCGGTCCATCTTGTTAACAAAGGCAATACGGGGAACTGAATACTTTTCCGCCTGACGCCATACAGTCTCTGATTGCGGCTCTACCCCTCCTACGGCACAAAACAGGGCTATAGCCCCGTCCAGTACCCGTAAAGACCTTTCCACCTCCACCGTGAAATCTACATGTCCCGGTGTATCAATCAGATTGATGAGATGACCTTTCCAAACTGTCGAGGTGGCGGCGGAAGTAATGGTAATACCACGCTCCTGCTCCTGCTCCATCCAGTCCATAGTTGCCTCACCGTCATGCACCTCACCCAGCTTGTGCGTACGGCCGGTATAGAAAAGGATACGTTCCGACACGGTCGTCTTGCCCGCGTCAATGTGCGCCATGATGCCAATATTGCGCACTCGTTCTAGTGGATATTCCCTGGGCATAGTTGAAACAAAACTAAACTGTCCAAAGGCTAAAGTAGTTATGCCATATCATAAGGACAAAAACGCAAAGACCCGGAAATATCTCCGGTCTACTCCGGGTCTTTGTATCTGTTCAGTTCTATAGCTTACGACAGCTTTCTGCCCTGCTTATCCGTGAACGACCCGGTCGCAATTCGGATAATGTCCACAATAGTACCAACAATAAAACAGCCACCAGTCAACAACCAGATAATGCCGGTGCCCACTTTCCCCACATAGAAGCGGTGTACACCCAATCCGCCTAGAAAAATACAGAGAAGAAGGGCCGTTATCTTCTTTTTGGGAGACAGTTCAGATGTGGCCGCAGTTTTCGTTTCCTCTGCCATCAAAGGTTCCTTTCTTTTTCGGTCCTTACGTCGCTAGTATCTCCGAAAAACTACTTCTGTCAAACGAACCAAGTTGGCTCTTGCAACTTTCCCTAGCGTACTTCGCTGACTTGCGTCCTGTCAGCCTCAGGGTATAATGCCCTTGCCGAGGTTTACTTCGGCGGACAAACAAACAGCCGATCAATGTCTAACCCAGACTATTCAGCCCTAGACCATATCTACACACCCTAAGGAGGTTTTGTGAAGATATTCATAGACTCGGCCGACATAAAAGAAATAGAGGAAATTGCCAGCTGGGGTATTTTGGACGGATGCACTACCAATCCTTCGCTGGTGCAAAAAACCGGGCGTCCGCTCCGTGACTGCGTTCAAGACATACTGCGGGTAGTTGATGGCCCAGTATCGGTAGAAGCGATCTCACCTGAGGCAGCCGGTATGATAAAAGAAGGAGAAGAGTGGGCAAAGCTGGACCCGGAAAAAATCACCATAAAAATTCCCATGGGCAAAGAAGGTCTCAAAGCCATAAAGGCTCTTTCGGAGCGGGAAATTATGACTAACTGCACACTTGTGTTCTCACCCAACCAGGCCCTGCTTGCGGCCCGAGCCGGGGCTGCTTTCATTTCGCCCTTCGTGGGCCGGCTGGACGACATCTCCCACGACGGCATGGCCCTTATCCGGGATATAGTAGACCTGATTGACTACTACGACTTCGACACAGAAGTGATTGCCGCCAGCCTGCGCCATCCTCTGCACGTAGTAGAAGCGGCTCGGCTTGGGGCCCACATTGCCACCGTACCCTACAAAGTACTTCTGCAGATGGTCGAGCATCCGCTCACCGCTGCTGGCATCAAGAAGTTCTACGAGGACTATCAGAAAATACCCCAATCCTGAACCGGAGGAAGGATGCCACTAATAGATTCCCAGACTGGAAAGATATTGAAAGAATATAGCGCGGCCAGTCTCATACAGGCCGCCAGCCTGATGCGCGGCTACAACCTGGTGGCACTGTGTGCGGCCGGTTCCGGTCATGCCGGTGGCACCTTATCCATCATGGACATCACCGCCGCCCTTTATCTGCATGTCGCCCGGCTTGACCCCAATAATCCCTTCTGGCCTGACAGGGACAGAATCATCTGGTCCACCGGCCATAAAGCCCCGGCACTTTATCTGGGGCTGGGTATGGCCGGCTTTTTCCCGGTCGAAGACATGGTCCGGTTGCGCAAACTTTATTCGCCTTATCAAGGTCACCCCCACTGGTTGAAACTGCCGGGAGTAGAAATTTCTTCCGGCTCGCTCGGACAGGGTTTGTCAGTGGCAGTAGGTATTGCCTATGCCGGCAAGTACCTGGACCGCAAAGACTACCGAGTCTATTGCATCACCGGTGACGGCGAGCATCAAGAAGGTCAAATCTGGGAAGCGGCAATGGAGGCCGGCAACTACAAGCTGGACAACCTATGCTGCATCCTAGATAAGAACCGTCTCCAGATAGACGGCTGGGTAAAGGATGTCCAGAACATAGAGCCGATTGCAGACAAATACCGTGCCTTCGGCTGGCAGGTCGTAGAAATCGACGGCCATAACATGCACCAAATTCTTGCTGCCTTCGACAAAGCCGCCAAAACCAAAGAGAAGCCCACGGTCATCATTGCCAATACTACCAAGGGCAAGGGTGTGTCTTTCATGGAAAACGTGGCTGGATGGCACGGCAAGGCACCCAATTACGAACAGATGGTGCAAGGGCTGAAAGAATTGGGGCAGCATATTCGCATTGACTACGACCGATTACTGAAACAGGCCGAAGCCTATCAGGCTCAAGTTACAGAAACACTTTCTGCCAAGATACCTAAATTCTCCCGCGACTATTTCTGGAACCGACAGAACCAGATGAAGGTGGAAATGAAACCGACAAGACTCGGCTTCGGGGAGGCGCTGGAAAAATGTGGAGCTGACCCCCGGGTAGTTGCCATAGGTGCGGACATATCCGGTTCCATTGCCATCTCCCGTTTTTTTGAATGCGATGAAACCCGTTGTGACCGCTGGATATCCGTTGGAATTGCCGAACAGTCCGGGACCTGCCTGGCTGCCGGACTGGCCAAGGAGGGCAAATTACCCGTATTCGGCACCTACGGCGTATTTGCGGCCGGACGAAACCTGGATCAGCTCCGCACTACTGTGTGCTACGGAAACTTCAACGTCCTTATTGCCGGTGCCCACGGCGGTGTATCAGTTGGTCCGGACGGTGCCACCCACCAGGCACTGGAAGACCTGTTTCAGATCTGCGGCCTGCCCAATATGCATGTATCCGTACCGTGTGATGCCTTGGAAACCAGACGGGCAACCGAACATTTGCTCTTTCAGATAAACGGGCCCAAGTACATCCGTTTTGCGCGCGAAGCTACGCCCATAGTCACTACAGAAGATACCCCCTATATCTGGGGCATACCCAATGTGTATCGCTACCGCGGAGAGCAACCTAGATTCATAGATGCCTTTGAAGTATTCCGGGCCGATGAATACAAGAACGAAAATGAGCATTTGACAATTATCGCCTGTGGCCCGATGGTCCCGGAAGCAATGCGCGCGGCCTGGATTCTAAAGGAAGACTTCGGACTGGAAACACGGGTACTGAACGTACACACCTTGAAACCGCTTGACCCTGCTCCGCTCATACAGGCAGCTCTGGACACAGGGGTAGTGGTAACAGCCGAAGAACACCAGATAGGCGGGCTGGCTAATCTGGTCTCCCGCGCGCTCCATACCACCCCTGAACTGTTTTCCCATCCCCTTGCCTTTGGGTGTATCGGTGTAAAAGACCGCTTCGGCGAATCAGGACAGCCTTGGGAGTTGATGTGGGAATTTGAGGTATCGGGCGAACACATAGCCCAGAAGGCAAAGGAGCTGTACGATATGGCTCAGTCGGCTCGCCCGGCTCGCAAACCTGCCCCTCGCAGAGTGAAAACAACTGAACCAATAACCGCTGCGGGAAAGAAAACCCGGACGCCCGCACGTAGAAAAACAAAAGAAGGACCGGTAGAATCATGAAGCGTCTGGCCGAAAGAATGAGCCGTCTCGGCACCGAGACGGCATTTGAATGTCTGTGCAGAGCAAAAGCCCTCGAGTGTCAGATGGATGTGGTCCATCTGGAAATTGGTGAACCCGACTTCGACACTCCCCGCCACATTATCGAGGCAGCAAAAAGAGCCCTGGACGAAGGTTGGACCCATTACGGCCCAGCTGCGGGACTGCCAGAACTCCGTGAAGCTATAGCCACCTATGCGGGAAGGCTGCGCGGCGTCAGATTCAGCCCGGAACAGGTGGTTGTCACCCCGGGCGCAAAACCGATAATGGCCTTTGCCATTATGGCTTTAGTCGAAGACAAGGACGAAGTCATATATCCCAATCCCGGTTTTCCTATCTATGAATCAATGATTGAATACATGGGCGGTCGGGCCGTACCCATCCGTCTGCGCGAAGAGAACGACTTTCGCCTGGACGCCGAAGAACTGGCCTCCCTGGTCAACCGCCGGACCAAACTCATCATCATCAACTCCCCCCAGAATCCTACAGGAGGTGTACTGACAGAAGAAGACCTGCGCCTTATTGCCGAAACTGCGGCCCGTCATGATTGCTGGATACTTGCGGACGAAATCTACTCTGAGATTGTCTATGACGGCGTATTCCATTCCATCTGCCGCTTTCCGGAAATTCAGAATCACCTCATCATCTTGGACGGTTTTTCCAAAACCTTTGCCATGACCGGCTGGCGGATAGGTTACGGCATCATGCCCGTGGCAATGGCCGAGAAAATGGCCCGCCTCCAGACTAACATAAACTCCTGTACTGCCAGCTTCGTTCAGCGTGCCTGTTTGGATGCGCTCCAAGGTCCGCGCGATGAGGTAAACCGCATGCTGGCCGAGTTCCGTCGTCGCCGGGATGTCATCGTGGAAGGACTCAATCGCCTCCCCGGTGTTCGCTGCCGCCGACCCGCCGGTGCCTTCTATGCGTTTCCCAATATTGAAGGCACGGGTATTGACTGTGAAGTCTTGGCCAGCCGGCTGCTGGAAGAAAGAGGCGTAGCCTGTCTTGCCGGCACCTGCTTCGGTAAGTTTGGAGACGGATTCCTGCGCTTTTCCTATGCCAATTCTGTCGAGAATATAGAAAAAGCCTTGGCGCGATTCGAGGAACTTTTGTCTTCTGGATCAACCTGAGGCCAATTTTTGCCCCTGACCAACTTCTGGCCTGGGCTAATGGAACCTGCTGAGTATATGGTTCGCCTGGGACAACTCACCTTCCGCGATTTTCTTCTCCTCTGTCCAGCTTGCGTAGAAAGAATCAAACCTTCTCTCCAGACTGATCAGGATTTGGAGCCGGCCCTCTCCCAAGCGTTGGACTTAGAGTGGCGGTTCCGGTCACTGGGGTTGATAACATCCAGCCTACCCTCCGTTTCACCCGCGCAAGCTTCCGCGGCACAAGAGCGGCTGGTCCGCCGCTTCGCCCTGCAACTGCTTCAGCATAAAGCTCCCCCTCTCTATGATGCGCTTCCCTGGCACGACTGGGATATGAACATTGTCAGACGCACATTCCAGCCGTACCGCACCCGCTACCTTATTGCCGGAACGGGTGCTATTTCTCTTGCCGCCAGACTGTCCCGCACGGCCGGTATCTGGCTGCTGGAACCATGCGTGGCTTTGGCCCGCTACGCGGAACGCCGGGCAGAACTGGAACGCATCCGACGCCTATCTCTTCTCCGCACTTGGAAACCTATCCCCCTTCCCGACGCTGCGGTTGACCTGGCTGTCGTCTGCTCTTGGTTTTCTACAACTAACGAAGAAATTGCCCTCGTGCTTTCAGACTTACGCCGTATTGCGCTAAACGTACTGCTGGTGGAGAACTGTCCAACCCTGCCGACCTTACCACTTGAGCAGCTCGCCAGGTTGGGATTTCGGCGTGGGACTGTTACTGTGCGCAACTTGGGATTGCGTCCCTGTTGGTACAGCGGACCCCGGTTTGACCAGGGGTAAAAGACCTCAGGTAGCTTCCTGCAACTCTTTGAGCACCTGACTTAGAGCTTTCACAAACAGTCTGTTCTGGGCGGGCGTACCTATCGTCACCCGTAGAGCGTTGGGAAACCCGTACTCCTTCACCGTACGCGTAATCACTCCCAAGGCCTGCAGTTTCTCAAATACTATCTGCGAATCTACGGCAAAGTTAATGAACACGAAGTTGGTAAAACTGGGCAGATAAAACACCTTCAATCGCTCCAGTTCCTCGTAGAAAAACTGCTTTCCCTCTTCGTTGTTTCGGCGACTACGTTCCATATGTCTTTCATCATCCAGCGCCGCCACCGCCGCCGCTTGCGCGACACGACTGACGTTGAAAGGCACTCTCACCTTGCTGATGTTCTCCGCTATCTCCGGAAGGGTAATACCATACCCCACCCGCAACCCGGCGAGTCCGTGCACCTTTGAAAACGTCCTCAGCACCATTACGTTGCGGCCCGCCTTCACATAATCCATAGCGTTAGGATATTTGCGGGAAGTAATATACTCGGCGTAAGCCTCGTCCACGATGAGCAGAACTGATTCCGGCAGTTTCTCCACAAATCTGTTCAACTTGTCTCTCGGAACCATAGTGCCGAGGGGATTCATAGGATTATCCAGATATACTATCTTGGTCTTCGGGGTTATGCTCTCCAGAATCCGGTCTAGGTCATGCACATACTCTTTGGTTGGAATCTCCACCAGCTGGGCATTCATTATGCGGGCACCGATCTTCGCCATAATGAAGGAACCGGAAGACATTATCAGTTCGTCCCCTGGTTCCAGGTACGCCAGACAGGCAAGATAGATTATCTCCACCGAACCATTTCCTACGACCACGGACTGGGGTTTGAACTTGTATTTCTTTGCCAGTCGTTCCACAAGTAAATAACAGGAATCTTCCGGATAGTAGTGGCTTTCGCCTATTGACCGGCGCAGAGCAGAAACCGCCTTGGGAGACGGCCCCAAAGGGTTTTCGTTAGAAGCCAGCTTCACCACCGGCCCCCTGATACCTAACTCCCGTACCACCTGTTCTACCGGCTTTCCCGGCTTGTATGGACTTATCAAAGCCAGATTAGGTCTAGGTATTGGCAACACTTGTATCCTCCGTATTAGTCCGCGATTCAGTCTCGCGGCGCATTAGAGCGAAAATAATCCCGCCCACCAGGGAAAAAACCAGGTCCAGACACAAAAACAGTATTGCCACAGCAAAAGCTCTGGAGTCAGACAAAGCCACGGTCAACCAGCTCTGAGTAAAAAGAGCCACAAAAGAGGCTTCTCTTACCCCCAGCCCGCCAATGGACGGGACATTCACGACTATATTCAACACCGGCACAAAAATAATGAAATAGACCAGCGGCATCTGTGCGCCCAGCGCCCGCGCAGTATGAAACCAGGAGAAACTCAGCGCACACTGCACCCCTATTCCCAGCCCGAAACTCGCCCCCAGTGCTCGGCGGTGCTGACGAAAATCTTTCACCGCTCTGTAACCCTTATCCAGCAGTGCCCCCACTCCCAGAAATCGCAAACGGTTGAAAACAGACGTCGCCAGACGATGAACCCGGTCAGAAAACAACGCCAGCGTAACAACCGTCAGTATCACCAGAATCCCCAACAGTACCGCAAACATCACCTCACCTCTCATCGCCAGCGTCACCTCGCCACCCGCAGTCTTCCTCAACGCCAGATTCTCCTTCCACATTCCCCCGACCGCAAACAGCCCCAGGGCGGAAAGCACCGCCAGAAAGCTCAGGCTCACAAACCCTATCAGCCGATCCAGAAAAGTAGCCGAGAACGCCTCTGCCGTCTTACCTTTCCTAGCCGTGTAGGCTATCCGCATCACATCACCGCCGATAGAAGTGGGCAGCAGTTTGCAGAAGAAAAGTCCCAGCGTAAACACCCGTACCAGATACCAGGTGGAAAAATAGAGTCTGCCAGCCGCCAACAACACCTTCCACCGCCAAGCCGAAACAAGAATGAATATCAGATACCAGAGAAAAGCCAGTAACAGCGGCCCGGCGCGTACACCTCTGATGTCCTGCCAAGCCTGCGGCAGTTTGTCCCGGAAGAGAAAAAACAGTATGGCCAGAAGCCCCAGCGATATCGCCCCCCGCACAAGTAAACTTGCAGGACTGGAACGCTGTCCATGGTTTTCCGGCACGCTCATGCACTTTTTCTTCTGCGCATTTCTGCTTCCAGCCGCTCCAGCCTGTCGGTCACAGCCGCCAACGATTCGCCCAAGAAACCAGCAGCAAAAAGAACCAGCCCGGTCAAAACCAGTAGGATGACCAAATAAAGAAGCGGCCTAAACCCATGGCCTGCCAGCCGCAGAATTACGGCAACAACCCCAACCAAAAAACCACACCCTAATGCGCCAGTACCCAGAATACCAAAGTAGAGCATGGGCTTCCGCATAAAGGATAACTGAAAGCCTACTGCTATCAGATCAAAAAGACCTATGAGAATACGGCCCCGGCCTGAATACTTAGGCTCTCCAAACTGCCTGGGTCGCAATAACACCGGAATTTCCCCAATGGAAAAACCTCGGGCTGCAGCCAGCGGGACAATGTAACGGTGCCAGTCACGGCGCAGGTGTATTTCCTCCAGTACCTCCCGCCGAAACGTCTTCAACGCATTAATATCCCGCACCTTCAACCCAAACACCAGCCGCGCTAACCAGTTGTAAATACTAGACACAAACCGTTTTTCATACTTACCCCGCTTTTCTCCTGTGACCAAGTCAAATCCCTCCCGAACTTTGGCAACCTGACGCACCACATCCTCGGGATCAAACTGCAGGTCAGCATCCAGAATCGAAATTATCTCTCCTCGACAGGCAGAAAAACCGGTGAGAATTGCCGCTGTCTTACCCTGATTGCGACTGTGCCTAAGCACTGTAACAAACGGATAGCGCTTTGCTTCTTCTTTCGCCCTTTCGAAAGTGCCATCCGTAGAACCGTCATCTACGAGTATAACCTCATATTCAGGGCTCAACTTGGCTGCCAGCTCGGCAAACAAAGGCCCGATAGAGGCTACCTCATTGTAAGCAGGGATAATGATTGACACGCCCACCTTTTCCCGGTAGGCGTCAGCGCCTTCATTCAAAGGCTTTTTCTCTGGACCCGAGACACCGGATGCCGTCATTTGCGAGCCGACCGCAACCTGGTCCCGAGTCTCCGCGGGGCCATTGCCAAACCCCATAAGCTATTGCAATATATCAGAATACAAAGATTTGTCAAGCCCAATGAAAACACCCCCTCTGCTCCACTTTACCGCCAACCGGCTTCTACTGTCTTATAAGACTATGAAAATAAATATTTTATACCCCAGGGCACCAGTTACGTATCCGGGAGTGAAGAGAAGCTTTGCGCGGCTAACTTCTTATCTTGTAAATAGATATGCAATACAATCCATAAACCTGCTGGCGGGCCCTTGGGCCCGCCAGCAGGTACAAGCAACCAGTTTTCGGCGTATTAGTGCTGGACTACAAACTTCTGAGTCAGCTGGTGCTTGCCCGCGCTCAACTTCAGCAGGTAGATGCCTTCTGCCAACTCTCCACTACCTATCCGCACCCGATGATATCCCGCCGCCATCACTCCATCCAC
>CBFGJV010000031.1:0-19021 GCA_965649205.1 Caldifarciminota bacterium | reverse complement strand
TGCAGTCGGGATACCTTCGGACAGCAGTAGTTCGAGTGCCTGCGTGGTAATCTGACAGTAGCCGAAGATGAGCACCCGTTCAACCTTGATGGTTGGTATGTCAAGCAGAACCTGATCGTCGCGCACGACCAAAAGCCGTCGCGATTCACGGGTGAGTTTTGCACCCTGTTCAGTCACGTATAGTGTAGCCATATTGCTGAGGAGACAGGTAGTAGGGAGCAGATGGTAGAGAGCAGTTCAACGGCTGGCTCGTCGGTCACCCCTCCGGCTTTCCGGTCATCCCCTTTCTGCCTACTCCCTTTCCGGCTACTCCCTCTCCGGCCACTCCCTTGCAGTGAGTAGTGAGTACGCAGCAGAAAAGCACTCCAAATTGTCTAAAGAGCGGCCGGCTACCGACTCCACGGAAACCGGAGCAGTGCAGACTTAGTGTTGTAATCGTCAATCACGTTCTTTGCCAGTGCTTCGATACGGCTGAGCAAGTCGGCTGCAGCAGTATCCCTGATTGGGTTTGTGCCATGCGCCAGAATAGAGACATTTCTGTTGTTGAGTACGGCTTGCAGTTCTTTGTCGGCCAGGAACTGTTTACCTACCTCGTCCTCCATTTCCGCCAGCAGTTGATAGGAGCGATAGAGCCCGATTTGGATTTTCTTTTCGGCTCCTCGGCAGTTGCCAAGCCAATCCACGCTTTTCTTGGGAACTTTGGAAAGGTCAATGTCTGCGGTGGCTAACCCATTCTTTGCCAGTTGCCACTGAGCCAGCATTTCACAGGCACGATACAACCGGGCAACGGCGTCGTCATACTTGCCTTCTTCGAGGCGGCGTCGCGCATTGTTGATGAGGTCTATTACCGCCAGGTCGCTGAGTTGGCCCTTGGACATCTTTTGGCCCAGTTCCATCACCGCCGAGACTGTTTCGGGCTGCGCTTTGAATTCGGCGACGTTCGACGCTTCATTGAGGCGCGCTTTGTCATAAGTCGCCTTGAATCGGATGTGTTGAAACATATCCCATTGGGAATAGGCTTCAGCCAGATGGAGCAGGCAGGTGCGTGTGGCCTTTTCGGCTTCGCTTAGCAGATAGTCCGGCAGTGGCTCCAGAAGTTGCCGCACCGCATCGAAGCGGTAGGCTTTCATCATATCCAAAGCAGTGCGCAGTGTGGCGGATGCAAGCATGCCCGTTGGCTCAAAGGTCAAAGTCCGCTCGCTTCCTTCACAGACCTGTTTCTGTTCGTTGCGTTTCACAGAGATATACTTCAGCCGTCCAAGCGACCTGTTGCACGCGGCAAGGGCGAGCGCTGCGGACATAGGCTTTGTTCCGGTCGTGAAGTCGGCTGTCGTACGTCCCGGTTCGTAGCCAGATTGCTCCAGAATCGTCAGCTGGTCGAGCATCTCTTTGAACAGGGCTTCGACATCGAACTCGGAAGCCGTTAAACGGTGGACCCTGCTATTAGTAGCATCACGGTGTAACTCGTTCACGATTGTTCTGGCATTGGATTCGGATGCCGGCGAGGCAAATAACAGAAGGAAGTCGGGATTTGCCTCCTCTATGGACTTGATGAGCGGCTTGGTTATGTCGGCTTCCGGTCCAGTCCCCATTCCCACCGTTGCCACAAATGCGGTCTTTGTATTCATATCCCTCTCCCCCTTTCCTTTACTCTCTGCTTTCCATACTTATCTGCGCCCAGCCCATGGCAAATACATCGTCTATGCGTTTGCGCGTGCGGGGCGGTTTTACGCGGTAGCCTTGCTGGCTACGGTTGAGTCCGGTGTCGGCCGCAAGTATGAGCATCGAGGTGGCGTAGGCGCCAGAGCCTTGGCCCAGCCGGATGAGACCGGATGAGGCCGGAGGTCTGCCCTGCGGCTCGTCGGCTTTGAATACGCGCTGGTAGAAGTCGTTGACCGTGGTAAGCAAACTGTCCGGGCTCTGCCTTGAGCCTGAGTCCAGTTTGAGCGAGAGCGTGAATTCGGCCCCGGGTCTGAGGGTTTCATACAGTATCAGAATTGCGCCGCGGCCGCGCGCATCCTGCACCCGGGCAAGCGAGATTTCCAGACATTCCGCGGGGAGAGAGAAACCGGAGTCGGTCACATCCAGCCAGTGGGTGAACGCTCCGCGCCCCCTCCCACCAAGGCGGGAGAGCACTACGTCGAGCAGTAGCTCTCTGTTCCGCGTAGCACCGCGGGTAAGCAGGTTTTGTATATCCTCTTTTGCCGCTGGCTTGCCTGAGTTCCAGCCGTCCAGAAGAATGCGCCAGCACAAGGCAGACAGTATCGCTCCTTTGACAGAGCTGCCGGGAAGATACACCCGTCCAGCGGATTTGATGAAGGTGTTTACTACAGTTTTGCCGGCTTCGCTGTTTCCAGCCAGCAGTTGGCGGGCCTTGCCGCTAATGGGAAGGCGATAGGCAACATGGCGCAGGAGCAGGTCGCGGGGAAGTTGAGTTCCGATGTAGCGCTGGGTTTTGGCCGCCTGAATGAACTTATCCTGCATCTCGCGCGTGAACCCGGAGTCGGCAAACAGGGAGTCCATATTTAGGCGGCAGAAGCTGTTGCCGTCTATGTAGTAGTCGAGCGGACTTGCTTCTTCGCCGGAGCCGATGTGCAGGGGCGAAAGAATTTTCAGTTTGACGGTAACTGTTTCAGACATCTTTGCCTCCTTTGCAGGGCAACAGGAAGGCAAGGCCGGAGCGATAGATGCGGTGCGACAGGCCAAGGTTAGCGGCGTTTTCGGGAGTAACGTCAACCAGTTTTCCCCGGCGGTTGTTGCCGGGAAAGACAGAGCCTTCGGCAAACATCGTTACTGTCTTGCGGCGCAGGCTGCGCGTTTCGGGCGAATACACATAGCCCTTGCGCCAAATGAGTTCGTACCAGCCGCGGTTAAGCCCGGCAGTTTCAGTTTCGGCCGGGTAGTAGAGCGAGAGCATTACACTGGCTTCACCTTCCGAGTGCAGGGATATTTCCCGCATTTCCGGCTGTTCAAACTGGCCCTTGCCGATGGAGCGGTACCCGCCGATGCCCTCGTCGCAGGCGAGGCGGATGGCCGCTTCAACCTTGTTGCGCCAGTCGTCGGTAACCCGCATCAGGAAGAAGAGAGCGGCATCCTGCGCCAGATAAGTGAACCCTACGTGGTAGAAGCCGCCGTCTTCCTGCGCAGTGCCGCTGAAGCGCGAGATTGTCACCTTTGGCACGTCCTCGATTCTTGCGACGGTATCGGGAAGTCCACCGGGAAGATTGCCTTCTGGCAGCTTGCCGGCGAGTAATGCCTCAAAAACAGGCTGCTCGACAAAGCGGACGCGCTTGTCATCCTTGTTGCGGGGGATGAAGCTGCGGGGTACCGGGAAGTAGAACTTGCCGCCGTAATAGGGAAACGCCGAGCTGAAAACCACCGGCAGGCGTTCCCGGTCTTCGGTTTGCAGTGCGGATAGGAGACGCTCCAGCTCGGGCTTGCCGTAGAGTAGCAGAAAACTGTGACAGAAGGCAGAGAAGAGCGTGTCGGAGTGGATGAACATCTCTGAGCCTTCGCGCATCCCTTCGCGTTCACCGGCATGGAACGGCCCTCGGGGTTTGAGGATGCAGACGGTGAATTGAGTCATGTCAGCTTGGACCGAAGCGTCTCAAAACCTTGCACCAGTGCCGAGGGAGTTCTCAGGTTGTCGTTGATGCGGCGGCTCTCCTCCAGCGCTACTGTGCCGGTTTCGTAGTCTTGTGCCCGGTTCCACCAGACGCCGATATTCTCCAGTTTCACCTTGCCGTAACCGCGCGAGCCCATTCCGCCAATATAGTCGTCTTCCAAAAGTTCCATTGCCACAAACAGGTATTTCAGAAGGTCCTTGTCTTCTTCTTCGAATACATTGAACACGAACTCGGCGGGTCGGAAGATGGCGCCGGCCGGCACGCGCTCAATCTGGCGGAGGCTGCCGCGCAGTGCGGTGCCGCTGATGCGGTCAATCGCGGTCTCGAACTTCACTTCGGTGAACTCCATATCCATTGTCGCGCGCATCTCTTCGGTGACGCTTGTCTCGTCCAGAAACGTGTCTCTGGCCACAAGGCGCGTAAGAGTTGGCAAGTCTGGGAAACTGTCCAGCGTCCCATAGGTACGGCAGACAACACAGCGACGGTATTCCTCGGCGTTGCGGCACGAGTGCGTGCGTCTATCGCCGATTGGCACGCGCTGGGTCTGTTCGACGAGTGAGCGCATTTTTCCCTTGAGGGAAGAGCCGGGAATATAGGGACGGCCTAACGGGTCGGTGATGACATTGAGGTCAACACCGCCAATCTTGAGTCCGCCTTGGCTACCGCCGATACGGGTACCGGTGACGAGCCTGATGTCTGTCGTGATGATGGTTTTTCCTATTAGTTCTGGCATGTTTCCTCACTTTCCGCCGTAATAGCGATGGTATCCTACGATGGCTTCCATCAGGTTCTTGAACTGCTGGAAGTTGCTGGCATTGGTCATCTTGATTGCCTCGTCAACAATCCGTTGCAGGTCTTTTACCTTCCCGCCGTGCCGGCCCGCAGCATAGGCAAGTTTGGGTCGAAGCATCTGCAACCTGTTTTCATCGTAGGTGCGCATGCGCTGGATGTCGTCGAGCACGTTCCGTATCTGCGACACGGACAGGTTTTCGCGTTCGCTACCCGAGGCAAGTTGCCTGCCGGTTTCCTCAGCAAATGCCACGAGGGCCTTGGTGTCGCCGCTCAGCGCTTTGCGGATGCGGTCAGTTGGTACAGGTTGTGCCTGAGGTTGCGGCGCATTTCCCGGTCTATTTCCCGGTCTATTCTGCATTCTTCCTCCTTATTTCGTATTCGGCCCAGCGGACGATGAGGTCAAGGTATGGTCGCAGGCTGGTGCCCATGACTACCTGATGTTCCAGTTCATCTATCCGCAGAGCCAGTTTTTCCTTTCTTTCCTTGAGGCGCTTGAACGCATAGAGCAAGCGCCAGATTGGATATATCGGAATCTCGCCTTTTTCTGCCTGTCTCAGTTGTTCCCAGCTTGAGCGCAGAATGCTGAGGACAGATTTGGGCAGGCCGTTTTCGGTTTCAAGCAGCTCTACCAACAGGTTTTTAACCGGTTGGACATCAGCCAGTTCCTGCCAGGTTAGTGTGGTGTCGAGAAATGTCAGGCGGTCGCGGCCTTTTTTCTTGGCCGCAGACTCGGCTTCGCCGGCTTCATCCGCGGCTTCATATACCGGAAACTTCACAGAGGGCGCAAGGTAGATGCCGGCGGAAAGCGTGACCCGGTCGGACGTGAATCTGCCAAACTCAGTTCTAATACGCTCGGCAAAGACGGGCAGGACCGACCAGGCGCCGATGGCAAACAGGTCATCACCACCTGAATAGGCTAGATAAATTTTGTCTCGGTAATCTGCTTCCTGAGCTATGGCTTGCACGCGGGCCGAGAAGAAGTAGCCAAGCAAGTAGCTGAGTACCGAGAGGCGGGAAATAGAGCGGTTTTCGCCCAGCCCTTCCTTGAATACATTGCCGAGATTGTCAACGTCCATACGCAGTACGCCCCAGCGTTCGATGCCGTCCGCCTTCTGTGCAATGTCCTCAAGTTCAGCGGCGGAACCTTTCTCCTGGGGCACGTGTTTGGCCAGGAAGCGGAATCCGGACAATCCCTGTTCGGCAAAGTCGGTCTGGTTGAGGAGAAATGAGTTGCCCTCGCTGGCCGTCGCCGGCTCAAACCGGTAGGTGCGGCCCAAGGCAGCCAGGACTTCGTACCAGCGGGCGGGCTTTTCGGGCCCTCTCGCCGTGCGTTGTTCGGTCAGTACTGTTGCTCGGTTCAGGCTGGTTGCCAGTTGTTCGAAGCTCTCGCAGGTGCGGCACTTGTCCGTGTCAGCAGTTGGCGCATCCTCTGTCATCTCTTCGCCGCAGACCGCACAGGCCGGACTTTCTCCGCCAGTGCCTGTCGGGCCCAGAATCAGCTTCTGATCCTGCGGGTCGGAGAAAAGGTGGGAAAACCGTCTTCGCTTCTCCCGCGCCAGGCGGGTGTGCAGTCTGTCCCAGGCGGTGCCGAACTTTTCGCGCCCGAAGTCCGCAGGTGTCAGTGCCTGAGCGGCAAGCGAAACGCTCAGCCTGCCGCTATGTGCGTCGAGGAGGGTTCGGTCCACACGACGGGCAATGTCGGCAAGGCGGGATTCGGTGTTGTTGTGCACCGGTACCAGCACATATAAGTGTCCGCCACTGCAGTAGAGCAGGTTGCAGGGCGTAAGGCCGAATTCATCCAGCACCAGAGCGGCGACAGCCTCGGGCAACAGTTGCAGATATAGCGAGCGGCCGCGCAGACCCTTGAGCGCACCTTTGGCGCGCAAGTTGTAGATAAAGTCCTGAATGCCGGACAGGTCGCCACCGACTAGATACGCAATTGGCCGGCTAGAACTCTCGAAGTTGGCAAGGATGCCGTTGATGACTGCAGCGTCCAGGCCGGCAAGGTAGATGCACGATGCAATCGCTGCGGTTGACTTGAGATGATGATACAGAGAAATGTCGGATTCGCTTTTCCACGCGGCCGAAGGAACGAACATCGTGTATTTCTCCAGCAGTGCCAGCAGCTGGTCAACCAGCTTGGGGAAGTCGTCCCGGCACAGCGCCCGGCATTCTCTGACGAAATCGTCCCAGAGCGCACCGTATGTTTCCCGGTTGCTGGAGATGTCCGCGCCCGGCTCAAGTCTGCCATCGGCAGGCAGGGCGCAGAGCGGGAAACGGGTTTTTGTGTTGCTGCCCACAAGTTGGGAGAAAATCGAGATGAGGGTGTCGCTGGCCGGTTCGCCGGTCTCGCCTTCCGGCAGTTCGCGGCGTTCACCCGAAGAGAGCCAGTCAGCCAGTACCAGTGTGAGCGCAAGGCGCTGGTTGCGTACGGAACCCGCTGCGGGCAGATGATGGTAACCGACGGCATCAACAACTTCCTGCCACTGCTTGCCCAGAAACTCGCTGGCAAACCAGGTGCTTAGTTCCGGATGGCTGCGGGCGATGTGTCGGCCCGTACGCTGGGCGAATTTGCCGATGTCATGCAGGAGCGTTGCCAGCACTACGGTCTGGAATTCGCGGTCATTACTCATCCCACCTCCAGTTCATATTTTCCCATACCGAACGTTGTGCCTTTGCCTACGTGCAGGAGTTCGCCGGCACGCAGGAAGGGCAGAAATGGGCCGATGTTGCCTTCGTAGGTAACCGTGCCCGTCATTCCTTCCATTTCTACTTCCCGCTCTTGGCGGCCAGAGTAGCGGCGCCATTCGTAGCCGGACAGGTGCATCTCGGTTGTTTTTACTTCCTGCGCCTGTTTGATGAGTGCGGCATAGTCAAGTTCTACCGGCTGGTCGTGGAAGTAAGCCAGAAGGCCCAGCCGGCGCAGAAGCGAGCGGATGAGAATGTGAAAGTCAATCCTGCGGCACATGCGGCCGGCGTAGTTGATGCGCGTGGGCGTAAGGAAGTTCAGTTTCACCCGGCCGCGGCGGTCGGCACCCGGTCGCAGGTGCAGTCGTTGTTTGCGCAGAGGGGAGCGGAAGGCATGCGCAGTGGCGTCAAAGAGAATAGTTCCGTCCTGCGTGATGTTTCTTATTTTGAGCCGCGGCCGGCCCGGGCCTAGACCTTGCGTCGCCATCTGCTCGCAGGTCAAGACGAAGTAAGGGAGGAACTCTGTGGCGCGGCCGATGAGGATAAGGTTGAAGGACAAATCTGCGCCGGCTGGATACTCAGTTTCTTCGGACAGAGGTTCGAGGACAAACGGATGGGGTACAGTTTCGTATTTGCGCATTATCGTCGCGGTCGCAGGACGCGGAGTGTTGAATACGTATGTCCAGACGCATTTTTCTTTGAGCAGGCAGTCGTCGCATTCGCGCGTTGGGAACGGACAGGTTACTCGGCGAAACGCCAAGCCGAAGCCGCCGCGGAACACAGCGCCGGCAAAGCGCGGCAACCGAACCGGTTCGGCGGCAAGAAAATTTATCTGCAGTTTTGCCGCGACCACTCGTGTCTCCCGAACGGATTATATGTGTCGGCTTTTTTGTGTCAAACAGGTGAGCTGAAGGTATATGAGCCTGGGCGGTAATCAGGTTATAAAGGAACCGGAAAAAGGGCGGTTTTGCAGCAGAGAGGGAACTTATTGTCTGGTCGCAGGACAGTTGAATTTTCCTTCTGGCGGGTTTCTTTTTCTGATTCTGGTGTCAAGGTTCAAGTAGGTGTGCTGTTGGGGATGGAGGGATGCCGGATTGACTCACATATGTAACTGCCTGGTAGTGCGTTTGCTATGGAGATTCAGCTCTGGTCTGGGGGGCAGTGGGGGAGTCGTTCCCCCAGTGGCCCGGGTAGGGGGTGGAAGAGTGGTTTTGCGGGTAACGAAGGTGGGGAAATGGGGGTAGCCGTGTATATTTATCGGCTATCAGGAATCGGGGCGGGCAGGCTTATTAAAGGTCTGAAGAGTCAGAGGGGGCGCAGGGTCAGGGGTTGACAAAGTCTGAGCGGGTAAGGAATAGTATAGGCTGTGTCAAAGGGCGGGGCAAAGAGTTGTTTCCGTTTCTTCCATAAGGAGACGCCGGCTCTGGTGGCGGTGGTTACTCGGCGTAAGGATTGGCAGATACTCTGCAGAGAGCATTGGTACCGTATCCCGGTGCGGAGTGCACCAAGGGAATGGAGGAAGGCAGAGTTTATGGCTTGGTATCTGACTGCGGGGTGCGGCCCGGAAAAGTGGCAGGTGAAGTGGTATGCGCGGGTGGAGAGTGTGCAGCGGATGAAGCGTATTGAGCTTTTGCCGGATGAGCCGCTGCACCCGCGGGCGGAGGAGGAGTACTATCGGGTGGGTGTGGGCGAGCTTGCGTCTTTGCCGCGGCCAACACCGAGCCGGAGTATGCGACGGATTGTTTTTATTCCTTCAAGTATGGAGCGATTGCTGGTAGCCGAGGAAATCAACGACCTTTTTCATACCAGTCCGATCGAGGACCGGCTGTATTTTTTTCTGCGGGAGCTGGGTTTGAAACCGGAGCGGCAGTTTCTGGTTTGCGAAGCGGGAAAGAGTTACTTTCTGGATATGGCGTTGTTTGCGGGCGAGGTGAAGCTGGCAGTGGAGTGCGATGGGGAGCGTTATCATACTGGTCGGTGGAAGGCGGCTTGCGACCGGCAGAAGGATAATGCGCTGGCTGCGGCCGGCTGGCGGTTGTTGCGGTTTTCTGGCGCGGAGATTTGTCGGAAGACCGGCGAGTGCGCAAGAGTGGTGATGCGGGCGCTGGGACAGGTTTGATGTTTTTTTGAAGCGTCGCCGGGCTGGTGATTGCGGCAGTGGCTGGTATAGCTGGTAATTGACACAAGGAAGGGCAGTTCTATAATTCCCCGCATGGCAGATATGGCTCATTCTGATTTTCCTTCCCGCTATGACCCCGGGCCGGTGGAAAGAAAGTGGTATCGGTTCTGGGAGGAGAACGGACTTTTTGTTGCGAATCCCAATTCTCCGAAGCCGAAGTTTTCCATCGTGATTCCGCCGCCGAATATTACCGGTTCGCTGCATGTGGGGCACGCGTTGAATAACACGTTGCAGGATGTGCAGATCCGGTTCAAGAAGCTGCAGGGATACGAGACGTTGTGGCTGCCGGGGACTGATCACGCTTCTATCGGCACACATACGCATCTGGACCGGGCTCTGGCCAAGGAGGGGACAGACCGGTTTCGGCTGGGCAGAGAGGAGTTTCTGAAGCGGGCCTGGGCCTGGAAAGAGAAGTACGGTACGCGCATTATTGAGCAGTTGAAGCTTCTGGGTTGCGCCTGCGACTGGTCGCGGACCAGGTTTACGATGGATGAGGTGTGTTCGCGGGCGGTGCGCGAGGCGTTTGTGCGTTATTACGAGGATGGTTTGATTTACCGGGGCACGCGGATTGTGAACTGGTGTCCGCGCTGTCATACCGCGGTGTCAGATTTGGAAGTGAAGCATCAGGAGCAGGATAGTCACTGGTGGTATATTCGTTATCCGCTGGTAGGGTCTGAGGGCTGGGTGGTGGTGGCGACTACCAGGCCGGAGACTATGCTGGGGGATACGGCGGTGGCGGTGAATCCGGCTGATGCACGTTATAAGGAATTGGTGGGCCGGAAGCTGGTTCTGCCGCTGGCCGGGAGAGAAATTCCGCTTATCGCCGATGAGCTGGTGCTGGCTGAGTTCGGAACTGGTGCGGTGAAGGTGACGCCGGCGCACGACGCTACCGATTTTGAGATAGGCAAGAAGCACGGGCTGGAGTTTATTACGGTCATCGGCGAGGATGGCCGGATGACAGATAAGGTGCCAAAGAAGTATCAGGGGCTTTCCCGCGAGGAGTGCCGCCTGCAGGTGGTGGAGGACCTGAAATCGCAGGGACTTTTGGAGAAGATTGAGCCGTATCGGCTGAGCGCAGGCATCTGCGAGCGATGCGGGACAGTGATAGAGCCTTTGGTGTCGGAGCAGTGGTTTGTGCGCATGGCAGAGCTGGCACGGCCGGCGATTGAGGTGGTGGAGTCGGGCCGGGTGAAGTTTATTCCCGAACGGTGGACCAAGGTGTATCTGGAGTGGATGTACAATGTGAAGGACTGGTGTATTTCGCGGCAGTTGTGGTGGGGACACCGCATACCGGTGTTCTACTGCGACGATTGTGGGGAAGTGATGGTGGAGCGGACCGACCCGACCGCGTGCCGGCGTTGTGGCAGTAGTCGTATCCGGCAGGACGAGGATATACTTGACACCTGGTTTTCTTCTGCCTTGTGGCCTTTTTCCACTATGGGCTGGCCAGAGAAAACGCCGGACCTGGAGAGGTTCTATCCGACTGATTTTCTCTCCACCGCCCCGGATATTATTTTCCTGTGGGTGGCGCGGATGATTTTTTCGGGCCTGAAGTTCATGGGCGATATTCCTTTTTCGCGCGTGTATTTCCATTCTTTCATTCTGGCGGAATCGGGCGAGCGCATGAGTCGTTCCAAGGGCGTGGGAATTGACCCGGTGGATATGTTTGAGAAGTATGGCACGGATGCGGTGCGTTTCACGCTTACCTATCTGGAGAGTCAGTCGCAGAGTTACCGGTTGAGCGAGAAGAGGTTTGAGCTGGGCAGGAATTTTACCAACAAGGTGTGGAATGCGTGTCGGCTGGTGGCGCCGCATCTGCGCGAGGTTGGCGACCGGCCGGCGCTGCAGGCGGTGGACGAGTGGATAATCAGCCGTTTCAATCAGACCCGGGAGGAAGTGATCCAGGGTCTGGAAGGATGCGCCTACTCGCTGGTGGCTTCCCGGCTGTACGATTTCTTCTGGCATGAGTTGTGCGACTGGTATCTGGAGTTTGCCAAGCTGCGGCTTAAAGAGGACGATGCGGCCTGTCGCTGGACGTTGGCGCAGGTGCTGCGCGGCACTTTGCAGATGTTGCATCCGCTTATGCCGTTTATTACCGAGGAGTTGTGGCACAGGCTGGGATGGGGTAACGAGACGCCCAGTTCGTCCATCATGGTTTCGCAGTGGCCGGAACAGTTGGCGGTGAGTAAGGAGCGAGTGCAGGAAGTGGAGGCGATGCGGGAGTTGATAACCGCGGTGCGGAATATACGGGCGGAGATGGGGGTGCCGGCGAAGGTGCCGGTGCGGTGTATTGTGAATACGACTGATTTTGGGGTGGCCCGATTTTTGCAGGAGAATGTGGGACTGGTGCGACAGCTGGCCACGGTTTCTGAGCTGGAGTTTGCGCACGAGCGACCCGGTCAGTCGTCACTAGCGGTGATTCCGGGCGCAGAGGTGTATGTGCCGCTGGCGGGCGTGGTGGATTTTGAGCGGGAGCGGAGCCGGATTGAAAAGGAGGCCGCAGGTCTGCGTCAGGCGCTGGCAGCCATTGAGGCTAAGTTCGCCAATCCCAGTTTTGTGGAGCGAGCTAAGCCGGAAGTAGTGGAGAGGGAAAGAGAGCGCCGCCAGGAGCTGGCGGATAAGCTGGCCCGGCTGGAAAAACAGCTGGAGGCGCTGAAGCAGTGAAGGGCTTTTTCAGCTGGCTGGGTTGGGTGTTGTTGCTCTTGGGGTTGGGCGCCGGGCTGCTTTTTTACAACCTGGCGTATTTTCCGGAGCGGCAGAGGTTTCTGCAGCAGCAGCAGGAGATAAGGATGTGGATGTCGGAGGTGGAGAGGCTCTCAGAGCGGGTGAAGGAGCTGGAAAGCCAGCCGGAATTTCCGTATATGGCGGTTTTTACCTATGACGAGCTGTTTGCCGGGGAGGAAACTTTTGCTTTTTCGCGTACCGGAGAGGCGGCTCTGCGGGAGTGCGTGCCCAAGTTGCAGGAAACGAAAGGAATGATAGAGGTCACCGGCCATACCGACAACGGGCCGGTACCGGAAGCATTGAGAGATAAGTACCCTTCCAACTGGGAGTACGGAGCGGCCCGGGCTGCCGCAGTAGTGAAAGTGCTGGCCAGCTGGGGGGTGGCGCCAGAGCGGCTGGTGGTGAGAAGCAGTGGTTCTACCCGGCCGCGGGACGATAACCGCACCGCAGTCGGGCGGCAACGTAACCGGCGGGTGGAAATAGTGGTGCATCGGTAAGTCCGTGGCGGAGAGTTAGAGGTGGAAAAGAGGCTGGTAAGAGCCGGCTGGCTGGTACTGGCGGTTTTTGGAGTGTGGCTGGGCGGATTTGCGTCTGCCCAAGAAACAGCGTTGGAGTCGGACAGCGTGCGGGCGAGTTCGGCACCGAGAGCGCAAATGAAACCGGCCGCAGGGGCAGAGAAGTCGCCGGGTACTGCAGTGCTTCTGTCTTTTCTGGTGCCGGGAGCCGGACAGGTTTATGCCGGCCGCTGGTGGAAGGCATGCATCATAGCTCCAGCCGAAATAACCTTGGGCGTCTTGTCGGTGAGAGACCATCTGCAGGCTATGAGCAAGTTACGGGCGGGGGACGAGGAAGGATACCTTGTGCTGCGGAACAGACGGAATGTTTTTCTGTGGTGGACAGGTGCGGTGCTGGCTTTTTCCATGGCCGATGCTTATGTGTCGGCGCAGATGTACGGGTTTGATCGGCAGATGCAGTTTACCTTGAGACCGGGACAGGCAGGTGTGGCAGTAGCGTGGTAGTCGCCTTAGCCGGCAGGTTTCGTCCTGCGCTTTTGGTAGAAATAGGAGGGGAGCTGAGCCGACAGGGCGCTTTTGCGAGCTGGGGAACGGCTTACTGTTACGGTAACCGGGTGGAGGTTCTGCGCGGACAGGCTGATTCTCAGAAGACGGATTTTTCGTCTTTAGGTGGCGTCAAGACAGATATGGCTTTTCTTTGTATAAACCGGGATAAGTCGGTTCAACCCTGGCTGCGGCGGGAGCAGGACAAGGACTGGGCTTTTGCCTGTGAAGGGCACGTTCCGGATGTGCCGGAAGAGCAGCTGGGTTTTGCCCCGCTGTGCCGGGAGGAAAAACTGTTTGCATATCTGGCGAGGCATTTCAGCGCAGACGATCCGCTGGGTTCGGTGGAGCAACATCGGCCAGCCGGTAGCGAGAGTCTGCGGTTTTTCTTGATGAGTGAGGAAGTTCTGGTAGTGAGTACCGGGGACAATCTGCCCGAGGGCAGGTTGTGGCTGGGCCGCGCGCCTTTGTTCCGGGTGATAAGTCCGCTGAAGCTGGAGACGGTGCGCAAGCTGCAGTGGGAAGAATTGCCGGAGAAAGGGCTGGTGGTATTTTCCCGGTACCGCTACGCCCTGGTATAGGCTGGCGGTTCCGGGCCAGTTTTATTTTCCCAATTTTCCGCTTTTGGCCCCGAATTCGATGAGCTCGCGGAATCCCTTTGGGTCGAAGGCAGAAGCGATGGCAGTTTCGTAGGTGACCTTGCCAGCCCGGTATAACTCGGCCAGATAGGCGTCAAACGATATGCTGCCTTCGGCACTGCCGGTTTGGATGGCTGAGGGTAGGTGTTCTATTTTTCTTTCTCTTATGAGGTTGCGTACCGCCGGCGTAGCCACCATTATTTCGTAGCAGCCTACCCGGCCTTTGCCGCCGGCCTTGAGTACCAGTCTTTGACAGAATATGGCCAGAATCGAAATGGAAAACTGGATTCTGATCTGGTCTCTTATTTCAGGCGGGAAGATGTCTATGAAGCGCGTAACTGTTTCTGCGGCTGTGGTGGTGTGCAAAGTGCCTATGACCAAGTGACCAGATTCTGCGGCCCAGATGGTGGCTTCGGCTGTGGCCAGGTCACGGATCTCTGCCACGAGGATTACGTTCGGATTGGAACGGAGCCCCTTCATTATGGCTTCGCGGAAGCTGGAAACGTCCACGCCTACTTCGCGCTGGGTCACGAGTCCGTTCTTGTGGTCGTGGACAAACTCGACCGGGTCTTCAATGGTGAGCACGTGCCGCGGGCTTTCCAGGATGTAGTCAACGAAGGTGGCCTGTGTGGTGGTCTTGCCCATACCGGTGGGGCCAGTTACCAGAATCAGCCCATGCGGCCGGTCCAGAAGATTCTTGATGCGAGGTATGAGATGAGAAGATACGAAGAGTTCTTCAAAGGACAGGATGCGTCGGGGAATCAAACGCAGGGCCAGACCGAAGTATCCTTTCTGCTTGTAAACCGCCACCCGGAAGCGAGCCATGTTCTTGTAGGTGAGGGCAAAGTCACCGCCGCCGCCGTTGTCAATCTGGGCGCGCAGGTGTTTTACATCTTTGGTGGCGATGTCCTTGAAGCTGCTGGTCATCTCCGGGGTGAGTACCGGACATCCTTCTATGGGACGCAGGTATCCGTCCAGACGAAGCGTAGGGGGGCGCCCTACAGTAAGGTGCAAGTCGGAGGCGTTTCGCTTAATGCACTCGGCAAGTAAAGAGTCGAAGAATTCTTCGTCTGTCACAGCTAGGGAATTATAGGACGAGCTGCCAGAGTGTCAATACAACCTGCCCGGCTGGTTAGTAGTCTGCGGGCAGGCGCAGCACTTCGGCATAGGAGAATACCGGGCCATCTAGGCAGACGTATTTTTCTCCGATGTTGCAGTGGCCGCATTTGCCAATGCCGCATTTCATCCGGTTTTCCAGAGAGAGGAACACGCTGTCAGGCGAAAATCCCAGTTTCTCCAATACCGGATGGGTGAATTTTATCATTATGGGTGGGCCGCATACTAAGGCAATCGCATTGGTGGCCGAGGGGGCCACTTCTTTCAGCACGTTGGGCACTAGTCCTTCGGTCCGCGGCCAGTCCGCACCACCCAGTCGGTCCACGCATACTATCATATTTACATCCGGGCTGACTTCCCATTTTTTAAGGTCTTCTTTGTACAGGAGCTCGCCAGGAGAGCGGGCTCCGTAGATGCAGGTGATGCGACCGTACTGGGCGCGGATTGAGGGTTGGAGTAGATGCACCAGAGTGGAGCGCAGGGTGGTGAAGGAAAAGCCACCCGAAATGATGACGATGTCTTTGCCTTTTGCCTGTTCCAGGGGGTAACAGTTACCATAGGGGCCGCGCAGACCGATGATGGCGCCGGTGTCCAGTTCGTGCAGTGCAGTGGTAAAGACGCCAATCCGCTTGACCGTGAACAAGAGGCGTTCTTCGTGTGGAGCAGAGGCAATGCCAAAGGGAGCTTCGCCTACGCCGACAAGGGAAAGAAAGGCAAACTGGCCGCAGGAAAAGTCAAACCGTTGTGTTGGGTCCAGAAAGGATAGCGCAAAGGTCTTGAGGTCGCGCGCCTCGTTCTCAATAGTAACTTTTTCAATTCGCACCGGCACCGGCAGGTAGGGATTGGACGGGGCAGAATGTTTCATCGTCCAGGCTCCAGTCGCTCAGTCAGGGTGATAAGCGTTTCTTTCAAGTCAATGCCGGCCGGACATTCCAAAATACACCGGCCGCATCCCACGCAGAGCATCAGAAGCGCAGAGCAGCTCTCGTCTGAGTGTGTCTGAGGGAAATAACGGAATTTATGCAGAGTTCTCTGGCGCAGACGGTCTTTGCCGGCAGGCCGGGGATTATGACCGGAGGCATGTCGGGTGAAAAGGGAAAATTGGCAAGAGTCCCAGGTGCGCAGCCGCGCGCCTGGGCCTTTGAATTTTTCGTCGGTTACATCGAAGCAGTGGCAGGTGGGACAGACATAAGTGCACACTCCACAGTTGACGCAGGGTAGAGCCAGTTCTTCCCATATTTCGTGGTCAAAGCTCTGCTCCAGTCTGGTCTTCAGTTCCGCCAAATCCAGGGCGAATTTCATTGCCTGCACCGCAGTCTGTTTCAGCTTTTCCGCCCGAGTCAGGTCGGCAGCTTTTGCTTCGGGCAGTTGCGCGGCGAGTTCCTCGCCCGCGGGGGTCAGAGGTTGCGCCAGATATTTCTCTCCCAAGTCAACCAGCAGTATGTCTAGTCCCTTGGTGCCATGGGGGTCGCCCAGCAGCGCAGTGCAGAAGCAGGCCGGGCCGGGTTCGTTGCAGGCCAGGCCGATGAGGATAGTTTTCCGGCGCCGTTCCTGATAATACGGGTCCAGAAAGCGGTGGTCCAGAAAAACACGGTCAAGCAGCAACAGTGCAGCCGTATCGCAGGGACGCACTCCCAGGACTATGCGGTCAGGAATTTGCAGCGAGGGTTGAATACGACAAGGATCGTCAGCAGGAAAACTGAACAGTGCTTCGCGCTGGGGAAAGAACAGTTCCTTGAGCGGAAGTTTAGTATTCAGGAAGTCAAAGCAGATTTCCTGGGCGTCCCTGATGCGAGCGAAGCGGGAACCGGAGGTATCTTTGAGTTTCACCGGTGCCCATAACTCTTTTTCCTTTGCTAGGGCGGAGAGAAAATTGGGAAAGTCCTTGCAGGAGATGAGGCGTGGCTTCATTTGATAAACTCCTGCCCGTCGTCTGTACGAAAGCTGGCCAAGGGCAATGGCTCATCCAGTTTCATCCCTGAGACATGGCCGAATCTACTTTTTACGATTAAAGCTACCTTCCGATTGAGACGCATAAGGTTGATGCCCATTGGGCAGGCCCGGGCACACGCACCGCATTCTACGCAGCGACCGGCCATATGCATGGCGCGCATAATGTGGAATATCACGGTGTCGGAATCGTCCGGGGTGCGGCCTACCCATTGTGGTTGACTTACGTCCACAAAGCAGTTGGGACAGTAACAGTTGGGACAGACCTGGCGGCAGGCATAGCAGCGGATGCAACGGCTGAGTTCTTCCCGCAGAATACGCCAACGTTCTTCGCTGGGCAGCTTCTCGAAAGCCACAATGTCGGCATAGTCGTCCGGTTGTTCGGGCTCAGGCGCCTTTTCGCCTATCATCTCGTCGTAGATAACCGGGTTGGGTGTGCCGAACAGGGTTTTTGGTTCTGCGGTTGAGGTGGGAGCAGAAGGAACTAACCCGGCGATGCCGATTATGTACAGGTTCTCGCGTCTGATCTGATTTTCTTTGAGGAGATTTACCAGAGAGCGGGATGTAGGGCCGGAAGCCACGATCGCCAATCTGCCGAGTTTTTTCAGTCGAGGAAGATAAACAGCGAGGTTGGCAAGGCAGTTTTCGTTCCAGACCAGCTTGTCGGCATGCTCCGGTTTGCGTGCGAGCCAGGGTACGGCTGTGCCGGGCAGAGTACCGGCACGATAACCGAGAGCCGCCACCACTTCCTTGTTTTCCAGCAGTGTTCTGACCCTATTTCGGAGCAGGTTCTGCCGGTCGTTAGGCTGGTTCATTCTGCACTCTGTCTGATGTCCTGAAGAGATGTTCGGGCCATGGCCAGGCGGTTGGAAGGTCCCAGTCGGCGCACTTGCTCGGTTACATCTCGCACGACCGCGGCGAAACGTTCGCCTTCTGCAGCCGATACCCAGGAAAACATTACCCGGCCTGGTTCAATGCCAAAGAAGTCCAAAAGGTCATGCAGAACGGCGAATCGTCGCCGGGCGACATAGTTGCCCGTAAGGTAGTGGCAGTCGCCAGGATGGCAACCGGATACCAGAACGCCGTCGGCACCAGACTGCAATGCTTTGAGGATGAAGAAAGGGTCCACCCGGCCGGAGCAGGGCACTCGGATGACGCGAATAGATGGAGGATACTGGATGCGGGAAATGCCGGCCAAGTCTGCTCCGGCGTAGGAACACCAGTTACACAGAAAAGCTACTATCCTCGGCTGGAAGTCCGGATTCGGAGGTTGTCCTTCAGACATAAGAGTATCTAAGAAACACATTATAGCCCGGCTGCTGGAGATGTCCACCGTTTCTGCGCCTGGTCGCATCATTAGCACAGATAGAGGGATAAAAGTTCCGCAGGAAAGAGAAAGGGGCAGGTAAAACCCTGCCCCTTCTCTGACCGAGCCGGTATTAAGGCAGTTGCAGGAAGCCGTTATCAATAGTACCGTCAACAAAGTTCTGGTTGATGGCCGATACTGCCTGGTTTATCTGCGAGGGGTTGCCCGGACCACCACCAAGTATAAGGTTGGCTTCGTCCAGCACCTGCTGCACACTCCAGCCGTAGTACGGACTGTTCGGATCTGCCACCAGTAGGTCTTTTAAGTTTACGTTGGAGGGGCTGAAGTTGGGGTCGTACAAATCAAAGCCCACAGAAAGCGACAGAGCTACAACCTGGCCGGCAAGCACAGTTATAGCCTGGTTACCCGGGTCAACCCAGTTCTGCGTAAGCTTTGCCGGAGTGCCACCATCAGGAAGATAGTTCGTAACTGCCTGAGCGCTGGTAAGAGTAAGGGTATATCCACCGCCCACTACCAGGCCGGAGGGAAAGGCTCCAGCAAAGTTTGCATGCAGATAGGCACCAGGGTTATTACCTTTCGGTACTGCTCCCCAGCCGCCTTGGGTCTGGGTACGGAACTGGCCAGCCAGATTACCGCCACCACCCGGGTCGCAGGCCTGAATCGTATACTTCAAGTAAGTAGCCCAATTTTTGCCGGGAAAACCGGGTCCAAAGCCCCAGCCAGTTTCACTCCGGATGATATTGCCTTCTTCGTCAAGCAGTTGTGCTGAGGCGTGAGCAGCTATATAAAGTTCCTGGCCCGGTGTCCAGTTGTTGAGGGGTATAACATAAGTATAGGAAGTGACCGCGGGATTGTGGGAGGTTTTGTACGGAAATTGGCCAGGAATGGGATTGCCGTTTTTCTGGGGGATGCCGCTGAGCGAA
>CBFGJV010000030.1:0-19228 GCA_965649205.1 Caldifarciminota bacterium | reverse complement strand
GGTCACTGTCCGGAAGGCGCAATGACGGTGATTGAACGTGAAGCCGAGCCGTACGACGAAGCCAGAGTGATGGCCAACATCGTCAAGACCGGGCCCAACACTATCGCCGCACACCTGGCACATCTGAAAGACCATGGTGCTATTGACTACCATAACCAGGCGGTCGCCTATCTAAGGCAACACAATATCCCCATTCCGGGTGAGAAGAAAACACTTGCCTGTGGCTGTCCCGGCTCTGCGGTCCGTGAACTTTCACCCTCTGTCGCAGTCGCTCGCACAACTGACCACTCAATTCCTCGGCCTCTGTCGCATCTGCGCAACTGGCCAATCCAACTGATGCTGGTACCGGTTTCAGCTCCTTATCTCAAAGGTGCGGACCTTCTGATTTCGGCCGACTGTGTGGGCTCTTCGCACCCCAACTTCCACGAGGAACTTGTCAGAAACCGAATTCTTCTCATTGCCTGCCCCAAACTGGACGATGCACAATTCTATGTAGAGAAACTGACCGAGCTGTTCCGGACTGCAAAGCCGAAGTCTGTAACCGTGGCGCATATGACCGTACCCTGCTGCTATGGTCTTGTGCAACTGGTACAGCAGGCAATAGAAGATTCGGGCGAGGTCATTCCGTTCGCCGAAGTTACGATAGACATAGATGGCAAGACAGTGAAACAAACCCAAGGAGTAAAATCGTGAGCATGTTCTGCTATCAGTGTGAACAGACCGCCAAAGGTACCGGTTGCACCGTACAGGGTGTCTGCGGCAAGGACGAAAGGACAGCAGTCCTGCAGGACCTGCTGGTATACGCCACCAAGGGCATAGCAATGTATGCACATCGGGCAGCTGAAATGGGAGCGTTCGACCCGGAAGTGAACCGATTCACAGTTGAGGCGCTGTTCTCGACCATCACCAATGTGGACTTTGACCCGGAGCGACTGCACGGTCTGCTCCTGCGGGCCGCACACGTGAAGGACAAAGCAAAGAAATTGTACGAAGAGGCGGCAAGAAGACTGCAGAAAGCAGTTGAGCAACTATCCGGCCCAGCCGCGTGGCAACCTGCTGGCAACATATCCGCGCTCGTCGAGCAGGGCCGGGACAAAGGCATTCTCAAGCGTCACGAGCAGTTCGGGCACGACATCGCCGGCCTCCTCGACCTCATCCTGTTCGGACTCAAGGGCATTGCCGCCTATACTGATCACGCCGCCATCCTGGGCCGGGAATCGAACGAGCACTATGCAGACATCTTCCGCCTGCTTGACCTTATCTCGCACGACACCTTCACCGCCGAGGAGCTTGTTGCCGCTGCACTCAAGGCCGGCGAAGTCAATCTCAAGGCTATGGAACTGCTCGATGCAGCCAACACCGGCACCTATGGTCATCCGGAGCCGACCAAGGTGCGTATCACCCCGCGTAAAGGCAAGGCAATCCTTGTGTCCGGTCACGACCTGCGTGATTTGGAACTTATCCTGAAGCAGACCGAAGACAAAGGCATCAACGTCTACACCCATGGCGAGATGCTGCCCTGCCACGGTTATCCGGGTTTGAAGAAGTACAAACATCTTGCCGGCCACTTCGGTACTGCCTGGCAGAACCAGCAGAAGGAATTCCCGAACTTTCCGGGCGCCATCGTCATGACTACCAACTGCATCCAGCGACCACAGAAAAGCTACTTTGAACGCATCTTCACCACTGGGCTGGTCGCCTGGCCGGGCGTTCCTCACATCGGCCCAGATAAAGACTTCACGCCGGTTATCAATGCCGCGCTTGCCGCACCGGGTTTTGACGCAGATGGCGAAGAGAAGTACATTACGGTCGGATTCGGCCACAACGCGGTGATGTCTCTCGCGGACAAGGTCATCGAACTGGTCAAGGTGGGCAAGATAAGGCGCTTCTTCCTCATTGGCGGTTGCGACGGCTCAAAGCCGGAGCGCAACTACTACACAGAGTTCGCCCAGAAAGTGCCAAAGGATTGCCTGATTTTCACCCTTGCCTGCGGCAAGTTCAAGTTCAATCGGCTGGAATTCGGCGACATTGACGGTATCCCGCGTCTATTGGACATTGGCCAGTGTAATGACGCTTACTCCGCAATTCAGATTGCTTCGGCCCTAGCCAAGGCTTTCAACACCGACGTCAACAGCCTGCCGCTCTCATTCATCATCTCCTGGTATGAACAGAAAGCAGTAGCGGTACTGCTCGCCCTGCTCCATCTCGGTATTAAAAACATCCGCCTGGGTCCAAGCTTGCCTGCTTTCATCACACCCAACGTGCTCAAGGTGCTCATGGACAAGTTCAACGTCACGCCAATAAGGACATCGGAAGAAGACCTGCGGGCAATTCTTGGCTGACTCTCGTCTCTTTTGCAGGCTGCGTTCTCCGCGGAACACCTTTCTTTGGTCAAGACTTTCTTCCGAACACCAACGTTTTCCCGTAGGCTGGAATCCTCGCCCAAATGAAACCTCAGACAGACGTTTTCATTCCGACTATACGATGTTCTGTCGCAGCCACTCCGCAAACAGCCTCAAGCAACTTTCGGTTCTTTTTTCTGCTCCTTCCCCCGCGAGTTCTTCTATTTGTCTTTCCACCTCCTTCATCGTCTCAGCCCCAGCTTTACCGACAAACCTGCGCCCCAAAACAACCTGTCGCTTTCCGTTTTCCTGCTCCTGACCTGCGTCCTGCCCCCTAGGCGGCCCCTGCCCTGGGGACTCCCCGACAACTTCTTCCGCATCACTTCCCGCCTGGCTACAGCACCGACCGCTTTATCTTGACGCTCCGCTCCACACGGCTACCATCAGTGTCTATGCTCAATCAAACCGATTCGTCGTCTGAGCATTCCCTTTCGCCGTCTGGCGCAAGACTTGTGGTTGACCTGCACTGTGATTCTCTCCATGACCATGCCCAGGGGCGCAAAGATATCACCAAACGCCTGGACACAGGCCACCTTGATTTGCCTCGCATGAAAGAAGGCGGCATTACTGCGCAGGTATTCGCAGTCTGGACTAACCCGGAGACACTCAAACCAGGCGAACGTGCGGTTTTTGTGCATAAGGCGCTAGACGCGTTCGAAGACATCTGCCGCACTGTACCGCAAGAGATCGGCCCTGCCCATACTCCAGATGAAATGATGAAACTGGTCAAATTCGGTCGCATCGCCGGCATTCTTGGCATCGAAGGCGGCCATGCGCTGGAAGGCAGTCTCGACAACATCGAGGCATTCCAGAAGCGCGGGGTCCGCGTCATCACTCTGACTTGGAATAACGCCAACGAATTCGCTGACTCCTGTCTCGAAGACACCGGCCGCGGACTGACTCAGCTCGGCGTCAGAGCAGTCGCATTAATGAACAGACTAGGTATCATTGTTGACCTGTCCCACTCTGCTCCTAAGACCTTCTACCATGTCCTGGAGAAATCAACTGCTCCGGTCATCTGTTCTCATTCCGCCTGTCGAGCTTTGTGCGACCATCCTCGCAATCTGACCGATGAACAACTCAAAGCCTTGGCGCAGGCAGAAGGTGTTATCGGAATTGTATTTCTTCCTGCATTTCTACGACCGGAACCGGAGCCAACATCACTGGAAGATGTCCTTGACCATATCGAGCACGCAGTTGAGGTAGCAGGTATAGACTCAGTCGCTCTCGGCTCAGACTTCGACGGCTTCGGGCAAGGCCCGGCAGGACTGGAAGACGCCACGAAGATACCCGCGATTGCAGAAGGTCTCCGCGCCCGTGGCTTCTCCGATCCCGACATCCGCAAGGTTCAGGGCGAGAACTTCCTCCGCGTCTGGCAGAAAGCTGTATGTTCTCAGAGCTGAACTGTTGTTCGGATGGGGCAAAACTAACGCACCAGCAGCAGCTTCTGGCGGTTACCCACTGCCGCTGTCCGCGTCACCAGAAAATACACCCCTGGTGCAAGACTGCTCACATCATTTGCCCCCGGCCGTAACTCTGCCACTTTGCGACCCACAACATCCAGTAGGACTGCACCGGCCCGCTCACTCAACCCGGCTGGCGGCAGATGCAACACTTGCCGCACTATGCCCGGAACAACAGCCCAGACAAAAGGCGTCGTGACAACCTCCTCCACTCCGGTTTTGCAGTTGAAAGTATCTCCATTGACGATAAACCGCTGACCATCGGTACTAATGATAACATCACCGTTTACCGGCCGACCGTCCCTGTCTGCAGTCTGATACACCGGGCCATAGGGTCGCAACCGACTCAACGCTTCCTGAGTGGGAAGACCGTAATCGTTCTTGCCACAGGAAATCACTGAGACCAGAGGTGACAGCGCAGCCAGAAAGCTACAATTTGAGCTGTAGGCGCTGCCATGATGATTCACGCGCAGCACCTCTACCGGCCCAATCTCCGGCCCAACTGAAGTCTCAATATCTCGGTAGTAAGCTGTACTCTCGCCACTTAGGTCGCCAGAAATGGAAAAGTCGAACCGCTGATAGGAAATGCGCAAGGCTATGCACAAATCGTTTTCGCTCCAGGGTGGGTCGGTAAAAGGACTGTGCAAACGACCATTGCCATTCACCGCCAGACACCGCACAATCACTCCCTCGCCCAAGTCCAGTGCCATGCCGTCCGCAATCGTCCGACGCTTGTTGCCTGCTGCCCGTACATAGTCGCCGTAAGCGTTCGTGCCGTACGACCAACCCCGGTCATAAACTGCTTGTTTTACTGAATCGCGACCCAGCCCGTTTATGACCTCGTCCAAACCGCCTATATGGTCTCCGTGATAATGGGTGGCAACTATCCAGTCCAGGCTGGTAATGCCACGGCTGGAAAGCCAGGGCAGTACCTTACGCAGTCCCATACTGTCATTACCGGCATCAATCAATAGAGTGCGTCCCGCAGGCGAAATAACCAGCGTGGCATCTCCATGTCCGACATTCAGACAATGAATCTGGAGCATGCCCGCATAAACCGGCACCCCTAAGCTCAAGACCGTCAGCCATAGCAGGAAGCGGCGTCTGTGACTCATATGTTAACTAATGATACCGAGTTCCGGCACAAACTCCTGCGGTAGAACTCTCTATTCCAGAACAACCAGCCGCGCCTTCCACAAACCCGGTTCCAGTCTTATCAGATAAACGCCGCCGGCAAGTCTTCTCAAGTCAAGCTCCACTGACGCACCAGTCACCGGCTGGCGTGCGACTATCCGGCCAGCAGCATCTACGACCTGAAGTTCGGAACAAACAGCCCTGTACGGCAAACAAATGACTGCCTTGTCTCTTGCCGGATTTGGCAGTATTTCCAACCGGAAAGGCTGAGCCGGTTTATGACCTCTTCCTTCGCCAACTCCTACTTCGGTGGAAAGCACAAGCGGGCCATAGAGCGCAGGCCTGGCCCATTCGCCCTGAGTTACCCGCTGCGGCCACCAGCCATAGCAATCAGAGCCATTTCCCGCCATGGCGTAGATAAATACGCTGGCAGTATCGCCCGGCAGCAAGCTTAGGTCTCCCCGCCGCAAACCCAGAGGTATTTTCGCTTCAAACTGCAGGTGACCTCCTGCAGTACTGGAAGTGCTGAAGGCGCCCGGACATTGTCCTTCCAACCGCCACATGTAGGGCAAGGTATTCAAAATCGCCTCAAAAATTACTGAGTCTTGTCCTGAGGTGTAAAAAACTGTATGCCGTCCTTCGGAAGAGTCTATACGGTTCCAGTTGCCGGAACGATCTTCATCCATACACACGGCAAAGAAATCTCCATCCTGTCTTTCTGTCACAGTGGGAAATTCGCAGGCCAGATAAAGAAAATGCTCGTCATAGAGAAACCGCACCGTACTCGAACCCGGCGGTCTTCGCACGAGGCCCTGTCCAGCCGTGTCCGATATATCAAATGCTCTTGCGGGCAACCATTCTGCAGCCTCAATTCTACCGTCTATTGACGGCGGCGCGCCAACAACACGTCTGGCCACCAGCGTATCAGAGAAGGCTGCGCCAGCTACCCGAACTGAGGTTGTTATTGTGTCGTTAGCGTGATTCAAATCCGCTGCGAACGACGTGAAGACAGTTATCCTGTACTCTGCGCCCACTGACCCGGGAAACCAGGTGGGGAAAGAAACCACTCCGTATCCCCTGGGTGCTAGCGGGCCGGCAAGAACCGTCGTTTCCTCGTAAACTCTCCTGCCAGCTGAATCTATCCAGATAGCCACAGGTATGTTACTTTCTGCCTGTTCCCCTATATTTCTCACGCTCACCTTGGGCACAACTGGACCTGGCCAAATCTGGGAGGTGGGAGCGAGTACCGCAGTTGGACACACGTCGCGGGATTCGGCCCTGGCTACGACTGCGCGGATGTTCCAGTTGCGAGGCACGCCTATTCGGTCAACCTGCACCCAACCGATTCTCTCATCCCAGTATATGAAGTTGCGGTCTGGCACCAGCGGCCCGGAATCTACTCCTACCGGATAACGATTAGGGGGGCAAGGAATCTGCGGACCAGCCCAGAAATCAGTGCCGGCAGGAACAAAATACTCGTTTGGTACCGCAGTACTCACCCAGCTCCGGGGCGCTGAAGGCTCATAGAGAACAGAATCCCACACTGTGCCCGGCTGCGTGGAACTGCCCGGCCCGTAGATGAACATATATTCCATCATGGCGTAGTCGAACTGGTAGAAAAGAATGGACTTCAGAATGCAGCGATAGGGAGCGGTAAACCTAACCGCCGTCTTGAACCAGCCTCCGCCAGACATACCTATACCGGTAGCGTTGTTCCCGTCATAATGCAGAGTGTCATAACCTCCCCCTGCCGGCTGCAGAGAGTTGAGACAAGCTGAGGATGAAAACGGGTTTGAATTCTGCACCAAAACATCCGGCATTGTATCAAATGTCCCAGCTAGGGAAAAAATGGTAACAAACAACACTAGAACAGACACATGGTCCTCCTGAGTTATGGGTGATACATTGACATGGCAAGGGTGTATACTATACTTTCAAAAGTAGATTGTCAAAGTTAACTGTATGTAACACAACCCCTGGAGGTCTATGATGAAATCAATGTCCTTTGCTGTCCTAGTTCTCGTTTTCTTCTCTGCCGCCACTCTGGCGCAGACGCCAACGGTATGTCCGGAAGAATTCAAACGTTTTTCTGTGGAACTTGCTCCGCGTGAAGACTATGAGTTTATTAAATCCGACTGGGCCGACGGCGAAGAAACCCTGCGCTGGGACCTGGAGCCAGACCGCGGATTCAGTATAAACGGCACTTATAGTTACGGCTGTGCCCAGCGCTATACCGAAACCACCGGCGTGCGAGTAAAAGCCATACTCTATTACCTTACCGGCAGCGCCGACGCCATATTCGTTTACACTGCTGGTACCGGTTCTCATACCGAACCGGGCCCGACGCTTGATACCACCCGGGCCACAGGTCTGGGTGGCGGCGTCTGGCGCCGTGCCAATATGCCCCGCACACCCTACATTGCTCCTTATCAGGACTTCTGGGCGTGCGTAATTGTCCGCAGGCACCCGCCCGACCAGAAACCCCTGACTTTAGACCTTGGTCCAATAGTACCTTACCGGGGCGGATACATCACTCTCCCAGAAGTAGGCCCTAACTGGTTCCAGCTAACAGACCCCCCTTTCTGGACTGACCGTAACGTCTGCATCCGCGCAGTAGTTGAGCGTGTCAGTACCGGGGTGGAAGAAGTGATAACCCCAAGTGAACCTGCGCCTTGGCATCGGCTCCAGCCCAGCCCGGCCCACGGCCAGCTCACCATCAGTTTCCGCGTTATGCAGCCCGGTCCGATAAACCTTGGTATCTACGACGCCACAGGCAGAATGATAAGACTGCTTAGGGACGGCTCTGCTGCCCGACCAGGCGAATACTCTATCCTGTGGGACTGTCGTGCAAACGATGGTGAGAAGGTCAAACCCGGTACCTACTTATACCGCCTTACCGCCAACAACCAAACCGTCACGGGCAAAGCTGTGGTTATGGACTAGAGAAGACCTTATACCCGGTCTTCGTCAAACAGCTTTCTTCGCAATAGCCAGTTCGTTCTGATTCGAAATTGCGCTTCTCTTGAAAACTAGGTGCAACTACATCAAAAATTGACTTGTTAGAACTTGACAGTCGGACACCGCTCACCACAATTATCGTATCCATACCGGACGGTACAGGCATCGCCAGACCGTACTGTAAAGGCTTAGGTTACATAGTTTCCCAGCATTGCAACGCAACCGGACCGGCGGTGCGAGCTTACACTCTGTATTTTCTGGGTTTAAGATAGCCGGCCGGTGCAAATTAAGGTTGAGGAGTATGGAGTATGTTAAAAAGGAGGAGATGTTATGTGCAGTACAAAAACAGCAAACCTTTCTGCACGGCTCGGCACAGCCGTTCTTACTGTAGTAGTTCTCGCCTTCGCGCTTGTCAGCCCGTCGGCAGCGAAGACCACAAAAAGCATCGCCAGTGGTGACTGGGGAAACAGTACTATCTGGAACAACGGGGTACCAGTCAATGGCGACGATGTTATCATCGGCCAGAATACAACTGTCACTTACAAAGTAGCCCAGGCAGTCACACTGAATTCTCTCACCATCGAAGTCAACGGAACTCTCACCGCTCCTGGCAGCGCTAAAGATTTATATGTAAATAACACCTTCGAAAACCGGGGATACTTCCGTCGGGCCAAGGCTGGCAGCACCACTACCGCCGGTAACCTGATAAATTATGGCGTAATTGAAGATATGGTATCAGCTACCCTCAGAGTAAGCGGCAAGTTGACCAACTCCGGGACCATCAGTTTCAGCTCTGGAAGCCTGGAAATAACCGGTGTCGGAGGACTTGAAAACACTGGTACCATAGCCTTGTCCACCGCCTCCCTTACGCTTACAAATTCCGGTACCTTTACAAACTCGGGGAACCTTACCAGCTCCTCAGGCAATATGACCTTCCCCGGCGCGGTAATAAATGCCACCGGCAAAACCTTCGGGACTGAATCGGGCACTGTCACCGCAGCCGGAAACTTCACCAACCTAGGTACCGTGTCTTTCGGCTCTGCAAGTCTCCTCCGCATAACCGGCGCGGGTAATTCGGAAATCTCCAGCGGTACTTCCCTTGCTCTGGGCCGCCTGGAAATACAGAAAAGCTCTGCTTCTGACATCGTGACCCTTTATTCAGACCTGACCCTGAACTACGAAAGCGGAGCGGCCCTCATCCTCACCCGCGGCATTCTGAACACCAACGGTCGCAACCTGACGGCGAACACCGGAACAGCCGAAATTCAGGGAACTTCGTCCGGCACACTGAATATAAACGGCGGCAACGTCAACATCTACAAACTCAACCAAAGCTCCACCTATCCTTTCCGTACGAACCTTACTGGTTCACCTACGGTTACAATCTATCTGCACGAGATAGGAGGCGCAGGACGTTTTGAAATTAACTCCGGTTCGCTCAGCTATACAGGTCCCAGCAGCGCCCTCACACTAGCCTCAGCCACAGGCGACGGCGGTTGGTATGCTACCGGTGGCATTGTCAGTTTCCTAGGCAGTATCACCGGCAGCGCTACCGGTGGTTCCATATTTCAAGCCAGCGGAAATGCGGTCATCGTCTTTATCGGCAACACCCCGTCCACAGTTCAATTGCACGGCTCCCTGACGCCAGTTACAGCCACCTGGGCCTTCAATGACCTTCGCATACAGAAAACCGGCGGCGCAACGGTAAGTTTCACTACTGCTACTGGTACGCTGGGTAGTTCGGTAACAGCTACCAGTGGTGTCACGGTGAATTCGGGGGGCGGTCTCACCCTGGCTGGCAACTTCGCTTCTGGCCACGGCTTCGTTCTCTCTCAGGTAAGTAATCAGGGTACCCTGACGCAAAGTGCTGACATTTACGTTTCCGGGGATTGGACCGGCACGGGAAATTATTCCTATACCAGCACACCCAGTCTGATTTTCAACGGCCCGGGTAACAACTCCTTTGCGTGTAATGGCAATACCTTCTATCGTCTCCTAATTGATAAGAGCACCGGCAGTATTTCGCTGAACGGTAACCTGGTAGTGGCAAACAATCTGACAGTAAACTCCGGTACCCTGTTAGTAGGTTCTGGAACTGTGCAACTGGGCACCGCTTCTGCCTCGGGCAGTGTGAACGTAAACGGAGGTGTATTTTCAATCGTAGGCACCGCACTTGCGCGCGGAACCGTAACCGCCGTTTCTCAAAACTTTCCATACACCTTCACAGTCGGCGGCGGCACCATTGCAGCTCAAAATGCCAACTTCCAATATATGGGTACGGGAGGAATCTCCATTACCTCCGGCGGAACCATTCACTCCACTCATAACTTCTCCAACTGCAGCTTTGACCACGGCGACATATCCGGCCCGTGTCTGAAAATAGAAAACAGCCAGCTTCTTGATGACATGCTAAATGTGGATTTTTCCGGCCCGGCCGGCAGTTACAACATCGAGAAACTGGGAAACACTGGCCACATCACAATAAATTATGGCAGCGGCACGATCTGGGGTGAAGAGTACGACAACGACCCTTACAACCGAATCGACTGGGTAACTGCGGTACGACATGATGTAGGCGTAAGCGCCGTACTTGTCCCGGCCGACACCATAGGTGAGAACACACAGGTATACCCGCGCGTCACAGTGCACAACTACGGCGGAGCCGAAGAAAGCTTTAATGTGCGCGTGAGAATTACAACAACCGGCGGTACGCCCGTATTCAACCAGACAGAGCCCGTAACCAATCTGGGCATTGGCGAAATCCGCACCGTTACTTTTTCCACCTATTGGACCGCCACACCGCTCGGCAACTACCGCCTGACAGCATACACCGAACTTGGTGGAGACCAGGGACCGGGTAACGACACCGCTAGCAAAGATTTCACCGTCGTAGTCGAAAAACCGGGAACGGTTACGCTCGTACGACCCGCAGCTAATGCCCAGAATCAATCGGTAGCCGACACGCTCATTTGGCGCCGGGCCGAAAGAGCAACAGAATACATTGTTTTCCTTGACCTTCTCAATCCTCCTCAGGAAACCCTCGCCCAGAATCTGACCGATACATTCTGTGTGTATTCAGGTCTGATAGACGGCAGAGATTACTACTGGAGAGTTGTGGCCAAGAACGCTGGCGGAGAAACTCCCAGCAGTGTCCGTATGTTTACCACGATGCAGGCACCGGGGCAACCAGTGCTTGTATCTCCTCTGCCCAGTACTCCCAACCAGCCTGTGTCTGGACAATTATCCTGGCAGGCAGCGGCGCGCGCCTACAACGGTTATGACGTCTATTTGGATGTGGTGAATCCGCCTCAGACGAGAGTAAGTTCAGGTCAGACTGCTGTTACTTACGACTACGCCGGACTTGAGCACGGACGCCAGTATTTCTGGCAGGTAATTGCCAAGAACGCTGGCGGGCAGACTGCTTCCGGCGTATGGAACTTCTACACCGTACAGGCCAAGCCCGGACCCTTCGACCTTTCTACTCCTCCCAATGGCGCTACAGAAGTGCCTCTAGCAGGCAACCTGACGTGGAAGAAATCAGAACGCGCAAACGTTTACGATATCTACCTCAGCACAAATCCCAGTCCGGTTACCAAGATAGCCTCAGACATACCAGATACTATATACCCCTATACCGGTTATGTAACCGCAGGCAGAAAATACTACTGGCGGGTCGTAGCCAAGAATAACAACCCCTCCGGCACACTATGCAACGCCACTTTCAACTTCACCACTCAGGAAACAGGCAACGCCACCGACGTGGGCGTAATATCGATAGTCTCACCCGTTGGAACAGTTGACACACACGAAGTAGTAGAACCCCGGTCCATGGTGGGAAATTTCGGGCCCACCGCCGCTACCTTCAAGGCTTACTTCCATCTGTATGACCATACAGACGCCTTAGTGTATTCCGAGAGTACAACCATAAGCAACCTACCCCCTGCCGGTTCCACCCTAGCTGCCTTCCCTGCTTGGCCAAAGCCACATGCGCCAGGTACTTACACAACCCGCTGTTCCACGGCTATAGAGGGTGACATATACCCGGCCAACAACGTACTAAGCAGTAGTTTCACCGTACGTATCCCGGTTGAACGGGATGTGGAAGTTACCAGTATTCTAGCCCCAGTTGGCAGTTTTGATACAAGCGCCGTCATACGACCCAAGGCAAAAGTGAAAAACTTGGGGACCTTACCAGCTACCTTCCGCACCTATTTCTCCTTCTCTTCCGGCACAGATGAGCCAACTTATAGCGAGAGTTTGGACGTACAGTTGGAACCAGGTTATGCCACTACACTTACCTTTCCCGTCTGGCCTAAACCCCATGCGGTAGGATACTATGTTACTCGTTGCTCCACGGCAATGGCCGGAGACGAATATCCGGACAATGATTTGCGCACCGGCACCTTCAGCATCACCGACCAGCCGGTAGTATATGACGTGGGGGTCTCCCAGATTATTGCCCCCACCGGCCATATACCCTATGGAGTGTTCGTACGTCCCACGGTAAAGATAGAAAACTACGGAGATGATGCTGTAACCTGCGACCTGCGCTTCCTCATTCTCACCGCTTCTGGTACTCCAGTCTACGACACAACTGAAGCAGACATACCCATAGATCCGTCCATCCCCGTAATACGTCAACTGGAAAAACGTTGGCTTTCAGACGCCGGTAATTACACAGTCAAAGCCTACACCATTCTAGCCACGGATCAGCATCCGGAGAATGACACCGCCCGGGGAACGGTTACAGTCGCCCAGCATGCCGGCTGGACAGCACTGAGACCTATGCCGTCCGGTGGAGGTAAAGCAGTAAAAGACGGAGGCTGGCTGGCTTGGGACCGCACAGCTCGTAAGCTCTACGCGGCTAAGGGCAATAAGACTGCGGAGTTCTTCCGCTACGACCCCGAAGGCGATTCCTGGACTCAATTGGCTGACATAAAGCCTATGGAAGGGACCAAATCTGCTCTACCTTTCAAAGGCTCAACCGGCGCAGCTGACGGACGGGGACATGTATATATGGTTAAAGGCGCCAATACATTGGGATTCTGGCGCTACCACATTGAAGGCGACTCTTGGCATAGACTGCCTGATGTACCAACGTTCGGAGCTCCGAAGAAAGTTAAGGGTGGAAGTGATCTGGTGTATGTAGAGCGCGGAGATTCTTCTTTCCTCTATCTCCTTAAGGGAATGAAAACGGAGTTTTATCGTTACAATGTTACTCTCGGAAAATGGGATACGCTGCGCGATGCACCCTCTGCACCAGGACGAATGAAGTATGACAACGGCTCTTTCCTCGTCTACGATGGCAACAACACCATCTACGCTCATCAGGCCAAATTTAACGACGGGCAGAATCACTTTATGTACAAGTACAATCTCGAAACCGGCCAATGGCAAAGCACTCCCCTCAAAGGTATGCCCCTTGTCGGCCTAAACAAAGGCGCAATGCGAGCAAAGAAGTCCAAAGAAGGAGCTGGCGGTGACTGGTACGACGGCGCCATTTACGCACTAAAGGGTGGCGGCACTCAACAATTCTTCTGCTATGTCCCGGGTATCCGCGACACCTGGTATGAATTAGATACCTTGCCACAGGTGGGTAGTGGCAGCAGCAGACCAAAGCTGGTGAAAAACGGAGGGTCTTTTGTCGCCACCGGTGACGGTGTTTTCTACGCCCTCAAAGGCAACAAGACGCTGGAACTCTGGGGATACTTCCCGTCATTCACTCCTTCAATTGCGCCGACCTATCCTGCTCCCACCCACAATCTGCAAACAGCAAGGATTACCGCATCCGCTCTACCCTTCGACATAATACCCAATCCCCTTGTGTCCGACTTTGCCACTGTACGATTCTCTCTCCCGACGCCCGGAACCACAAGTCTCACCGTGTTTGACGTAGCCGGGCGATCAGTTCTACGCCAATCTGTTCTCTGCGGAAAACATACCACGACAATACTGGACTTGAGAAAGCTAAGTCCGGGCGTATATCTTATCCGACTCGAATCCGGAAATTATTCTACCTCTCGCAAACTGGTAGTACGATAAGGACAAAACGGGCTAATAGTGGAGAAGGGCGGCTTGAAGCCGCCCTTCTCTCCTATATGCAGCCGCACAGTTTTCAGCCTTCGCTGTCAGACCCTAGGCATCCACAAAGCAGCTTTCGACTTTCCGCCCTGTTACCCGACACCACCACCTAAAGCCCCGTTTCTTTCTTGCAAGACATACACAAGATACCTGGCATTCCTAAAACAAGACTATCCGCAGTGTCATAGTTTCGGGTCAACCAAGGGAAAATGCTCTGGCCCGCGTTCGGCGCAACCTCGGCCAGTATCCCACGCGGACTCTTGTTGCCACGACTGCAGTTCCTCTGTTCCAAGTTGTACCAGAGCTCATACCCGCTTACCTCATGGAAAGAGTCTCACTAGTCCTGGATATTGCATCCCTCAGAAACGCAATACCCAACTCTAATTTGGTGTTATGTTGCCAAAGCTCGCGCCGGTTTTCCTTCCTACCCGCGTTTGATGAAAGCTTCGTTCATAGCATTCACGATGGACTGTATGTACGCCTTTTCCTTGGACGTGATTGCACTGACTCTGCCTGACGCACTGCCGATTTCGACGGCGTATTTCGGCTTCTGGGCAATTAGTATCCATATGGCTCCTGCGAACAGAAGAACGCCAACGACGCCCACTGGCCATGCCTGTAGGCCGAATCCCGATACCGCGGCGACAAGTCCTAGTACAAGCATCCAGATTGGCCCGGCACGTTTAGGTGGAATCACGCCCAGTAAACCGATGTGATGTTGGCCATAGCATATGTAGTATTGCCGATTATTGCCCGCGTGTTCGTGATGCGCACGCCTCGATCATCCGAGTAGAAGCAAATTTCTTTCTCGTCGACCATGCTACCTCCTCAATGTCTACCCTGTGAAAAACCTGTTATTCTGTGTACCGTTGCTTCCTGCTGACACTTGGACACCGATCGCCCCAATGAGCACTCTTGCCCCTCTATGGATCTAAGTATTAGCCGGAAACGTCCGGAAAGTCAAGAAACACCAAGACACGGAGGACCAATCTGGTGTCTGAAGGTCGCTAAGTAAGCATAACCCTCCGTTGCCTTTTCTTTCAGTCTTGTGGGGCAATGTTTTTATACTTCCTCGCAACACCAGGCCGGTCCTTTGGCAGAACCGTCCACCAACCTTACGACTCTATCCATGAGATCACCATGTAACCGTGCTAGTGCTTGTCCGAATTGGTTCGACCATCGCCATGTTACACCTTCCTACCCGTGCCAATCTGAACAACAACATTCTATTTCACCATTCAAAAAAGGGGCGGCTCTGTGGCCGCCCCTCACCCCGAATCGAGTAACTATCTGTTATTCCAGTATCCGCAACTCGGTACGGCGGTTCTTATACATACCCTCTTCGGTAGCATTCGAAGCAATCGGACGGCTGTCAGCGTAGCCCTTGGTAACTATCCGCTCTGGAGCAATGCCCCATTTTTCTACCAAGTACTTCTTGATAGCCTCGGCGCGAGCCAGCGACAACCCCCAGTTGTCCTTGAATTTGGCCACAAACTCTGGTGTGACTATCTTTCGCGGGTCGGTGTGTCCGGAGAGCTCTATCTTCTTAATCTGCGGCGTCTGCTTTAGAATCTGGCCGGCCAAGTCAAGCAGAGGATAAAACTCGGGCAGAATCTCATCTTTGCCTGTTTCAAAGTTCACCTGCAAGGATATGAGGTCTCCCTTCTTCCACAGGTAGAAGTTCTGCTCTACAACCTTGCCCGGAGCTATGTTCAGCGTAGCTTCCTGTTCCAGATAGTCAGCCGTAGGCCCTAAGGCGCGCATAGAATACTCACCCGCCGGCATACTCTTTAACTCGTACGTACCTGGTGTAGCCGGTAAGGTAAGTTTATCAGACTTTGGCCCAGAGTAACTCAAAGTTCCACCAATTGGTTCCTGCGTACGGGCATCGTAAATACCACCCTTGATCACTACGGTAAGTTTCTTCAGCATCACTGTATCCTGCCTTTTGCGACCCGCGGTCACAGTAACTGGTACATTCTTCGATTCGTACTCATCCAGCGTCACTTTGATCGTGCCCTCACCTGGCCACGCACGCGTAATCACCAGCTCATCAGTTCTAGCCGTAGTATCATATACACCAGTTACGGCCAGATTAGCCACAAGTGGCTTACGAGTCTCCGCATCCAGCACCACCAGAGACAACCAGCCTGTGCTAGGCGGTGGGACATCAAGCCTAAGCCCTACACGATGCGTATATCCCAACTCACCATAGGGAACGAATGCGTAATCCAGTCCGAAGTTACCCAATGTCACGCCCAAACCAGCAGTAAGACCGGCGAAATAACCCAGCTCTTTGATATTCACCGGGCCGGAACGATAACCAACACGCAGAGCAAGGGCTTTAATAGGAGAAAATTCCGCACCAGCTCTAATATTCAGCGGATTATCCTGGGTAGGATACGCACCATCCACCGTTATCTTCAGCATCCCTGTGTTTAAAGCAGCGCCCAGAGCTACTTCGGTCGGTATCTTCTGGGATTCTCCACCATAGCTCATCGTACCTATATGCCTGCCGGACAACCCGAAGCTGAGCCAATCTGTTGGCCGGCCCGTGAAACCTAGCGTAGCCATACCACCTCTGCCAGTTTCCAGCTTCAAGTCCTGATACAACCCGGTGAAGGTGGCTCCTAAACCAAACCGGTCGGCCAGACGCAGACCATAGCCCAAGGAGAACATCCCACCCCAGACATTTATATCCTCAAACCTCTGTTGCTCGCGATTCCAGTAGCGCACATTGGGTTCGCCTGTATAAACAAAGCCCAACCCCAATGCGCCAGGCCCCAGAGGTAACGAGGCGTGCCCGATTTCATCCCTGATGCCCTCAAACCATTCCTGATGAGACAGGGCAAATCTGGTACCAGAAACCAGGCCTAATCCACCTGGATTCCAGTATACGGCACTGGCGTCGTCCGCCAGCCCGGTAAAGGATTCTCCCATGGCCGAGGCCCGGACCCCCTGACCTATCTTCAGGAGAGGAAACACCGCACTGCCCGGGTCTCCGCCGATTACAAGCAAAGTAAGTGCTGTTGCTATCAGATTCATTGGCTACCTCCACGTCAGGACCATGCCGGTGAAATTCTTGTCCACCAGCAACTTGAAGGACTGTTGTTTCACGCCGCTACCATCATCAGGCGTGAACTGCAGGTAGCAGATATAGACGCCCGGTGCGCAAGGTTGCCCCTCGTCATTCTTACCATCCCATTGCGCCAGCAAGGCGTCACCTCCCCGCAACCGCAGCGTTATCTTCCGCACCAGTTCTCCAGCACGGGTGTATATCTTTGCTTCGAACTCACCCGGCCCATCCCACCTGAACGGCAAGATGTTGTAATACCTAACATTCCTGTCATTCTCCGGATTGCCATCTGCAGCCAACAAGGTAGAGCAAGAAACTGCATACCGTCCCAGCGGCAGCTCCACGCTCGGGAAGGAAACGTTCAACTCTTCACCAGGCGCAAGCGAAGCAACCGTCACTTCCTCTTCGTAGGCCGTACCTAAGTAAGTAGTCTCAGGTCCAGGGAAGACCAGGATGGAGTCTATCCTGAACTTCACGAGGAACTCACCTACTGCCAGTTGACCGTAGTTGGCTATCTTCGCAGCCGGATTAACCGTGTACTTAAGAATGCCCTCGGGCAAAGTAACCTCACCTACCGGCTCTAGCACTTCCTTGACCCCCACATCAGAAACAGCCAGTACTTCCACCTGGGTCTTCGTTGTGTCATTAGCTCGGTTGCGGTCGTTGGTTAGAGAAGTGTAGCTAACAACCTGGAAGCTTCCCACCGGCCCGGCTGTCCAGACCGGGAAAACCAGCGTATCTGTCTGTCCGACCCTCAGACCAGCAGTTAGAGTATGACTGTAGGTAGTACCTATCTTGAATGTAACAGGGAACTCCACATCCCGGGTACCGAAATTTCGAATAACCGCCCTTGGCGTCACGTTCGTACCCACGTTCACCTGCCCTCTCGGAGCTAGAATAGCCGTTACTCCTACATCATACCTGGCTGGCTGAATAACCGTTATCTCTGTTCTGGTCGTATCGTTACGGCGGTTTTGATCCCTATCCAGATTAGTAAACGCCACCACACTGTGCACTCCCAACGGCTGCACTACCCAAGACGGGAACTCAACTGTGTCTATCTGTCCGGGCACCAACGTTATTTCCTGAACAGTCTGATTGTAGAAGTTGCCAATTCGCAAAGTAACAGGGAAGGTCTCGGTACTATTCTCGAAATTGCGCACCACTGCCTTAGGAATTACAACCGCTCCGGAGTCCAGAGTTCCGGTTGGCGCCAATATGGCCGTGGCTCCTACATCGTGCCGCGGCGGCGCAACAACTGCGAATTTCTGCCGAAACGTGTCGTTGGTTCGATTGCCATCATTATGCAGCGACGTGAACGCAGTAGCGTAGTTACTCCCCACAGGCTGAGCCACCCACTCCGGAAACTCTACGGTATCTACTTGACCTGCGGCCAAGCCAGCCATCAAGGTATGCTCATACCCCTCGCCAATACGGAAGGTAACCGGGAACTCCACACCTCGAGTGCCAAAGTTACGGATAACAGCCACCGGCACCACAACAGTACCAGAGTCTATCTCTCCGTTCGGCGATAGAATTGCCGTAGCCCCTACGTCATACCGCTCAGGGTAGACTATCACCACCTGCGACTTGGTCGTGTCGTTACGGCGATTCTGGTCCCTGTCAAGATTAGTAAACGCCACAGTAGACTGCGTACCTACAGGTTGTGCTATCCAGGATGGAAATTCTACCGTATCTATCTGTCCCGGCACCAACGTCACGCCCGTCACCGTCTCGTCATACACCGTACCTATCCGCAACGTCACCGGGAACGTAACCGTCCGCGTCTGGAAGTTCTCCACCACCACACGCGGCACTACCACCGTGCCCGAATCCAACGTACCGGTCGGCGCAAGAATGGCTGTGGCGCCTACGTCATACCGCGGCGGCCGGATCACCGTTATCTCGCTCCGCGTCGTGTCGTTCGCACGGTTCTGGTCGTTCGACAAGTTCGTAAACGCCACCACACCATGCACTCCCAACGGCTGCACTATCCACGACGGGAAGCTCACCGTATCTATCTGTCCCGGCACCAACGTCACGCCCGTCACCGTCTCGTCATACACCGTACCTATCCGCAACGTCACCGGGAACGTAACCGTCCGCGTCTGGAA
>CBFGJV010000029.1:0-19483 GCA_965649205.1 Caldifarciminota bacterium | reverse complement strand
CCACCACCGTTGACCTGCTGACCACCGGCGTGGACGTACCCTGCGTGCGCAACATTGTCTTCTTTAAGTACGTGAAATCGCCCATTGCCTTCTACCAAATGGTAGGCCGGGGCACGCGCATTGACCCGCCTTCTGGCAAACTAGCATTCACGGTCTACGACTACACCAACGCTACCCGGCTGTTCGGCGAGGAGTTTCTCTCCAAACCGGCCAGGCCGCGCGAAAAGCGCGAGCCCCAGCCTCCGCCTGAACCGCCCATCCGCGTAGAAGGATTCGAGGTCCGCGTCACCCCGGCCGGCAAATACATTCTGACCGAAGTGGATGGCAGGGCAATGCCCGTCACAGTAGAAGAATACAAGGAACGGATGGCTGCCAGACTCGTGGCCGAAGCGCCCACGCTGGAAGACTTTCGCGAACGCTGGGTAGAACCTTCCCAGCGTCGCGCGCTTATCAACGCGCTTGTCACAGCCGGTTACTCGCCCGCGGTCGTGCGGGTGGTCGAAGAAATGGACGACTATGACCTGTACGACGTCCTGGCCGAACTCGGCTACGGCCTTGCTCCGCGCACGCGCGCAGACCGGGCAGACGCATTCAACTACAAGCACGCAGACTGGCTTGCCAGCCTGCCCGAAAACGCGGCCGCTACCCTCAAAGCCCTTGCTGCCCAGTTTGCCCTTGCGGGCACCGAAGGACTGGAAAACCCGGAAGTATTCCAGACCCCGAAGGTCAAACGTGCCGGCGGAGTGAAAGCGCTAGCCGAACTGGGCAAGCCGGCCAAAATACTCAAAGAAACCAAGGTCAGACTGTTTGCGGCGTAGAGATGTGTTACAGGTTACAGGGTTACAGAGAGGGGGAGATGAAAGAAAAAGAAACGGTACAGAAGTTCGAGGAACTGAAGGTCTACCAGCAGGCGCGAGAACTGACCAACCAGGTCTATGCTCTCACGCGGCAACCGGCATTCACCAAAGACCGCAGTCTGGTTGATCAGATTCGCCGGGCCGCGGTCTCCATCGTGTCCAACATCGCGGAAGGGCACGAACGCGGCACGACGCAGGAACTCGTGCAGTTTCTCTACGTTGCCAAAGGCTCCTGCGGCGAAGTCCGGGCCCAGCTCGGCATTGCCCTTGACCAGGGCTACATCAGCGCGGAAGACTGCGATTCGACTGTTGCGCAATGCCGCCGGCTCAGCGCGATGCTGTACAGATTCATCGAATACCTTCAGGGCTCCGGAATGCCGGGCCAGAAACAACACGCAAGACAACAACAGGCGGTGGCAGCCGCGGAAGAAAGGCGTCGGATTCTAGACGAACTGGCCGAACAACGCAAACGCAAAGCCGATGACCAATATAACCTGTAACCCTGTAACTTGTAACCTTTCTGCTGTGACCTGTAACTCTGTAACCTGTAACTTTCTTGCTGCAACCTGTAACGCTGTGACTTTGCCCTATTCCCCAGCTCTTTCCGAAAGGAGCGTCCGATGAGCGAAATCAAGCTCTTCCGCCTCAGCGGCAACAAGGCGACCGAACTGCCGGGCAAGTCAACGCCGCTTGAGAAATCACTTCAGGACGTCGTCGAAAAGAACCTGGAGACGATGCTCGGGGTTCGCTTCCTAGACTCGGAATACTCCACCGGCATCGCCCCTGCGCAAAAGGAGGACAGTCTATGAACCCCCAAACTCTGACCAAGACACCCGAGCGTATTCACGCTGATTTCGGCGAGAGAACTATCAACGAGCTGTTGCTGATGTTCCGGCACAAACAGATCAACCTTGAGCCCGGGTTCCAACGACGTTCGGTCTGGAACTTGAGCGACCGCCGGCGGCTCATTCAGTCGATTGTCTCGTCCTACCCGCTACCGAGCATTTTCTTGTATCGGCGTACACTACGGGGCGGCAAACTCATCTACGACGTCATTGATGGCAAACAGCGGCTGGAAACAATCCTGATGTTTATGCGCCAGGGACGGTTCAAGCGCGACTGCTTCACCGTTCGTCTCGACCTCGACGAGAATGGTCCTGACTGGTACGACTATAGGGACATCAAACGGCACTTTCCGCTGGTCAGAAACGCCATAGACTCGTACAAGATCCAGACCGTCGAGGTTACGGGCGAGCTCTCTGAGATCATTGACCTGTTCGTACGAATCAACTCGACTGGCAAACCTTTGACCTCGGGCGAGAAGCGTCACGCCAGGTTCTACAACAGCCCATTCCTGAAGGAAGCAGAGAGGCTCGTTCATCGGCACCGGCGGCAGATACTCGAAAACAAGATTCTCTCAGAAGGACAGATCGGCCGTATGAAGGGCACGGAGTTGGTAGCTGAGCTTCTGATGTCCATTCATAAGGGCGGCATCATCAACAGGAAGACAGCGCTCGACCGCGCCATCGGCAACGACAGCATCAATGGCAACACCCTGGCGCGTATATCAAGGGAGTTCACCGCTACGTTCAACACCCTACGCAAGATGTTTCCTGACATCCGGGAGACGCGGTTCCATAATGCTGTTGATTTCTACACCCTCTTTATGCTGGTGTGGGAGATGCGCGGGCAGGGATTTGTCCTGCACGACCGGAGAAGAAACAAGGTGGCGTTCCGGCTGCTCAAGCGGCTGTCGGCCGGCGTGGACGACCTGCGCGAGCATCTGAAGCGGGCGAAGATGCCCAAACAGACACCACACCTGTACTCCGACTACCTGCTGACAGTTCAGGGTAACACCGACGGCGCTCCTAACCGTGAGCGACGAAGGACGATACTGCGCAACGTCCTCTGGTCGTTGTTTGACTACAAAGATGACCGGCGGCTGTTCACGCCAGAGCAGCGCCGCCTCATCTGGGAACGTGACGAGAACAAGTGTGCGCGCTGCGGGAGGAAACTACGCTGGGACGACTTCCATGCTGACCATATAGTCGCCTGGATAAAGGGCGGGCGTACTTCGCCCCGCAATGCCCAACTGCTGTGCGCTCGGTGCAACAGCAGGAAAGGAGCGCGGTAGTTGTCTGACGCTCATCGCTCATCGTTCAGCGTTCAGAGCGTCCCGCAACGTCCCCTTCCCCCCGGCTGGCGATGGGTGAAGCTGGGAGAGGTGACAACGGTGGTCGCGGGTACGACTCCAAGTACGGCCGTCGATGATTACTGGGGCGGTGACATAGTGTGGGTAACGCCCGCAGACCTAGGTCAGCTTGGCGGGCGTGAAATATGCGGCTCGGCGAGATTGATAACCAAGGCGGGATTCCACGCTGCTGGCTTGGAGCTAGTACCTGTCGGTGCGGTTGTGATGTCCACGCGAGCGCCAATCGGCCACCTGGGCATTGCACGCATTCCGCTGTGCACAAACCAAGGGTGCAAGGCGTTCGTTCCGTCGGACCGGGTACATGCCGAATTCCTATTCTGGGCACTTAGGCTGGCCGTGCCCGAACTACAGATACTCGGTAGCGGGACCACATTTAAGGAAGTGTCGAAAGAAGCGGTCGAGAGCTTCGCCATCCCCCTTCCTCCCCTTTCCGAGCAGAGGCGGATTGCGGGGATTCTGAATGAGCAGATGCAGGAGGTCGAGAAGGCTAGAGCGGCGACCGAGGCCCAGCTTGAAGCCTGCCGCGCCCTGCCCGCCGCCTTCCTGCGCGAGGTGTTCCCGAAGCGCGGACAGGAACTTCCCCCCGGCTGGCGATGGGTGAAACTGGGAGAGGTAGCTACGGTCGTCGCCGGCACAACGCCGAGCACGGCGGTCGAGGCGTACTGGGGCGGCGATATCGTGTGGGTGACACCTGCAGATTTGGGCCAGCTTGCGGGCCGCGACATCCATGGTTCGGCAAGGCTGATAACAAAGGCGGGCTTTTCTGCGGCTACGCTGGAGCTTGTACCAGCCGGGGCGGTTGTGATGTCCACGCGAGCACCAATTGGACACCTAGGCATTGCACGCGTGCCGCTGTGCACAAATCAAGGATGCAAGGCGTTCGTGCCCTCCGGCCAAGTGAGCGGCGAGTTCCTGTTCTGGGCGCTCAAGCTGTTCGTGCCCGAACTACAAGAACTCGGCAGCGGGGCTACTTTCAAGGAGGTGTCCAAGGAAACCGTCGAGGGCTTCGAGGTTCCCCTTCCTCCCCTTTCCGAGCAGCGGCGGATTGCGGGGATGCTGAATGAACGTATGGCCGAGGCCGAGAAGCACCGACTGGCCCTTGAGGCCCAGTTGGAAACAATCAACAAACTGCCTGCCGCCCTGTTGCGGAAGGCGTTTAGAGGAGACATCTGATTTTGGATTTTGGGTTGGGGATTTTGGATTGGCGGAAATGGGGGCGCAGATGATTTTGGATTGCCGTTTTTGGATTTTGGATTGGCGGAGAAGGAGTAGAAGAGCGAGGGTCGCGGATTCTGGGTTGAGGAGGTGCAGTGACTGAGCAGGAGTTCAAGGATAGAACCAGAAAACTCGGGTTGGAGGCCATCCGGCTGGTTGATGAGCTGCCGCGGAGCCGTTGCGCCGATGTCATCGGCCGACAACTATTGCGGTGCGCCACATCGGTCGGCGCGAACTACCGCGCGGCCTGCCGGGCCCAGTCACGGGCCGATATGCTTGCCAAACTGGCCATCGTTGAAGAGGAAGCCGATGAGGTCATCTATTGGCTGGACCTGTTCGTCGCCGCTCGCCTTGCATCCGAGCCGGATACGGAAAACCTGATGATCGAAGCCGACAACATCTTGGCGATGACGGTAGCATCCATCAAGACTTTGAGACGCTCCAATGCCTAATCCAAAATCCAAAACCCAAAATCCAAAATTGCAGTCTTGGCTTGACTAATAACTTGACTTATACTTGACTTATTGTAGAGTAGAACCGTGGCATACGTACCGGCGTTTGAGGTAACGGCGCGATTGGTTGCGCTCATTGAGGAAATCGCCGCACTGCGGGCAAGGGTGCTGGCCGCAACCGTGCAGGTGCCGTGGATTCCCCGGCTTCAGCAAGACGCAAGGGTGAGAAACACGCACAGTTCGACTGCCATCGAGGGGAATCCTTTGACTCAGGAGCAGGTACGTGACCTCGCGCAAGGCCGTGACGTTCCGGCCATTGCGGACCGTTCGCGGCAGGAGGTGCTGAACTACTTTGCGGCCCTGCGTTACATCGAGACGCACGCGGCCAAGCGCCGGCTCGTGCACCGGGACATTCTACGGCTTCATCTAATTGCCTGCCGGGGTGTGATGGACCAGGGCCAGGAGGGCGCATATCGCCGCATCCAGGTATGGGTTGGGCCGCACAAGCCGCCGCCACCCGAGCAAGTTGAACCTCTGATGTCCGACCTTTTGGACTGGTGGAACGGCTCGGCGCGGGACTGGTCTGCGGTCATTTCGTCCGCCATCGTGCATCATCGTTTCGAGGACATTCATCCATTCGGCGACGGCAATGGCCGGGTCGGCCGGCTTCTTTCCCTGTGGGAGCTTTATCGCCGCGGTTTCGACACACATCACATCTTTTCGGTGGACGAGTACTTCTGGGAGGACCGACCGCGTTACTACGAGGCCCTGCGTGAGGTCGGCCGGCAGGGCGGCAACCTCACCGGCTGGCTGGAATACTGCGCCACCGGGTTGCGACTCGTGCTGGAACGGGTCTGGTTGCGCATCCAGCGGCTGGCCGCCGACCAGAGCACGGAGAAAGTGGTGCTGCGGCCAAAACAGGAGCAGTTGCTGGCGCTCCTGCGCGACCGCCAGGCGATGAGCCCGCGCGAGATACGCGAGGCGCTCGGCGTCTCGAAACAGGGTGCCCTGGACCTTCTGAAACCGCTTGTTGCGGCCGGGCTGGTAAAGCGCTCCGGTACGCGGAGATCGGGTAAGTATCTGTTGAGGTGAACCGTCATGCCTAGTCCAAAATCCAAAACCCAGAATCGTCCTCGTTCCCCTCTCAATCCAAAATCCAAAACCCAAAATCCAAAACTCCTCGGTTCTCCGGCCTCGGTCAATTCTGCCGTGAAGTCCATCTGCGACATCATGCGCCGGTCGAATTGCGCCGGTGCGATGCAGTACGTGCCGGAGCTGACCTGGATTCTCTTCCTGCGCATCCTGGACGAGCGCGAGCAGCGCGAGGCGATTGAGGCCGAGGCGCTGTCCGTGCCGTTCACGCCGTCCTTGAAACCACCCTACCGCTGGCGCGACTGGGCCGCGCCCGACGGAAAGAAGCGTAAGGCGCTGGTGGAAGGCGCGACCAACGCATTCTACGACTTCGTGAACCGGGACCTGATTCCGCACCTGAAAGCGCTGAAGGACAAGCCGAACGCCACCCCGCGGCAGAAGGTTATCTCGGAAATCTTCTCCGGCGTGGAGCGCACGCGAATTGACACCGAGCGGAACCTCCTGGACGTGCTAGACAAGGTGAACGAGCTGTCGCACGAGACGGTTGACCAGACCCACGTGTTCGCCTTGTCTCAGGTGTATGAAGGTCTTTTGCTCAAGATGGGCGAGAAGAACAATGACGGCGGCCAGTTTTTCACACCGCGCGAGGTTATCCGGGTGCTGGTGCGCGGAATAGACCCGAAGGTAGGAGAAACGGTGTACGACCCGTGTTGCGGAACCGGCGGATTTCTGGCCGAGACCTACGCGCACATCCGGGCCCGCCTGGGCGAGAACGTCACCGCTGACCAGATGGATATCCTCAAGCGTAGAACCTTCTTTGGCCGGGAGAAGGATAACACCATTTATCCGATTGCACTTGCCAATCTGGTCCTGCACGAGATTGACGAACCGCACATCTGGCACGGCAATACCCTGACCGGACAGGAAATATATGGCGGTCTGTTTACCGGAGCGCCTTCCCTGTACGATGTCATCCTGATGAATCCGCCATTCGGCGGGAAGGAGAGCAAAGAGGCTCAGACCCGTTTTGCTTACAGAACCAGCGCCACGCAGGTGCTGTTTCTCCAGCATGTAATTGACTCCCTGAAGCCGGGCGGGCGCGCCGGTATCGTGCTGGATGAAGGTGTGCTCTTCCGCACCAACGAGAACGCTTTCGTGCAGACCAAGCGGAAGCTATTGGACGAGTGCGACCTTTGGGCCATCATCAGCCTGCCGCCCGGTACTTTCATCAATGCGGGCGCGGGTGTAAAGGCAAACCTATTGTTCTTCACTAAGGGCAGGCCGACAGAGAAGGTCTGGTACTACGACATCTCGGACGTGAAGGTGACAAAGAAACAGCCTTTGACCCGGGATAAGTTCGATGACTTCTTCCGCCTGTTGCCAGAACGTGGAGACAGCGACCGCAGTTGGACTGTAACGCGAAAGGAGCTGGAAGAACGCAACTATGACCTGAAGGCGGTGAACCCGAACCGCAAAGTCGTGGAAGATACCCGCACGCCGGAGCAATTGCTGGACGCGATTGAAGAACAAGGCAGGCTTGTGGCCGAGGCAGTGGCACGACTGCGTAGCCTGTCGCGTAACAGCAGGCAGGAGGGGCAATGAAAACCCACTGGCACGTGGCGACCGCGGCCGAGGCTTTCGCTGCCGCGCAGTTTGCCAGACTCGGCTGGGATGTATCGGTGCAGTATGGTGCCAATCAGCCCGAGTATGACCTGGTCGCAGTTGACGGAGACAACGTGCTCAAAGTGTCGGTGAAGGGTAGTCAAGACGGCGGTTGGGGCATCACACAGTCGTACATCAAGAATGCCGGCTACCACGCTGCGGCCGACAAGTGGCTGAGCAAGCACGGCCGCCTGACCGTTTTTTGCTTCGTGCAGTTCAAGGACGTGCCGGTCGATGCCCTGCCGCGAATGTATCTGGCCACGCCGAATGAAGTTGCCGCTTGGCTGAAGAAAGCCGCCAAGGGCCGTGGTGATACCATCCTCTACGAACGGCACGAGTGGTCGCCAAAGGCACGGGCTTTCGGCACCACTGATGTTATACCTTCCACTTGGAAGTTCACCAGCGCGCGCCTTCAGCAGATCGCCAAGCGGTTGGCGGCCAGTCGATGAACTACGAAGAACTCGTCCAGTGGTGCCGCTACTTCTGGAATCCGCAAGATAGGACCTGCGGTTGCGGGCTGTGGGCAGCAGGTGCGGCGCTAGAAGACAACGGGCAGAGGTGTCCGGTCCTGGACTATGGCGACCCGAGTTTCGTACCCGAGCCGATTCGAGGCAATCCACTCAACAAGGATGTCATCTTCCTTGCCTCAAACCCGGGCTACGGTGGCGGCACACAGGTTGAGCTGGGCACCTGTCCGTGGTGGAACCAAGACGCGGAAGCCGCAGGCGGTAACTGGGCCGCAGTGCTGGCAACAGAGCAGACCTTTGCCGAACACCATCTAGGGGCAAACGTTCGGGCCGCGGAAAATAAATGTGCGCGACGCGGGTATGAAGATGACAGGCCAGCTCGGGCAGCTGCGAGAGTTCTGTGGTCACTCGAACACCCAGAGAATGATCACAACTGGCCATTGCCGCGCGTGGACGAACAGGCTTTTCTTGAAGTGATCGGCCAAGTCGCACTACTCAACGTAGCACACTGCAAGAGCAACGGTTTCGTTGGCGGGGACGTCGTCTACAACAACTGCGGCGCCCACACTTGGAGTCTCATCGGGATGCTGAAGCCTCGGGCGGTCGTTGCTTTTGGGGGCCCCGCCCGGCAGTTGTTCGGCAGGAACTCAAACGAGAACAACGTCGTTGAGGGTAGTCACCGGGACCATACGTGGCCGGAAGATGGCGTTACGCGTTTCTTCTGGGAGCACCACCCATCGCAGGGCTGGACCTATCAGGCTCGCAACAGCTTGGTTGAGAGGCTGCGCGAATTCTTGGCACTGGGATGAAAGGGATCCATATTTGGTGAGTTGGGAGCATGTCTAGGGGAATCGGGGGCACGGCATTTCTGCGGGTATTGTTTGAGAAGACCGGCGGCCATTGCCACTTCTGCGGGGACGCGCTGGTATTCGAGCACTATGGGAAAGTGATGCATTAGGAATCTGGGTCAGAACAAACAGCGCCGCAAGGCGAGGAGGTGCCAATGAAGGAATCTGGTTCGGAGATAACGCATGATGACCGGGGCGGGGAGTCGCCAAAGACTTCCATCGTCATCCACGGCGCATCGAACCACATTGCGGGCGTTGCGGCCGAGTATGCTTTTCTTGCACGGAAGTTCGGCAAGCAGGGTAGCGACTGGAAGCTTGAGATGCAGGCCGTGGGCGAAACCGAGGGCCGGCGCTGGGATATGATGTGCGTAAAGCTGTCCGACGGCACGGAGAAGACGCTTTACTTCGACATCACCGAGTTCTACGGCAAGTGATGAAAACAGGAGCTGGTACATCGGAGGGAGCAATTGGACATTATGCGAAGATTGGTCGGCAAGAGCAGGGGAATTGGCAATGACAACTCGCCGTCAGCGTGGCAATACGGGTTTGCGGGTAAGGAGTTGGGCTTCATTGTTTCGGTGAAGGACAGGGTACTAACTAAGATATTGGGCGCTGGCGAGAATCCGGGGGCGCGGCGAGGGCGGGCTGATGCCGATAGAGAGCCGGAATAGCTTTTCCGGAGCCTAGAAGCAGCCGGCGTTGTTGCCTTTGCGGTCTATGTTTATGGCCGGAGAACCTGTTCGCAGACGATACTCGCCTATGTCCGGGTTTACAAACAGGGGGTCGGCTTCGATATTGCCCTTTCCTCTTTTTACCCTGTCGAAATTCGTGCCCTTGTTCTTGAGCACGTTGTAGGTTATAGTCATTCCTTCCTTGTTTTCGTCGGATACGATGCCGCTATTGGACCCGGTGATGATGCAGTAGCGAATGATAGTCTTCGGGTTGTCGTCTATGGAGTATATGCCAGAAACTTCATTGTCCACGATGGTGCAGAACTCAATGAGAGCACTGCCATCGCCGAACAAGTTGGACAGGTAGATGCCGTTGCTGTTATTGTTTGTAATCAGGCAGTGGTGGATGTGGTGATGTCCATCTCCAACATAGATGCCGTGTGACTTTCCTCCGGTGAGGGTAAACCCGCTGATGGTGCAGCCGTTACTCTTCAGGGAGATGGCAGCGAATTCGTCTAGAGCATTGATGGTGGTTTTTTCCGGTCCGGCTCCTATCAAGGTTATGTTGTCGGTTGTTATTTCTACTTTTTCGTAGTAGGTGCCGGGTTTGACAAGAATCACATCTCCTGCAGAAGCATTCTTGAGGGCTTCGTTAATCTTCTCGTAGTCTCCATTTCCGTACCGGTCTACAATCCAGTCAGGCTCGGGCTGAGCTTGAGGCTGGGCTTGGGAAACAACTTCCTTTTTTGCGCAGCCGACAAGAAAAAGGACGGCTGCTGTTACCACGAGTAGACACATTCTTTTTGTGTTCATCTGGTTTCTCCTTTCTTATTGTACTTTTTCTTTCAGGTTACCTAACCCCTGGTGTCCAGCCAGGATGGTTGGTGGGATAGCGATGGCTGGTTGAGTTCGCCAGGGAAGCAAGATAACTCCCCTCCGTGTCTAGAAGCAGCCGGCGTTGTTGCCTTTGCCGTCTATGTTTATGGCCGGAGAACCTTTTTTCAGACGATAGTCACCCTTTTTCGGATTTACAAACAGGGGGTCGGCTTCGATATTGCCCTTTCCTCTTTTTACCCTGTCGAAATTCGTGCTCTTGTTCTTGAGCACGTTGTAGGTTATGGTCATTCCTTCCTTGTTCTCATCGGATACGATGCCGCGACCCCGTCCGGTAATGATGCAGTAGCGAATGATAGTCTTCGGGTTGTCGTCTATGGAGTATATGCCAGAAACTTTATTGTCCACAATGGTGCAGAATTCAATGAGAGCACTGCCATCGCCGAACAAGTTGGACAGGTAGATACCGCGGTCGTCATTGTCTGTAATCAGGCAGTGGTGGATGTGGTGATGTCCGTCTCCAACATAGATGCCGTGTGAGCTTGCTCCAGTGAGAGTGAAGCCGCTGACGATGCAGCCGTCAGCGTTTATATCGACGGCAGAGTATTCGCCATCAGCGTCAATGATGGTTTTTCCGGGTCCGGCCCCTATTAGGGCTATATTGTCGGTTTCTATTTCTACTTTTTCGTAGTAGGTGCCGGGTTTGACAAAAATCACATCTCCTTCAGAGGCGTTTTCGATGGCATCATTAATTTTCCTGTAATCTCCGCTTCCGTCCTTGGCCACAATCCAGTCAGCTTTGGACAGGGACGGAGAAACAAAATCTCTTTTGCCGCAGCCGACAAGAAAGAGGACGGCTGCTGTTGCCACGAGTAGACACATTCTTTTTGTGTTCATCTGGAGACTCCTGCTTAATTGAGTTTCTAAAGTTTATTTTAAGTAGGCTTCGCTATCCGTCAAGCACGAACGAGGATGCGGGTAACCTCGCCAATATACATACGATGATAGTCTTTGTGCGGATAGAGTTTGTGAATGGAACTTACCAGCATGTTCTCGGGTTGAAGGTCTTGGAAATACAGTTTCCGGCACTCAAACACCATTCGCGCCTGGCGGAAATAGACTGTGCCGGGGGTACCGGCAACCGGCTCCAATCCGGTCGCCTTGGCTTTGTCGGTATCCCGGCCGGATTTGGTGCCGCAGTAGAGCAAAGCCTGGCGGTATCGAGGAGAGAAGAAGGAAAGGGTGAAGCGGCGAGATTTTTCCATAAACTCGTAGGTGTAGCGGGTGGGGCGGACAAAGCAGAAGGCTACGGGACGGTTCCAGAGTGTGCCGAGTCCACCCCAGCTTGCAGTCATAGTATTCCAGTGGTTGAGCGTGCCGGCAGTGATGAGCATCCATTGCTGGTCAATAAGCCGGAAGATGCGACAGGAAAGGGCGTCGGGGGAAATTTCCCGAAAGTGCGTCATAAGTTTATCCTCCCAGAGTTTTGGTCCGGGGCCGCATTGAGCAGAACTTGCGCAAACGCCGGAAAATGCGCCCGGTGTATTTCATCTGTTTAGTTTAGTGTGGCCAATAACGGCGGATTGTCAATGGCAGATATTTGCCAGAAAAAAGCCCCGGCTGGGCCGGGGCAGCAACAAAGGACCGATGGCTCCCTTGAATGCAGTGAGGCGCTCCTCATCTGTGGGCCGGCCGGGAACCAGAACGACCCGCCCATAGTAAATTTTTAAATCGGGCCGGGCTGGCCAACGAAGCATTGTCAGACTAATGACCCCGAAGTTTTGTGTCAAGCACAGCAAGCAATGTGCTTACTTACTATAGTTCAAGTAGTTGTCAAAGCCTGACACAAATCCTTATTTTTGGATAATTATCAATGCCAGTATAAGTTGCGCTTTTATCTGGTAGTTACGATTTTACTACCCTTCGGCGTGGCGAATGACATAATATAAAGACTTGTAACATAACATAAAATCAAGACATTACCATAATGGTCCGTTACGGTTGAGTTGAATGAGGCTGTAACGTATTGAATAATAAGGGTGTTACGTACACTATGTCGCTGTAGCGGTGGTGTGAAAAGTTTTGAGGCGGCGGGGGTGGTTTGTGTTTATCAAGTCTCGTCTTATTGGTATGTTATACTTGAGTGGGTTTATTGGCGGCTATGGTTTGTGGGTGTGTATGTTCGGCGAAAAAGTTGCGTAGGGTTGTCATTTTGACGAGTAATAGATAGAATAGGAGGGTGAGTGTGCTGAAATACGGTCTTATAGTCCTGCCCAAGCTGGAGTGCGCGGACGAAATAAGGAAGTTGCGGGAGGAGTACGACCTGTGGTCAACTCAGAGCGCGCCTTATATTCCCCTAATCCCGCCTTTCACGCCGGCAACTTGGGAGGAGAGGCAGACCTTGAATGACTACATTAGTTGGGCCCGGCGCGATTTCCACCCGTTTGCTTTGGAACTGGGCAGTTGCCTGGAGGTGGCAGACAGGTTGCTGTTCACCTTGAATCGCGGAGTTGAGGAACTGGAACAGTTGCAGACAAAGCTGGCACAGTCGGTAGCAATAACTATGCTGCCGGAAATGGCCGGGCCGAGGCTAGTAGTGGCGCGGGTGCAGGACGAGGAGACGCGCAAGGTGATGATGCGTAAACTGATCAAGCTGGAGCGGAGTATCGGCCTAGTGGATTCTCTGTCGCTTGTGGAGTTGCGGGCAGAGGAGATGAAGCTGGTAGCCAACTACCCTTTTGGCATAGGTCGGGTTGACTTTTTTGATTTTCCCTGAGAGGGTAGCCCAGACAGCTTGACACTTCTGTGGGGCGCATCATAATCTCTGGAGGCCCGAATAGCAAAGGAGAAAAAAATGAACCTGAACTGTATTGTTGCCGCCAGTTGGGTGCTGGCAAGTACGCTATGGGCGTCCCCCAAGTTGACCTTGCCGCCAGAGCAGACAGGTCCCCTGACCATAAATCTGGTGCAAGGTTATTCCTTTGATCCACTGAAAGAGCAACCTCAACTGCCTGCTGAGTTATCGGTGGCGGCTCCCCGCAAGGGAGAGTATGACTACTATCTGATTCAATTTCCGGGCCCGATTAAGCCGGAATGGAAGGCGAGCCTGGAAAAACGGGGAGTGAAATTTCTCTGGTATGTGCCGAATTATGCCTATGTAGCCCGGGTGCCGGTATACCGGGCAAAGGAGATAGCTGCGCTGCCAGAGGTGCGCTGGATGGGTCTGGACCAGCCGGCTTACAAGCTGCTTCCAGGACTGGAAAAGGCAAAGGGACCGCAGACGTTGATAGTAGTCTTTCATTACGACGAAGACGCGGATGCACTTCTGGCAGAATTGCGGTCACTGGGCGCCACCGGTATTGTTACGGAGTTCAACGCCTGGAACAAGTCGGCCAAGCTTACTATTGACGGCTCCAGGATTGTGGATTTGGCCCGGATTCCTGGCGTGTACTGGATAGAGACTTACGGGGAGATAACTCCTGATAATGTAAATATGCAGTGGGTGGTGCAGCATGGTTATTCTGCCACCGACACTACCCGTACTATCTGGCGCAAGGGGGTTACCGGTTCCCGTATGCTGGTGGGCATCACCGACACACCTTGCAACATTGCGCATGACCAGTTCCGCGATCCGGCCGGAAACACACCGGGGCCCACGCACCGCAAAGTGGTGGTTTATCGGGGCACGCAGGGTTCGGACCAGCATGGCACGCACACTACAGGTACCCTGTGCGGCAACGACGACCCGGTGGGCACTTCCTGGAACGACGGGTTGGCCAAGGGCGCGCGGGTGTACTTTCAGAACTACAACGCCCTGCCCACCAACTGGGATATGAATGTGTGGTTCCGCGGTCCGGACTCGGGTCTGAATGTGAATGTGGATTCGCACCGGGCATTGAACCACTCCATGTCGCTTTCGCGCAAGGACACCTTCAACATCTACATCTTTACCGATATGACTGCTGATCAGTTCGTCTGGAACCATCGCAAGTTCATGCATTGCAACTCCATGGGGAATTACGGGACCAACCAGATGGGACATCCGGTAATGGCGAAGAATATCATCTCCACCGGCGCAACCCAGAACGGCACTTCCTGCCGGACACTGGCTTCGTTTTCTTCGCGCGGGCCCACTGCGGACGGACGGAGAAAGCCGCAACTGGTTTCGCCGGGCGAAAATCTGATGTCGGCCAACTATTCCAGCACAAACGGTTACACATCGCTTTCCGGCACCTCCATGGCTACGCCCAATATGACGGCGGCTTCGGCGTTGGTGCGGAACTACTTCCAACTGGGATACTATCCTACCGGCGATACCCTGACCGGTACGCCGATGAGCATCTCTGCGGCTTTGAACAAGGCGGTGCTGATAGTGGGTGCGGACAATGACATTTCCGGTTTCACCGTACCGGACAACAATGTGGGCTGGGGTCGCGTGGACCTGGACTCTTCGCTTTACTTTGCCGGAGACAGAAGCAGGTTGTGGGTGATGGATGATACGGTGGGGCTTTCTACCGGTGACTCGGCTCTCTACACGATTCGGGTGGACAGTGCAGCCATGCCTTTCCGCGTGGCGCTTATCTGGACAGACTACCCTGGCACCATGCGCGCGGCCCGGATACTGGTGAACGACCTGGACCTGACGGTAATATCGCCTTCCGGAGTGGAATATAAGGGCAATGTGTATGCTGGGGGTCAGTCGCAGATAGGCGGAGTCTACGACAGTTTGAATGTGGAAGAGTGTTTCCGTTTGAATACGCCCGAGATAGGCAACTGGACTATAAAGGTGAAAGCCAAGAATGTACCCATGGGTCCCCAACCTTACGCGCTGGCGGCAATAGGGATGTTTACTCCGCCGGCGGCGACCGAGTTTGATGCTGCCGTGACCGCATTGGTGGCCCCCCGGGGGGTGATTGATTCAGGAGTGACAGTTACACCGAAAGCGGTGGTGAGAAACTATGGCGCCTACCGGGAGACTTTTCAGGTGTTGTTTGCCATTGGCGATGGATATTCTGACGTGGCGGAGGTTTCGCTTGACCCCGGTCGGGAAGATACAGTGAGTTTTCTGCCCTGGCAGGCCCTGCTAACCGGTAGATTCGGCGTGCGCTGCACTACTTTGCTTCCGGGCGACGAGAATCCCGACAATGACCAGCAGGAAGATACGGTGCGGGTGCGACTAATAGATGCAGGCGTTTCTGCTATTCTGGCGCCAGCTGGCACGATTGACTCTGGCGTGGGGGTGAGACCGCAGGTCAAGGTGAATAACTTTGGCACAGATTCGGCCCAGTTCCGGGTGTGGTTCAGAATTCTGAGTCCGACAGACGCAGGTGACGATGCAGACGTGGGCGCGGTTTGGACTCTCGAACCTGTAACTGCCGGACTAGTTTATTCTGATTCTGTTTCAGTGGCTCTGGGGCCGCGGGACACGGCCACAGTTTCTTTCCGGGAATGGCTGCCCCAGATAGCCGATACCTACGATCTAGTATCTTTCCTTGTTCTTGCCGGAGACAGGAGGGTCGAGAACGACTCGGCCCGGGGCAGGGTTGCGGTGCGCCGGCCACGGCATGATGTGCGGGCCGTGGCAGTGCTGGCGCCCCGGGGCGAGATAATGCAGGATACGGTGATAATCCCGCGGGCCGTGGTGGAGAACTGCGGTATGACGGCAGAAACTTTTGGGGTACGGTTTACAATAGGCGCATTCTATTCCAGCGAGACTACGCTCACTTTGTCGGCCGGAGCGCTGGATACTGTAGAGTTTGCGGACTGGACAGCAGATTCGCTGGGCACCCATATGGTAAGCTGCTCAACTATGCTCAGCGGTGATCAGAATCCGGATAACGACCTGGTGCAGGATTCGGTTGCGGTGCTGAGAAGGCCAGGCATTGCCGGGGATAACCCTCTGCCTGTGGCGTTTGCGCTGGAGCCGGCGCGACCTATGCCTTTTGCGCGGGAAACCAGCATCCGGTACGCGGTACCTCGTGCCTGTAGAGTGGAGCTGCAGATAGTCAACTCGGCTGGCGAAGTGGTAAGGACTTTCTCGGCAGTACAGCCGGCCGGGTTCTATCACTGGACCTGGAACGGACAGGACGAGCAGAGCCGGAGAGTGAGCCCGGGCATATACTACTGCCGCCTGCGGGCCGAAGGGATATACGAAACCAGAAAGCTGGTAAAGGTTAGATAGCGATTAGTCAGGAAAACTGAAGCAGTCGGAACACAAATCGGCTTGACATTAACCGGCTGCTTTGCTAATTTAGAGAGCCTGAGACGTGGGTACTCTGGGTCCGGCAGTCCGCCGGTAGATGCAACCGTAGAAAAGAAAAACAGAAGTCCATGTCGCAGGCCGAGGGCTGTTTTTAAGCCTTCGCTAGTCCAGGAGGAGTTGTCTGAACTATAGGCAGCCTGCGGCTTTGTCAGGTCGCGAACTGACAGAGCAGGCGGGCATAAACACAAAGGAGCCGGAATGCAGCTAAAACGAAGTGCAGCATTCGTACTGGCACTAGCTACCCTGGTCCTGTTTGCTTCGCGCACGGAAGCAGGCTGGCTGGCGGTAACGCCCATGCCGCACGAACAGCTGGACAAACCTATAGGCCCGGGTGCCTGGATGGCAACTCTGGGAGACGAGATATACATCGCCAAGGGTAACAAGACCAAAGAGCTGTACAAGTACTATCCAGAAGGTGACAGCTGGGTGAAAACGTCCGGTCTGCCGGACACAGACCCGGTCAGCGGCAAAGTGAAGTTGGCTGGCAAGGGCACAGATGCTGTCTCGGATGGCGTTCAGTCCCTGTACATGGTGCACGGCAACGGCACTTATGGTTTCTGGCGTTACTCCACAGGAGAGTGGGAAACCCTGCCGCGCGTTCCTGTCAAGCTCAAGGGCGGGAACGATATGGTCTACGTCAAAGGAAACAAGGATGCTACAGACAAGATATTCCTGCTGGCAGGCGGGAAGACGGCATTCTACTGCTATGACGTAGGCACCGGCACCTGGACGCAGAAGGAAAGCGTGCCCTATGGGCTGAACAAGAAGAAGTACGCGGCGGGTTCATTCCTGGTGTACGATGGCGAAAACACCATCTATGCGCATCAGGGCAAGCTGGTGGACGAAGCTGACTCCAGCCATTTCATGTTCCGGTACGATCTGGCCGGCGACAGCTGGGTGAAGACGAAAGCCAAGGGTTTGCCCTGGTTTGGTCTGGAGAAGGAAAAGTCAAAGAAGAAGAAGTCTGGCGATGGAGCCGCGGCCGTGGCCATAGACGGCCAGATATACGCCTGGAAGGGCGGCGGCAGTCAGGCTTTCTACCGTTACTATGCTAATGGCGACAGCTGGCATCAGCTTGACCCGCTGCCTTTGGGTGAGCTGAATAAGCCGGTGAAGGCCGGAGGCGCACTGGCAGTATTCAATGGGAAAATCTATGGCGTCAAGGGTAATAAGACCTTTGAGCTCTGGAAGTATGAACAGTCCTTTGCTTCCCGGCCGGGCAGTCCTGCGGTGCAGGCAGGTGTGTTGAGCCGGACGCAGAGTTTCAGCATTGCGCCGAATCCTCTGGCGTCTGGTTTTGCCACCTTGCGGTTTGGGCGTAACCTGACCGGTCCGGCGTCGGTGAAGGTTTACGATGCTCTGGGTCGGGTGGTGATGGTCCGGAGTCTGCCGGCAGCATCCGGCGTCACGTTGGATGTGCGGGAGCTGGCTGCGGGCGTGTATCTGGTCTGCGCCGAAGCCAAAGGATACTCGGCTGCGCAGCGGCTGGTGGTGCAGAAATAAGTCTGACAGATAACAAAGAGGCGGGCCTCAAGGCCCGCCTCTTTGCTTGCAGGAAAAGTTTGCCCTGGTTGTTTACTTGACACAACCATGCGTTGTTATACTCTATATCTGGTCCAGGCCCCGGGCGTTAACAGCCGACAGTCTCTGAGGTTACATGCAGGCCTGCTGACTACACAGCAACCCCGGGGTCCCAGAGAGAAGGTCGTTTATGCTGGAGAGGTTGTCTGATATGGGTAGCCTGCGTGCTGGAGCAGCTAGCAAGCTGGCACAGCAGGCGGGCATAAACACAAAGGAGCCGGAATGCAGCTGAAACGAAGTGCAGCATTCGTACTGGCACTGGCTACCCTGGTACTTTGCGCCTCGCTTGTACAAGCAGGCTGGGTGGAAATGACACCGATACCTCACAGGGAGTCGGACAAAGTTCCGGGTGCAGGTGCCTGGATGGTAACTCTGGGAAATGCGATATACATCGCCAAGGGCAACAAGACCGCGGAATTATACAAATACTATCCGGACGGAGATAGCTGGCAGGGGCCGTTTGGCATGCCGGAGACCGAACCGGGTGGGACTGCATATAAACCACCCGCAAAAGGCTCAGACGCGGTCACTGACGGAGCCAATACCATTTATATGCTCCACGGCAGGGGCACTCGTGGTTTCTGGCGTTATTCAGCCGGAAAGTGGGAGACGTTACCGCGTGTGCCTGTCCGGATCAAGGGCGGAAACGATATGGTCTATGTCAAAGGTGCCGGTGATACTACAGACAGGATATTCCTGCTCGCGGGCGGAACGACGGAGTTTTACTGTTATGATGTGCACACCCGCACCTGGACGCAGAAAGAAAGCGTGCCCTATGGTCTGAACAAGAAGAAGTACGCGCCTGGTTCGTTTCTGGTGTATGATGGCGAAAATTCTCTCTACGCACATCAAAGCAAACTGGTTAATAAGGACAATTTCGGCCATTTCATGTTCCGTTATGATCTAGCCGGCGACAGGTGGGTGAAGACCATATTGATGGGTATGCCATGGTACGGCTTCGAAAAAGACAGGATAAAGAAGAAGAAATCTGGCGAGGGCGGCGCCGCGGTCGTCATAGACGGCAAGATATATACCTGGAAGGGTGGCGGGAGTCAGGCTTTCTACTGCTACTATACGAAAGGGGACACCTGGCGGGAGTTGGATCCGCTGCCGCTGGGCGAACTGAATAAGCCGGTGAAAGCCGGTGGCGCACTCGTCGCATTCAACGGGGCTGTGTTTGGCCTCAAGGGCAACAAGACCTTTGAACTGTGGAAGTATGAACAGTCCTTTGCTTCCCGGCCGGGCAGTCCTGCGGTGCAGGCAGGTGTGTTGAGCCGGACGCAGAGTTTCAGCATTGCGCCGAATCCTCTGGCGTCTGGTTTTGCCACCT
>CBFGJV010000028.1:0-21498 GCA_965649205.1 Caldifarciminota bacterium | reverse complement strand
CCCGGCTGAGCTTACGCAAATCATCCGGCTCGCCGTCGGTAAGCAACACAATAACCGCTTGCCGCTCCAGGGTATCGCGTGTTTCGTCTAGCAGACGACGCGCAGTGCGGAATGCGCCGATAAAGCTGGTATAGCGCAAGTCAAGCGGTTTGATGGAGGCAAGCAGGGCCTCTCATTCCTTGACCTTTGCGGTGTCGAGCGAAACCGGCGCCACTGCAGCGTCTGCCGGGTCTGGTGGCACAAGGTCGCCGAAGTTCACCAGCCCGACCCGGTGCGGCTGGTCCTTAGTCCACTCAGCGGCAAATTCGTTGATAAGGAAGTGTGACGCGGCGATGCGGTTGTTGTCAGGGTCGGTCAGCTTCATACTGCTCGACTGGTCGAGCAGCAGAATCAGATCTATAGGCTTCTGTGCAAGTTCAAGCGAGGTAGTTACTACCGCTGCGCGTTCCGCACAACCAACCAGAACAGCAGTCAATAACAAGGCTCTAGCCACCCTCATAGTCGTTAGGTCAGCTTATAAAAACAACCCTAACTGTCAAGAATGTTGTATCCTTGCTTTTCTTGTTCGGTAAATTAAAGGCCTAAGATTAGGACGTAACTATAGCGATCCTATCGCAGAAGAAATTACTCTCGGACTGGCGTAAGCAGATTCGACTGAAAGCCAGAAAAACACCACAAATGGTAGGAACAACGGAAGAGAAGTAATCGCAATAACCGCAGAAGAAGCTATCCGCCAAGGGCACAATAAGATAGATGAAACTATTATAGAAACAGACGCGGTAAATAGCGCGAGACTGGGGGCTAGCCCGGAGGCGATCCCTGAAAGTCTTGTCTATAATGGCTAGCCTAGGATGTGCTCGTGATCAACGATAACGCTTGACTCTCCACTTGACATAGTATTTTCCTGTGCTACAAGATAACCAAAGGAGATCTTCTCAGCACTTCTAGGGAGCAGGGAATTATTGAAAGCCTCATCAGGTTATGTATAGGCAAAGCAATTAGAAGGAGGCTGCGATGCTGCCAGTAATAGTCGCGGTGCTCATCCTGAGGCTCGTACCAACTTCTACCGCCTGGGCGCAGGACATTGAATTTCTGCCCGGCACGCAAGAGTTGGAACCAGTGAAACAAAATGCATTCCCTGGACAAGAATGGATAATCTATGACGGAGGACGTCAGGCAATTTGGCTTTACTCTAATGTGTTTGATCGTGCCTTTCTCATCCGCTACACACCTCAGGCGTATCCTTGTGAAATTGTCAGAGCCTACGGTTTTCTTGCCTATTACCGCTACAATAACACTATTGAACTTCGAGTTTACAATCACGAAAAGGAATTGATACACAGCCAGCGACTGCCTGATCTTCCCAAGCGGCGACCATTGGGACCAACACCCGCCTACACCGCCTATCTGAACCCCCTGCCGGTAATAACCGAGGGCGATTTCTACATGGGAGTCTGGCAGCAGGACACAGCCGAGTTCTGCGTAGGCGAGGACAACGACGGCGGCCAGCATCCGGACCGGATGTTCAAGTGGACCGCAGGTACCTGGGAACCCATTGGACGCAACGGCGATTTGATGATACGAGCGTTGGTGAACTATCATGACGTAGGCATAACTGGCATTAATACGCCGCCAGACAGCGCCAGGTATGAATACGGGGATACCATCACGCCCTCTGGCCTTGTCACCAACTTCGCCTCCAATCTTCAAGAAATGCCCGGCTTTCTAGTGGATTTCAGAATACTAAACGCGTCAGGAGCCGTCGTCTGGTCTGATTCCGCGACAGTAGTCCTGGACTCGGGTGAAGTCGGAAAGGTAGTCTACTTCCGGCCCGTGTCGTTGTCTTTTCCTCCTGGTGGCACTTTTACCGCAGTGTGCAGCACACGCCATCCGCTGGATTGTCGTCCAACCAACAATTGTCTCCGTCACGCTTTCACCGTATCCGCAGGAGGAATTGCCAACCAGCCTGAAGAGGTAAACGCATATGGTTTGCACCTGTATCCGAACCCGGTGCATAACGGTATGCTCCACCTGGCATTCAACCCGGCGCCTTCAACCTTAGTGCAGGTATATGACGCCACAGGCCAGTGCGTCTTGCGCCGAGCTTTCAGAAACGCATCGGACGCTTCCGTTGACCTGCGCAAACTGTCCAGTGGTGTCTACCTGGTGCGACTGGAAAACGGCTCTTCCCGCATCACGCACAAACTGTTAGTACAGCAATCACGTTAGCCGCCCGATCAGCGTGAGGCCTGAGCCGCCGGAAAGATTGAACACGGCCGTCCGAAGTGAACGCCTTCACCCGGTTCTGGAGAACTTTTGGATTCTTATGACGTGTAAGCAACAAATTTCTCTCAGGGCTACGGACTGCCTAGTGCTTTTTCCAGATAGGCGAGATGGAGCGCATACGCTCCACCACTCGCACGAAGGCTTCCACCGTATAGTCTATATCTTCTTCGGTGGTATCCCGGCCCAGAGAGAACCGCACCGGCGCATTCTTGAACAAAGGCGGCAGACCAATAGCCTCTACTGTCGCAGACACTCCTGACCCGCCAGCAGAACAGGCCGACCCGGAAGCCACAGCCACGCCTTCTAAATCAAGGCTCAAGATAAGAGCCTCGCCCTCCACATAGCCCACGTTCACGTGGCATACATTAGGTACCCGTTTTTCCGGATGTCCGTTCACGATTACCTCTGGTACTCGGTCAAGTATGGCCCGCTCCAGTTTGTCCCGCAGCACTCGCATCTTTGCAGCATCTCCGCGCCATTCCTGCGCCAGAAGCTCGCACGCTTTACCCATCCCCACAATCCCCAAAACGTTTTCTGTACCGGCTCTGAGCCCCTTTTCTTGGTGCCCACCGTGAATGAGCGGCGCTATTTTCGTCCCCTCGCGCACATACAATACGCCCACCCCCTTAGGCGCGTGCAATTTGTGACCCGAAATAGTGAGCAGATCAACACCAAGCTCTTTCACATTCACTTCTATCTTACCCGCAGCTGCGACCGCATCGGTATGGCTGGTGACGCCTGCCTCGCGGCAGATAGCGGCTATCTCCTTCACCGGCTGGATAGTGCCAATTTCGTTATTAGCCAGCATTATTGTCACAAGTATCGTATCTGGCCTCAAGGCTCTGCGTACGTCTTCTGGATCCACCATTCCGTAACGGTCCACAGCCACCTTCGTTATCCTGTATCCCATACCTTCTAAAAAAGCACAACTACCCAGAATCGCGCTGTGCTCTATGGGACTGGTGACAATATGTCGCCCCTTGTCCTGCAGCGCAAACGCCACTCCCTTTACGGCCCAGTTGTCAGATTCGGTTCCACTGCCGGTGAAGAATACCTCGTCTGACTCAGCCCCCAAAAACGCCGCCACCTGCTCTCTTGCCTGCATCAGTCCCTCAGCACATTCTCTACCAAAACTATGAATATTGGACGGGTTGCCGTACACTGTATAAAGGTACGGCTCCATTGCCTTCGCCACGCGCTGGTCTATGGCCGTGGTCGAATTATTATCCAGATAAACCCGACGCATGGACGGTAAGACTCAAACTTTAGGATTTGAGATGTGCGGTCCCACTTCCGTAACACCACCCTGGGATTTCTGCACAACTGGTCGAACCGGAAAAAGCACCTCCCTGCCCAGCAGGATTATGACCCCTATTACAACCCAGGCATCGGCCAGATTAAAAGTGTACCAGCGCCAACTACCTAACCCAAAGTCGATGAAATCAATCACCCGCCCCCCTAGCCTTAGCCTGTCTATCAGGTTTCCAACGGCTCCCCCCAGTATCAGGCCATAGCTGACATGCAGCCATCTGTCGCGACATTTCACAGCAAAGTAAACAACCAGGGCAATACCCAAAAATGGCAGGATGACATACACAAATGGCGGTCCATAGCGTATACCAAAGAGACCGTGTTCGTTCATGGTAAGACTGAAACGAAGCACATTGCCCAGAACCTTCACCGAGGTGTGTGGCATGATGGCTCCGTAAACCAATATCTTGGAAACTTGGTCTAGAAACAGCGAGACTATAGCAGTCCAGATAAAAAGACGTTTTCCCATTTGAGAAAAGCTAGCCGCGATGTAAGCAGTGTCAAGGCATGACTACTGTCAACTTCCGAAAGTTCCCCATCCTTTGCGCAAACGAAACTGGAAAATCAGAAACGCACTGGCCAAAGTAACCACAAACTGTATGAGCGGCGCAATGATAATCATCAGTACCAACCAACCGACCAAGCTAGCCTTAGGATCAAAAAGTATTAGGGGTATGCCATAGCAGGCAGGACCCACATCGCCAAAACAAGCGGGGATCAAACGTCCCCATACCACAACCATTGCCACCATTGTAATACCCGAACTCAATAGCGCATAACGCACGACGCGCTGCATAGCCGCTCTGATTTCTCTCAGGAAATACTCGGCCCGACGAGCCCCTATCACCCCCACCGGCACACCTAAGAGAATACAGAATACAGGTACCCCCATCCCGGCAACGACCATCAGCAGGTCCAGCATTACATAGGCAAAGAACAACCCCACCCAGTGCTGACCGAAGGTATTCTTCTCTGTATGGGTGGACTTGTACCAACTCCAGAAGCTCCACTTGGAAGAAGGATTGGTCCTAGCCACTATATTTGATGGTAGCACTCCGAACGAATCGGTCAACTAGACGATGTGAATGTTGGGGCCGAAATCACCTCATATCATAGCGCTGCGGTACAGAGCCAAGTCCGATACCAACGCAAACGGTGAAACTGCCCAGCAAACTTTGACTGCTCCCGCCATAACTGCCGAGGTCGAAGGTCGTAAAAAGCGGCAGTGATAGAGACAACTCGGGCATTACCCGCAGACTTCGCTCAGACCCCAGACGAAAAGGCAGACCCACACCGGCAACCACCGAAAGTGCATTGCCGGAAACTGTGGAACCAATTTCTCCCGCAGTGACGCCGGCAAACTGGATACCCGTGTTAACCGCATACGGAAAAGAACCCTTAGCCTCGTTGCTCAGGATAACCCGCGGGCTAACGCTGTAGACGCCATACATGAACCTTCCATCCGACATGCCGTAAAAGGAGCCATAACCAGCGAATGCCGCATCCACCTCTCTTCGAGCAAAGCAATACTTGCAGGTAAAGGTAGCCCCCGGCCCGAATCCCCAACGCATCCCAACCTCGAACTTGTCGCTCACGCCCAGCTTCCCATACAACTCCGGAAAAGGAAAGAATATAAAACTAGTTCTCTCGTCTACACCGCGAGCCACAAAAACAGGCGTGACTGCACCCCCGAAAGCGAATTTGCCTGGCGGAATCGTCCGGGCAGTCTCGTTCGTGCCGAAAGTAGCACAGCCGCTTAGAACCACAGCCAACGCAAATGTGACAGACAGGCTGTGCTTCGGACAGCTCACAATTACCTTTCTTTGTGGCATTCTGCCTCGCCAGTCCCCGTAGTCAATCGGGCACCTCTAAATGTGGCCCAGCCTCACGGTAAATACCCGAGTTATCGCTTCTGGCAGAACCTGCGGTCCAAGAGTCCTGATACGGCCTCAGGGTTTCTCGTACCTCACTAGTTCGGCAACCCGATACTGCTCCTGCGTAACTCCAGACTTGGTCCGCACCAATCTGCTTTCCCACTTGACCGGCCCTACCCCTGGCGCAAACCACTGATGCATAGCCCAATCTATCTCTGAGTGCACTGATGCTATCTTGAAGCAGTCAGGGAACACGCCGGCCTCCAGTCTTAGAGTCTCTTGTCCTACCACCTCAAATGTCTGCTGTTTTTCCGGGCTGTCATACCAGTGCTTGCCTTTTTCCAGAGGCAAAGATAGAAAGAGCAGTTCTGCCGGCGGTTTACCCTTTCTTGGAATCAGCTGCAGAACCGACCTAGGTGTACGACGAAAGTAAGTATGGGCGACAATACCCGAATCGTGCGGTGTTTCCACAACCCAAACTCGACCTAAACCTGGTATTTTTCTCATTCCCAGCACAACTGAGACTAAACGCACTTCTGTCTTCCAGCTGGTGTCCGAACCCGTGACAGTACGAGTGACTATCTTCATATAACTCTTGGTGCCTGCTACCAGGGGAAAATAGTCAACTCCGCTAGTCCGACGGCAACCTATCAAGACAACCAACGCCATCAGAGCATAGCTTTGCAAAAAAGCAACCGACAGCTTGGTAGCGTGCCGGGTTCGTTTTCTCACGTCGTCTTCCAGACCTTCCTCCCGCGAAGAGAATTCCAGCTTCGCCTAGTCCAGACTCCGGCGGAGAAAAGTAGGTATCTCCAAGTCGTTGCGATCCACTACAAGCTCACCATTCTTCCCCAGCCTACGTTTCCGGGTAGGAAACAGGTCGGCATCAGTAAGCAGGTCGCTGACGTCTTCAAATCTGGGTAAGGGCTGGGAAAGTCCTGTAGCAATCAGTGTGACTCTGATTCCTTCTTTCTGACTCTTATTCCGCGAAGCACCCATCCTGATATCAGCTTGCCCATTTGTGGCGTGATATATGGTAGAGGCAACCTCTTCTACATCTTTAAGCGTCATACGTGAATCGCCAGCGATATTCAGCAGAATCTTTCGCGCTGTCTCGATACAAACGTTCTCTATCAGGGGCGAATTCAAAGCCCGGTGTGCAGCCTCTGCCGCCCGGCCCTCACCGTTAGCCTCTCCCACGCTCATGACCGCTCCCCCGCGTTCGGCCATTACCGCCCGTACATCGGCAAAGTCAATGTTGATCATCTGCCGGGAGGTAACAATTTCCGCTATCCCTCTGACTGCATTCAGCAATACGTCATCCGCCATTCGGAAGGCCTCAAAACAGGGCTCGTGTCCGTACATCTCCAGGATACGCTGATTAGGCAGGACAATGAGTGTATCCACGCAAGCCCGCAGTTGTTCTATTCCTTCCACTGCTTTACGTTGCCGCACTTTCCCCTCAAAATCAAACGGTCGAGTAACAACCGCCACCACCAGTGCCCCCTGATTTTTCGCGGTCTCAGCTACAACGGGTGCTGCACCTGTCCCTGTGCCTCCCCCTTCCCCTGCGGCTATGAACACCATATCAAATCCAGACACGTGCTCCCGAATCGCCTCGATTGACTCCTCTGCCGCCTGGCGTCCGATACTGGGGTCGCCACCAGAACCCAGCCCGCCGGTGAGCTGTGCGCCTATCTGAATTTTATTAGCTGTGGCAGTCATCGACAGAGCCTGCAGGTCCGTATTGACGGCATAAAACTCGACATCAGTCAGACCTGCCTCAATCATATGCGTAACGGCGTTGCCGCCGGCTCCGCCTATTCCGAACACGCCTATACGAGCCAGTTTTCTATCTTCTACAGGTGCGATCATGCGATGCCTCCTAATAAAGTTAGACTTACCGAACTACCTTTGTTTATTATCATGAAAACCATCCCTTTATCTCATCCAGAATTCGCGACAACACACCCGGGGGTGTTATCTCATAAAAGTAACGACCTTCTAATCCGTAAGCAATCAAACCCACAGCCGTCGCGAAGACAGGATTCTGTGTGACTTCCTGTGGCCCTGCGTACCGATCTGGTCTGCTCATTTTCACCGGCATACCGATTGTCTGCTCCGCCAGCCTGTCGATACCCTTAAGCAGAGAACCTCCGCCCGTAAGAATCATGCCGCCAGGCAGACTGTTAGCAAAATTATTGGCGTGTAGCTCTTTGTTGACCAGATCGAAAATTTCAGCCACTCTTGCCTCAATAATGGAAGCAAGGAGTCGCTTTGACACCTGCTTTGTGCCTCGGCCAGACGCATCTACTACCGTGAGCACCTCGTCCTTCGCCAGCATTGAACCCTGAGCGACTCCGTGTTCGCGTATCATCTCTTCTGCCTGTGCGAACGTAGTACGCAGCCCCACAGTCACATCCCTGGTTATATTTGCAGCACCAACAGGCAAAGTCTTGGCAAAATGAAGTTCGCCCTCTCGATACACAGACAAATCCGCCACGCCACCCAAATCCAACAGCGCACAACCTAACTCCTTATCATCCTCTCCGCAGCTGGCAAAAGAGCAGGCTAATGACTGCAGGACTAGAAAGCGATTTCTAATGTCCAACCCTTGAAGTACCCGTTCCACGTTTTCCACTACTGTCACCGGAGCAATGGCCAGCAATGCTTCTACGCCCAGTTTGACCCCGTAAAGATTCAAAGGATCACGTATCCCCTTCTGGTCGTCGACTATAAACTGGGTAGGTATGACGTGTAGTATCTGTTTATCATTAGACAGCCTGACTGTCTGCGCCTGCCTCATCACGTCTTCTAAATCTCTCTGGCTGATACCACTGGAAGGCTTGCGCACCGGAATAGCCCCAACTCCTGGCAGGTATTCCACTTGCTCTCCGGAAATTCCTACATACGTTCTGTAGGCTCTCAGCTTTCCCCCACACTGAGCTTCTGCAGCTGACACTGCCGCAGCGACTGACTCGGTTGCATCACCCAGATTAACCACCAAGCCCTGTTTGAAACCTTTTGGAGGAGCCGTGCCATATCCAACAATGGTCGTTTTGTTGGCAGTATCGGTTTCTGCCACTACACAGGCTATTTTGGTAGTCCCTATATCTATAGCTGCGGTCCGTTTCAATTTAGCCATGGTGGTCACCTCCGGGAATTACTTCAAAATTACTCATCAGGGCAAAACCTGTACTTCCGGTTCCAACGACACGCCTTTCTTCTCTTCCACATTGGCCCGCACTATCTGAGCCAGTTCATAAACTTCAACTGCTTTGGCGTTGCCGGTGTTTACAATGAAATTGGCGTGTTTCTCTGAAACCTGGGCGCCTCCAATTCTCCTTCCCTTCAATCCACATTCCTCAATTAGCCTGCCCGCAGGGACGCGCATGCCACCAAGCAGGGGATTTTTGAAAAAAGAACCGGCAGAAGGCTCAGAGGGTTGCTTTTCCCTGCGTCGCTGACGAATTTCGTCAAGACTCGGCCCTCGGCCCCATACTAGTTCCAGCTCAAGTTCCAATGCCATCAGTCCAGCCTCAATAACCGGTTGTCGGTAACAACGCCCCAATTCCTCTGCCTCAATACGTATTTTCTTGCCGTCTGTGTCCAGAACCAGTACCGCCCTGAGAATGTCTGACAGCATGCGGCCAAAGGCACCGGCATTGGTGCGCAGCGCTCCGCCCGCCGTGCCCGGTATTCCGGCCAGAAATTCGGCTCCCGTGAGCCCGCACTCAACTGTATACTGAGCAATGTCGTCAAGGAAAGCTCCTGCTCCAACCCGAACAAGAACCTTATTCACGCCTTTCTTCTCACTATCGCGTTCAACGGCGATACGACGAAAGACACCGACAAGGTGAATAACCACTCCCTGCAAGCCGGCATCAGAAACAAGTACATTAGACCCTTTGCCCAGTATCCACCATGGCACGCCTCTCTGTTTGCAAAATTCGCCCACCCGGAGGAGTGTTTCCTCCTCTGCTACCTCCATCCACACCTCTGCCGGACCGCCGATACGGAAAGTAGTATGCCGGCTCAATCGCTCATCGAACACTAGTTTCGATTGACCGCTGCCTCGTTCACAAACAACAGCTGTGTCCAAACAACTTCTCACAGTTTCGACAAAATCTCTTCGCCAATCTTCCATATACTTCCCGCTCCCAGGGTGAGAACCACATCGCCAGGTCTGGCCCGCTCCTGCACAAAATCAGCTATGTCGGCAAGGTCAGGAACGTGATACAAAACCAACCCCTGCCTGCCCCGCATTCTTATCTGTTCTATGATCAAATTCTCATCCACCCCCGGAATAGGCGGTTCTGACGCCGCATACAAACCGGTTATTACCACAACATCAGCCGCATCAAAGGCGGTGCCGAACTCAGCGGCAAGAAACTTTGTACGGGTATAGCGGTGTGGTTGAAACACCACCCAGAGCCGGCTTTTGGGATAGGCGTGTCTCAAAGCCTCCAAAGTCACCTTTATTTCGGTTGGGTGATGCCCGTAGTCGTCGTAAACGGTAATTCCTCTTTTCTCGCCCTTTCTTTCCAACCGCCGATGCACACCGGCAAATGTGGCTAAGGCTTGCTCCAGGGTGCGAAAATCTATCCCCAGCTCCACCCCCACAGCTATTGCGGCAAGCGCATTGACCACGTTGTGCCTGCCAGCCATTCCTAGACTGAACCTTCCAGCTTCCTTACCCTGATAAAGCAGAGTGAACGCAGAAGAGAAAGAATAAAGCTGTACGTCTCTGGCTCTGAAGTCAGCCGGTGTTTCCAATCCGTAGGTTACCACCCGGCGCTTGATTCTCTTTAGAATTGAACGGCAGCCCGCCGAATCCAAACACAGCACCACACTGCCATAGAAAGGTACCCGATTCACAAAACGAGTGAATTCCCGCTTCAGGTCCGACAGGTCCTTGTAGAAATCCAGATGTTCTGCTTCTATATTGGTAACCACCGCCACTGCCGGGTAAAGCACCAGAAAGGAACGGTCGCTTTCATCCGCCTCTGCTACCAGGTACTCGGACTTACCCAATCGCGACCCATCCGCACTTCCCATAACCCGACCGCCGATAACCAGCGTCGGGTCCATTGCCGCCCTTTCCAGGATGTGACCTACAAGAGAAGTTACCGTGGTCTTGCCGTGACTTCCCGAAACCGCAATGGCAAACTTCATCCTCATTAGCTCCGCCAGCATCTCTGCCCGCCGGATTATGGGGATACCTCGTTCTCGCGCTGCAACAAGTTCTGGATTATCCGCGGAAACAGCCGTGGAAAACACAGCCACTTCTGCCTCACCTAGATTTTCCGGAGCATGTCCGATGAAAACGCGCACCCCAGCTTCGGCCAGACGCCGCGTGGTATCGCTCTCCTGCAAATCTGAACCAGACACTTCAAAGCCCAGATTCTTCAACACCAGGGCGATACCACTCATTCCTACGCCGCCCACGCCAATGAAATGAATTCTTTTTAGACGACCAAACACGTTCTCCCTCTATTCTCGTCTATTTTTCTTGCGTCTTCTGTTCCCAACAGGTCCAAAATGCGTCCTACTATGACTCGGGCAGCATCCGGCCGGGCTACAGCCAGCGCCGCTTGCTGCATGGACCTACGTCGTTCCTCGTCGTCTAACAGAGACTTGACCACCGATGTGAGCCCGGACAGGCGGCCCTGGTCGAGCACCATGGCCGCGCCAACCGACTCCAGATAATATGCATTTGCTTCCTGGTGTCGGTCAGTCGCGTAAGGGAAGGGCACGAGGATGGCAGGTATGCCGAAGGCAGTGAGCTCTGACAGAACCATGCCACCTGCCCGGGACACAGCTATCGTAGCCCGACGATACAACTCTTCGGGCCGTTCCGTAAACTCAACCAGCTCCACGTTTCGGGAGCGTACCAAAGTCTTGGCCAATTCAAAATCCCTCCGGCCGGTCACAACGATAAAGTGCAGATTGGCCAGCGCTGCGGCCGCGTCCAGAGCAGCCAAAGTCAAAGCCCGCGCTCCACCACTGCCGCCCAACACCAGCACCGTCCGACCGTCATCTTCTCTTCTTGTCGGAAACATCTCTTCACGCAAAGGATTACCGCACACCTGCCAGTTAGACCCCTTCTCCTGGAATGTGTCGGTCCTCTTCATTCTGTCTCTTGCTCCGACTGCAGGAGGAAAGGCATAGAAACACTCCTTTGCCTTCTTCAGGAACAGACGTGTGACCCGGCCAGGGACACGATTCTGCTCCAGAAGAAAATACGGCTTGCCGTGGAGAAACGCGGCCACCAGTGGGGAGAGACTCACATAACCACCACAGGCAATCAGGGCATCCGGTTGCCAAAACGACAGAATCCGCACAGACTTGACAACTCCCACCAGAGTCGTTAGTAGTGACTTCAGTTTTCTCTCCAAACTCATTCCGGAAAAACCGGAAGCTGGCACTGCTCGAAAACCGATGCCGTACTTGTCGGCACACTGCTGCTCCAGGCTGGCCTCTCGACCTAACCACAACACTTCTACTCCCTGCTTCACCAGCTCCCTGGCGACAGCCAGAGCCGGGAAAACATGGCCACCTGTCCCTCCTGCGGCAACCATAATCCTCATCCTGTCACCCTGCGCATCCTGATGCGCACCGGCCTGGGCCGTTTCAGGCTACGAGTCCGCAGCCGTCCGGCAGAAACAAGACGCGCCACCGCCGATGCCTCCACTCTGCAGTTGGCAAACCTGGATATGTTCAATAACACTCCGGCCGCAAAAAGATTAGTAACCAGAGCTGAGCCCCCGTAGGAAACAAAAGGCAACGGTTGACCTGTAGTCGGAGCCCAACCCAGAGCCACCGCCACGTGTATCAGAGCATACAGAAATATGGTCACTACTATACCGGAAGCCAGATACTGACCGAAGTGATGCGGACTTCTGCGCGCCACCAGCATCCCGCGCAAAAGAAAAATACCATACAGTACGAACATGGCCAAGGAGCCGACAAAACCGAATTCCTCGCTCACCGACGCAATGGCAAAATCCGTATCCAGTTTAGAAAGAAAGTAAAATTTCTGTTTCCCTTCTCCCAAACCCTTGCCCAGGGGTCCGCCAGAACCAAGAGCAATCAAAGACTGCTGCTGCTGCCAGCAGCGCCCGGCCACAAACTCCTGCCAGCGCTCCCGTGCATAAGGCACACGCCACACCAGAACTACCAGCGCAACTGCCGCCAGTAATGCGGTCGGCACCAGATAACGGAACTTCACGCCCGCTACCACAAACATAATCAACGCGGACATAGCCATTATGGCCGTCGTACCCACTGCTGGCTGGGCTGCGGTCAGTCCCAAAAATAGTGCAACCACGCCTCCCGGAATAAGCAGAGACGACCAAAGTTTCCAATTCTTGTCCGGTCTTTCCTTAAGCCGGGCAAAATATCCCGCCAGCCATATGGGCAGAACAAATTTGGCTATCTCGGCCGGCTGAATGGACAGTTTCTTCAGCAAAGGCAACCAGCGCTGCGCCACTCCGGCCGCTTTTCCGGCCACTACTGTCACCAACATCAGCACCAGCACTATAAACAGAAGTGCTTGTCCTAATTTTCCGGCCAGCACCGTATGCCTCATCCTGATACCCACCGCCAGTGCCACAAGACCAAAAACCGCACGCAGCAAATGACTTTCTACTCGCTCCGTGCCCTCATGATAGGTTGCAGCATACACCACCATCAAACCTACCATCGCCAACGTCACAACCACAGACAACAACCAGGAATCAACGGGCCCATTCGGACGCATCGCGGCGACTGGCAGCCGTGACCTTTCCCTCATCTTATGCTTTTCCCGCCAACAAACTCTGGGCTGTTTCTTCTTCCCTCGTAACCAACTAAGCAAGACGACTCACCTCCCTTCGAAACGCATTTCCCCGCTGTTGAAAGTCACGGAAGCGATCGAAACTAGCGAAGGCCGGAGAAAACAGAACTATGTCTCCCCGTTCAGCCCGGTTCCAGGCAAGTTCCACAGCCTGTCTCAGCTCATCTGCTATCTCGTGACGAGAAAAACCGGCTGAAGCCAGTTCCTCTGCTAATTTGCGGGCGTTCTCACCAAACAATACAACCCATTTTGCCCACCGTCTTACTGCCACGAGATACTCCTTGTAATCCAGACCCTTCTCCCGTCCCCCGGTGATGAGAATAACTCCTTTCTTCCCTCTTCCGCCTTCGGTCGCTTCTAGAGCTACAGCTCGGAGTGAACGTATGCCTGCAACCGGGTTGGTGCACATGCTGTTGTTCACAAATTCCACGCCGGCCAATCTTCGTACCGTTTCCAAACGGTGGGGCAATCCCACAAAGGAACTCAGAGTCTTGCGTATCGCCCTTTTGGTCACACCCAACGACCTCGCCACGCATATGGCCGCCAGCGCATTCGCCACATTATGTTCTCCTCGCAGACGCATAGAAGACAGGGGGGCTATTCTCTCGCCCTGATAACAGAACCAACCCTCTAGTAGATAAGCTCCCTCCACCTGCCGAGACAAGGAGAAGTATAATCGCTCTGCCCGTCCCCGTTTCTGGGCTCTCATTACTATCGGGTCGTCGCGATTCAAAACTGCTAGATCTGCCTCACTCTGCCGATCCAGAATGCGGAACTTGCTTTCCCTGTATCGGGCCAAACCACCATGTCGATTCAAATGGTCGGAGGTGATATTCAGTATCACCGCTACTTCCGGAGCAAGCCAGCGACTGCGCTCCAGCTGAAAACTTGATACTTCCGCAACGTAATAGTCTCTTCGTCCCAGAGACAAGGCGGTTGACAGAGGCTTGCCCGGCGCAAGATTGCCCCCCACGAAAACTCTTCGGCCCGCATTTTCAAGCATCCGGGCAATCAAAGTCGTCGTAGTAGACTTGCCGTTCGTGCCAGTCACAGCTACGATTTCTCCCGGCACGAAAACGCTCGCCAGGTCAAGTTCATCTACCACCGGCAGCCCACAACGTTTCACTATCATCATCGGCTCTGCATCTTCAGCCACGCCCGGACTCACCACTACCCAGTCAAAATTCTCCCGCCCCAAGTCAGAAACTACCCTCAGTCCCCGTGCCATTAGTTTTTTCACCCTTCCCGAACTCAACACGGTGGGGTCAGCATCATACCCTGTCACCCGAGCCCCCAACCGCAACAAAAACGAAGCCGCTGCTGAGCCAGCCCTTCCCATCCCCAATACCAGTATACGACTCTGATACAGTTCTGCTCTGGTCGGCGGCCTCTTGTTTTGCATCCTGCGTGTTTTCTCTGACTTCATCTGACCTTCAAAGTGGCAAGTGCCAGCATTCCAAAAAGTACCGCCAGAATCATAAACCTTGTGACCACCTGGGGTTCAGTCCAACCTTTCAACTCAAAATGATGGTGCAGAGGAGACATACGGAAAAGCCTCTTGCCGCCGGTAGCGCGGAAGTATATCACCTGTATTACCACCGAACCGATTTCCATGAGAAAAACACCACCAATGAGCGGTAACAATAGTTCGTGCTTGGCTACGATTCCAGCCAGAGCCAACGCTCCTCCTAAAGGCAGGGAACCGGTGTCGCCCATGAAAATCTGTGCCGGATGGCAATTAAACCAGAGAAAACCCAAGCAGGCACCCATAAGAGCCAGGCAGTACACGGCCATCTCTCCTGCCCCGTTTACAAACATGATATTCAAATACTGAGCCAGCTGGGCATGACCGGACACATAACATAGGGCCGCCATGCTTCCCAGAGCTACCACAAGCAAGCCTGCCGCCAAACCGTCCAGCCCGTCTGCCAGGTTGACCGCATTGGAACCAGAGACCACAACCAACATCACAAACGGCAGATAGAACCAGCGAAAATCCAGCGTCAAATTCTTGAACAGAAGAAAATTAGTCTTGGTCCGGACCGCTGGATCAAGCGGTGCATAATAAAGCACCGCCCCTATGAAGGCGGCAAGTACAAACTGAACCACCAGCTTGGTAGTCTTATCTACGCCCCGTGCCTTACCCAGCTTCACCTTTACAAAATCGTCCCACAACCCTAAAGCGCCCAGCCAGACCAGAGTCAGAATCCCCAGCTGTACCAACCGATTTCCCAAGTCTGCAAACAGTAATATACCTGCTAGCCCCGCAGCCAGAATCAAAACTCCGCCCATTGTGGGAGTGCCGGCTTTCTTGCGGTGATGCTCAGGTACTTCGTCTCGAATGTTCTGACCAAGTTGCAGCCTGCGTACCAACCGGATAAGCGCGGGACCCAGCACCAGCACAAGGACAATTGCCAAGGCCCCCGCGGCTGCAGCCCGAAAAGTGATGTAGCGGAAAAGATTAAACGGTCCAAACACTTCCCGCAGCGGCCAGAGAAAACGGTAAAGCACTAACCCACCTCCGTTTCGACTATGTGCTTGTCAACCGCAGTCATTCCAACTCCGCCAGAAGCTCCCTTGCTACCTTTCTGTCGTCAAACTCGCGCACTTCGCCTGCGGAAATCTGATATTCCTCGTGACCCTTTCCGGCAATAACCACTGTGTCACCCGGCCGCGCCTCTCTGAGGGCCAGCCGGATTGCTTCTCTGCGGTCCGGCTCCTCTCTTCTTTCGCCCACATTCATTCCTCTCACAATATCCGCCATAATGGCTTCAGGCTTTTCGGAGCGGGGGTTGTCCGAAGTAACGACTGTCAGGTCTGCCAAATCTGCAGCCACTCGACCCATCAAAGGCCGTTTTGACTGGTCCCGGTCTCCTCCACAACCGAACACGCAGATTACTCTTCCGGGCGTGAACTCCCTTACTGTTTCCAATACCCGTTGCAGGGCATCTGGCGTATGAGCATAGTCCACAAAAACCCGAAAACCGCGACCGGTTTCCACCGGCTCTAGCCTGCCTGGCACGCTCTCCAATGCCTCCGCTCCGGCCACCATTGCCTCCAGGTCCCAACCCAGAGCTGAGCCAATACCCAATGCCAGTAACGTATTCGGCAGGTTGTAACGACCTGCCAACCGCAATCGTACGGGAACAGTCCGGCCCAAGCAATTTACGCGGAGAGATACCCCCTGCGGGCCTACTTCTGTCACCTCTCCCCATACCTCTGGAGCCGGCTCCCAGTCTGCCCGCGTGCTGTAGCGAATAACCCGAGCTCTGGTTCTTTCGGCTATCTCCCGGCCTAACGCATCATCCTGATTAGTCACGCAAACGCTGGTAGGCGAAAGACTGGTGAAAAGCTTCATCTTTGCTTCCTGATAGGCACGCATAGTCTTGTGAAAGTCCAGATGGTCCTGCGATATATTGGTGAAACCCGCCACCTTGAACTCCAAGTCGAATACTCTGTCCAACTCCAGAGCATGGGAAGAAACTTCAGCCACACACAGAGACAACTGATTGACAACCATCTGGTGGAGCATCTCAACCAAATCCAAGCTTTCGGGTGTAGTCTGACCGGCTTTCACTTTCTGCTTACCGTCCCAGTATTCCACCGTGCCGATCAGACCCGCCCCTATTCCCTGCTGCGCGGCCATCGCCCGCACCAAATAAGTGGTAGTTGTTTTCCCATTCGTACCAGTAATGCCCACCAGACTCAGCCGCCGCGAAGGAAAATCATAAAAGCGATTGGCCACCTGAGCCAGGAATCTCCTCGGCGTTTGCGTCAAGACCACAGTAACCCATCCTCTTCGTACCCGTGCCAGGTCAGTTGTAGCCACGGCCACCGCGCCCCGGTTTATTGCCTCATCTATAAATTGACTGCCGGAGAAGTTAAATCCTTCCACGGCTACAAAGAGCCAGCCAGGCTTGACACGACCGGAGTGGTAGGCAATGCCCTTTATCTCCAGGGCCGAGTTACCGTGTATGGTACACGGAACGCCCCTTACCAGTTCTTCCAGCTTCTTGCCCATATCCTACTGTATATCACCCTGATAACCAGCCACCTTTGTCTGGTCTCCTCTACTACTCACTAGAATTCGCCTTTTTCCGGAATCATCTCGCTGAACTGAGGTACCGGCCAATCCCTCTGCTTCTCTGGTTTTTTCCAGCATAAGCAACTGCTCGGCTATCTCCCGGAACACCGGACAGGTAGATGTGCCCGCAAATCTGTGCGCCGGCTCATCCAGCAACACTGCTATCACATATCTCGGTTTTTCCTTCGGGAAAAAACCCACAAAGGTCATAGTAGAACGCGTCTTCGAATAGGTCCCATTCGGCTCCACCTTCTGCGCCGTGCCGGTTTTCCCACATACCTGTACGCCCGGCACCGCCGCCAGCTTGCCAGTGCCCTCGGTAACCACCTTGGCCAGAATGTCCTTCATTCTGGCGGCCGTTTCGGTCTTCAACGCTTGTCTTCCCGGTCTGGGCCCGCGAGAAATAGACCAGCTGTACTTTGACTGCGCCTTGCCCGTCCTGCTGACGCCTACCGAACGCACCAGGTAGGGCCGGAGATAGCGACCGTCATTGGCTATGCACAAATAAGCAGCAGCCAGTTGCAATAAAGTTACTGTCACACCCTGACCAAAAGCGTTATTAGCGATACGCAGGGCATTCATCTTCTCCGGTCGGTCAATCCTGCCCGTAGCTTCGCCCGGAAAACCAATGCCCACAGGTTGACCAAATCCCAGTTCTCTGGCCGTGAGATAGAATCTGGTGCGGTCCAACTGCATAGCCAACAACGCACAGCCCGGATTTGACGACTGCACCAAGAGACCGTCAAAATCCAAAACTCCGTGCCGGTGTACATCTGATATCTTCCTGCCCATAACCTGTATCTGGCCGGAAGACACATCATAACGTTGGTTCACCAGCTCCTCTGCATTCGGACTTTCCAGGGCAGCCGCACACACCACTATCTTGAATGTAGAACCTGGCTCGAACTCGTCGCACACCGCCGCACACTTGTATAACGACGGCGGAAACTCCTCATATTTCATCGGATCAAAGCTGGGATAGTCTGCCAGAGCCAGAATAGCGCCATCAGAAGCATCTAGTACTACCACCGAACCGTGCTTAGCCTGCGTGCGGGATACACCTGCGGCCAACGCGCGATAACTCAATTCCTGCACTTCCGCATCCAGAGTTAAATGCAAATCCACGCCCGGTATCGGCTCTACGCGGGGATAGCTCGGATAAGGCCTTTCCAGACCCGAGCCGTCTTTCTGCATCAATACCCATCCCGGCCTACCCGACAAAACAGAATCATACCAGGTTTCCAGGCCGGCCAGCCCTCTTTCCTTGCCCACAAACCCCACCACATTGGCAAACATTACTCCAAAAGGATAACGTCTCCGGCTTTCCTGCTCGACCGCGGTACAATCCCCAAACCGTCCCTTCACGAGCCAGCGCCAAAGACTTTCTGCCTTCGGTTGCTCAATCCAGGAACCGCAGCGAAACATCCGGTTGCGTGTCTCGATTTCCCGACGCAGTTCTTCCTTTGACCCCAACCCGGCCCGGACAAACAACTCACAAAGCGAATCTATTCTTCCAGCTCTCTTCTTCACCTTGATGGGCCACACATAGACCAGAGAGCCGGTCTGATTCAGCGTCAAAGCCCGTCCCCGACAATCAAATATACGTCCGCGCTCCGCACCCAGCCGCAGCGAATCGGTATGCTGCTCCTGGGCCCTGGCCTTGTAGTACTTCCATTGGCCCAGCTGGACATACGCCGTCCGGCCCAACAAGGCTATCCACGCACCCAAAAGAAACAGCGTCACTCCTTTGCTCCGCCGCTGCTCCGACTTCACCATCCTGCGTTTCCTGCTTCCATTCTTCCTCTGCGGCCGACCGCAGGCTCTACCCGGCTCTCAGCTTCCTGCCGACAGATTCGCTGTGCTTGAAGCCGACTAGTTGCTCTCATCTTCTCCCTGTTTGAGCGCCCAGCGGCCTGTGTGCTGCCTGCTGCCTTCCGCCTTTCTCTGCTCAGACTCTGTCTGTTGTTTCGTCCAGGGCAATACCGGTTCCCCTTGCGGGTAACCGTTGCCGCCGACGCCGTAACGACCTCCTCCCCACCTCATTGTCTCCCCTCTTTCTCATGCTGAAAAGCAAGCAGTTCCTTTTCGACCGGCTCAGGCTCCTGACCTAAGTCAACCGCCTGCCGGCCACCGGTTTCCTCCCACCGGGGTTTTCCCTCTGCTATCCACAATGACTCCAGACGAGAAAAACTGGACAAACGGGCTATTTCTGCCAACAGACTGTCTCTCTGCTCGTACAGAAACTGCCGATGCACCTCGCAGGCATGCAAACGCTGCGTAAGCTTCAAACTGCGATTGTGCAACGTCAATTCCACCAAAGCTATGCCACACAAAGCCATGACAATGCCGATTCGCAACAGTGCTTTCATACTTTAATCACCCCTTTCTCTCTGCTCAGCGACCACCTTTGTTTCTAACTTTTCTGCTGCACGCAACTTCGCCGACCTGGCCTGAGGGTTCGCCGCCACCTCCGACTCCTGCGGCAGTACTGGTTTACGGGTCAGCACCCTCATCGTGCCAGAACGTTCAGCCGTGCGCAGACACAACTTCACCTCCCTGTCTTCAAGCGAATGGTAGGAAATCGCCACCAACCTACCACCCGGAACCAGAAGGTCAACAGCAACCGCCAATCCTCGCCTTACATTCTCCAACTCCCGGTTGGTGGCTATCCGCAAAGCTTGAAAAACCCGTGCCAAGCTCTTAACTGCAGACCTTACCGGCACAACCTCGCGCACGAGGTCTGCCAAGTCTTTGGTAGTTTTCAACCTCTGCCGCTCGGCGCTGATACGTCGGGCAATTCTGCCGGCGAATCGCTCCTCGCCATACTCTCGCAACCAGCCGGCAATCTGCCGTACAGATGCCCGGCGCAACAACGCCAGCGCAGGAGGTAGACAAACAGAAGGACAAAATCTCATATCCAGTGGTCCCACCAGCTCGTAACTGAAACCACGCTCCGGTGTACGTAACTGATGGTACGACACCCCGAAGTCAAACAGAATTCCACGCACCGGCTCTAAATTTAGTCTTTTCACAATACCAGCCATATCGGCATAGTTTGCCTGTACCAACTCCACATTTTCGTACTTATCCAGTTGCCTTCTTGCCTCAGCAATTGCTTCCGGGTCCCAGTCCAATCCCAGAAGCCTGCCAGACTCTAATACCGCAAGTATATGCCGTGCGTGGCCTGCTCCCCCCACGCACGCGTCAATAATCGTGCCCGTTCTAGGTACCAGATACTCCAGTACCTCATTCACCAACACCGGCCGGTGGAACGCCATTGCCTGAGTCATTTTTCCTTCCTTCCTCTACCTTGCGTTCCCCGCCCTGAGCCAATCTCACTTCCATTCCCCAACCGTACCGCTCCAGTGTTGCCAAGTCCTCGTCATGCGTCTGCCGTGCTTCTTCTACAAACTTGTCGTAGCGACCAGGTTCCCAGATTTCAAAATACTCGCCCGCACCAGCCAGAAGCGCCTCGGACTGTATGCCGGCCCATTCCAGCAAATGACGAGGAATCAGCAGTCGATGCTGATTGTCCATCTGTACCTCAGCAGCACTGGCCAGAGCCAGTCTGCGTACCTTGCGGGCCCGGTCCTGATACTTGGGCAGAATTTGCAGGGTGCGGCCCCAGTAGGCGAGCCATTCGGACAGGGGGTGAACCTCTATGGTTCTGTCACGACCTCTTTGCAGCACAAACGTCCCCTCCGACTCGGGAGGAAGACGTTGCCTGAACGAGGCTGGGACCTGCACCCTGCCTTTGGCATCCACCGAAAAACGATACTCACCAACAAAAAATAATCTTAACATTTATTTCTATTTCACTTCTTCACTCCAACAACACCTAACCAGCCGGTCACCCCATTTTCCACCATTATCCACCATTTTTCAACACAGCGTCACTATATTGCCCCACTTTTATTTGTCAAGAAAAAATTTCTCTTGTCCTGACAACTTATCCAAACAACAAGATTGAACCGTATATTCAATAACTTAGATTATGTAAGCCACTCTGGTAACACTACCCTTCAACTTGTATGCATAAGGCAACCCTACCCCACCCAATCCCACCCGCAAACACAACTTAGCGGGGACTCCCCAGTACCCGGGCC
>CBFGJV010000027.1:0-22615 GCA_965649205.1 Caldifarciminota bacterium | reverse complement strand
GAAACATCTTCTCGGCAAAGGGCACCGAGAACTGAGTACCGCCGCAGAGCGCAATCGGCACGGTATTTGCGGCCATGGCCAGTTCCTCGGGCACGTAGATGCAGAATGTGCCTACGGTCTTTGTGCCTTTTTTCTTTAGGTCAAGGAGCTCGGCCACCCTTGCGCCGTGGGATTCGTGCAGCACGCGGTCGAAGTAGGCCATCTCTTTGGGCCGGTTCTTCTGGGCCGCGACCGTGGCCTGAAATGTCCGGTCAATTGCTTCCAGCACCTGGTCATGCAGCTTTACATCCAGCCCGAGTTCTTCCAGAACCTGCTTAGGCTCAGCCATCGCGACCTCCTTCTACTTGCCGCAGCAGCCGCCGTCCGCTTCATTGACCTTCATCGGCGAGCCGCAGCAGATGATGTTGCAGTCGGCACAGCCGCACGACTTCGTCACCACCATTTCAACGCCGCAGCTGTTGCAGCGGAGGGTGTCACCTTTCTTTACCGGTTTCATGTGTGCCTTCCTTTCTTAGATTAGTACTTTCATTTGTCAGAACTGCAGCAACCACCCGGCTCGGACTGAACTCCCGGTTTGTAGAACAGCCGGCAGAAGCAGTGACCGTCTTTCTCGACTTCGTCGTGCACGGTCGGACAGGGGCAGACCACGTCCTCTTGTGGGTCAAGCGGATGGGACTGCTTGCAGGGACAGTAGTACTTACCGTGCTCGGCGAAGTTCTTAGCCAGGAGCGTTGCTACCTTGAGAGTGCGGGCAAGGTCGGGGTTGAGCACGTACCTCAGCTCTTCCCCGACCTTGCGCACTCTTTCTACGTTGGCTCGGTCTGTTTCACTCAGATTCATTTCTTCTCTGGCGCAATAACCCAGAAGTCAAGACCGACACCGAATGGTGCAATTGCACCGCCTTTGCATAGGGCGGCAATCGGCACCATGACTTTGGGCCGGATGGAGAGTACTGGAACCGGCTTGACTACTGCGCCGACCTGGGTGACATGGCGGCCCTGCTGGGTCTTGTCCACTGCAGTGCCATTGACCTCGGTCTTGGCCTGCATTGTGCCAACAAGTGAAAGCCAGAGTTGAAAACTCTTAGTGAAGTCGTAGTCAAGCTTGGTCACGTACTCGAACATATTGCCGACCTTAGTCGTATCGTTCACCTTGCCGTTGAGCCAATAGGCGGCCCGCAGGTGGCCCACTATCTTGCCGAACGATTTGGTTGTGGCAATGAGGCCCAGCCCACCCGACATCTTACCGTCACCAATCTTGGGCTTGGCGTCCTTGTTCGATGTCGGCAGGCCGAAGGCCGCGGCGGCAGTGAGCTTGACCGGCGCCTTCTTGTCGGCGATGAACTGATACCTGGTATGCAGTTCGACGTCACCAACGCCCATTGAGGACAGGGTGTCCTGAGACTTGCTGGCAAGAGGGACCATCGCTAGGATTTCCCATTTCTTAAGCGGCGCATACCCCAAGAGCAGCATACCGCTGATGGTGGTTGTCTTCTTCTTGGCCGCCAGGGTATCCCACTTCTTGTCGGTCCAGTTGTAGGTCTTGGCGGTCTGGGAGTATGCCAGGTCCAGCTGGGCGATGAACTGCTTTGGTTTGAGCGTACCCGCACCCCGGCCGATAATCGGAGTGGCGAGTACGGCGTTAGCGGCCACAGCAAACAGGGCCGCGACCAATAGGACTTTCTGCACGGTCTCCTCCTTTGTTTTCGGTTAGTTCTGCGCCTTCTCCTTCGAGCATCACGCGCTCCAGTACGCCGCGCACGGCAAGGAGCGCTTCGACAAAGCGGGTAGCCAGCCGGTCGCGCGGTCGGGCCAGGTCGAACCGGAAGTCGGCCGCAATTCTTCCGGGCCGGTCCGCCATCACGACCACTCGGTCGCCAAGGTACACCGCCTCGTCGATATTGTGCGTCACGAACAGCACGGTCTTGGCCGTACGCTGCCAGATGGACAGCAACTCATTCTGCAACCGGTGCCGGGTGCGTTCATCCAGGGCTCCGAACGGCTCGTCGAGAAGCAGAATCTTGGGGTCAGTGGCCAGTGCCCGGGCAATGGCGACGCGCTGCTGCATTCCACCGGACAGCTCCCAGGGATGACTGCGACTGAAACGGCTGAGTCCGACCAGCTCCAGCAAGACCGCGGCTTTCTTCCTGCGTTCGGCGCGACCTACACCACGAAGTTCCAGGCCGAAGGCGACGTTATCGGTGACATTGCGCCAGGGTAGGAGTGAGTACTGCTGGAACACCATACCGATACTCCGCCTGTCACCAGCGGCATCATTTCCAGTTATAAGGACAGTGCCTGTAGTCGGTACAACCAGGCCGGCAACTATCCGCAAGAGCGTGGTCTTGCCGCAACCGGTCGGTCCGACTACGCAGGTGAACTCGCCCTGGCCGATGTCCAGATTGATGTTCTCCAGCGCCGTGACTGGCACGCCGGCGGCGTCGAATACCTTGCTCACGTTCTTCAGTTGCACGGCGTACATCAGCGCACCTTTGCCTGCCAGCCGATGAAAGGCCGGCTCAGGGTAGATATACCGAATGACAGGAGCGCGCCGACCGCACCGATGAGAACCATGCCGGCGATGAGCACATCCATCTCAGCCAGTTGGTATGCATAGGTGATGAGATAACCGATACCGGCGCTCGAGCCGGGAAGCATCTCGGCCGCGACGATGACCATCCAGGCCGTACCCAGCCCTACACGAAGACCGGTAAAGACGGCCGGCAGGGCAGCCGGTAGTGCGACCTTGCGAAACAGCTGGCCCCGATTCGCACCCAACACCTGAGCTGCCTCCAGGTACGCGTCCGGCACGCCCAGTACGCCATCAACTGTATTCAGGAGTATTGGAAAGAATGCGCCGTAGAACAGGATGAAGAGCATTCCGACCTGAACTACGTCGAGGACCGTGTGCGAGTAGCGGATGCCGAACAGGTTCACGACCGAGTAGGTCTTGAATACGGCCATGGCAAACGGTATCCAGGCAATCGGGCACAGCGGCCGGAACATCTCGACAAACGGCCCGACCAATCGTCGGATGATACTGATGCGGCCCATTGCCAGGCCAAGTGGAACCGCGACCAGTACGGCCAGGCTGAACCCCATGAGCACGCGCAGGCCGGATACAGCGATGTTGTAAAGCAGCGAGCCGGTGTCGAGCACGTTGGCAAACGGCTGCAACAGGCGCTCTGCCACAGCAAGGGGCCGGGGTACGAGCCACGGGTTATTCATCCGTACCGCAACCAGATGCCATACGCCAAGGAACGCAAGCGGCAGTACCAGGCCGAGTGCAATTCGGCCCAAGCGGCCAAGACCCTTTCGACGAGCCAAGTGCTACTGCTTTGGCAGTCTCTTCTGAGCTGCGGCGAGAGCCGGCTTCAGAAGCGAGAAATCATAGGATAATTGCTCGAATTCGTCCCGGGTCTTGTCCTTGAGCGTGCCGGTTATCTTGCCAGCCTTGACCATCTCCTCGTACCAGACCCACATACCGTCGTAGAATGCCTCATCCGGCTCCATCGAGTACCCGGAAGTAGCCATTGACACCATCTCCACTTCTGGTGTTGTGCCAATCCACTTGGCGACCAGGGCCGCGGCCTCTTCGCGGCGCGTGTTGATGTAGTGGGTTGCTACTGCCATCAGCTCGAGGAACTTCTGGATTTCCTTGCCCTGCTTGGCCACCGCGGCGTTGTTGGCGGCGATACAGCAGCACGGATGGTCGCGGAATACACCCGGTGGTAGGTCATGCAATTCGGCCACGCACTTGCCGATGCCCTTGGACTCGGCGATGGCGGCCCAGGGATTGTTGGACACGTAGCCGTCAATCTGGCCGGTCTGCAGCCCGGTGTTCAGGTTGGCCTCTTCCTTCATCATCACCATGAGTATCTTTGCCTTGGTATCGCCCGCATCGGTGGTAAAGGTGATGCCTTCTTCCTGGAGTGCGCGCTTGAAGATAAGTTCAGCAACCGCAACCGGATTCTTGAACCCGATGCGCACCTGCTTCTTCTGGGCCTCTACCCATTCGATGAACTTCTGCCAGGAATCTAGCCCAAGGTCAGGTTTCATTACCAGCATATCGCCCTTGGAGTGCAGGGGCGCAATAAGCTTCAGGGGCGAACCCTTGTCCACGAAGAACTCAACCGCGGCCACCCCGCCGAATCCGACGTCAAACGTACCTTGGCTCATGGCTGTGGGCATGTCCGAGCCACCGCCAGCCTTGTACAGCTCTACCTCGCACACGGCCTTCTTTCCGTCGTGCAACTTGTATAGCTCCTTGGGCTTGACTTCTTCGAACCAGATGTTGTACAGCTTCTGGAAGTCCTGGCCGGCCAGGCAGGCCACATAGAGCGCAGAGTGGTGGTCGTGGCCCACGTGACCGACCTTGAGCACCGGCGTCTCGGTCTTCCCGGCACAGCCGATCGCTAGAACCAGCGTACCAGTCAGCAGACATATACCGACGAGCAGTCTTCTCATGTTTCCTCCTTATTGGCTTAGGACACAGCTCTGCTCCTCATCTCAATCCTCTCAAGTTTGGTGGAGAGGGAAAGGGTGAGGAGGTAGAATCTGGTCATGTCCCGCGCCGGTTACTTCGGTTTCTCGCCGATGTAGAAGCCGCGGCCGACCTGATGCCGGTGTGCGGCATCGCGCCATAGGTTCACAAGACTCTTGGCGAAGTCGAACAGTTCCGGCCCGAAGTTCTGCAGGATAGTGGGCTTCAGCTTCTCTTCGACCATCGGCTTGTATTCGTCAAAGCAGCGGGCAAAATCTTCGGTCTGGTCTTGCGCGTCAAGGATGCGGAAACCGGCACGTTTCAGAACTTCCTGCCACCCCTCGAAAGTTTCCATATAGGGAAACGCCATAGACTCGTACAGCTTGGCAAGAAGGTCCTCTTCAATCTTGCCGGTGATGACCCAGTCGGTGAAGCCAATTTTTCCGCCGGGCTTCAATACCCGGAAGCACTCACGGGCAAGAAGGTCTTTGTCGGTGACGTAGCACCACGCTTCTTGGCCCCAGACGATGTCAAAGGTGTCCTTTTTGAAAGGCATGTCCATCGCGTTACCTTCAACAAAGGTGATGACGTTGTCCAGACCAGCGGCTTTGGTACGCTCTCTTGCTTTCTCAAGCATGGTTTTGGTGAAATCAAGCCCGGTTACCCTTACTCCGTACTTCTTGGCGATGTGCCGGGCTGGTGCACCCAAGGCAGAGCATACATCTAGGACATGCATACCTGGTTTGAGACCTAAAGCCTGGGCCAGCTCGTCTGTTGTGCGTTCGCCGCCGGAGTGAATCTGTTCGGACATTACTGCCTCCCACAACAGGCCGCCTGGACCATCGTAAACGTCCTGGACATCTTTTCCGGTGTAGTCGTAACGTTTTAACATACTAACCTCCCTAGGGGTTGATAACACTGTCGCGGCCTATTCCGCGATAGTGGATTGCTTCGATTTTCAGAAGGTCCGGGGAAAGGGGTGGCGCGGGTTAGCGGCTCAGGAAGAAGACCGCCAATCCAGCGCACACCAGACCGAGCAGGTGCGCAACGGAGAGCTTTTCTTTGAGAAATATGAAACCCAGCACGGCTGGTATCAGAATATACATGCCCGACAATGGAACTACGACTGATGCCGGTCCTCGGCGCAGCGCCAGCAGGAAAAATATGTAGGCCATGCCGGAAAGAAAACCGGAAAGGACTACCAGGGGATGCGGTCGCAGCAGTTTCTCTGTATTGCCGGTGAATACAAAGACGGCAATGGGCAGTAAAGTAGCTACCGTGCTCCAGAAAGCCATGTTCTGCGTAGGTACCTGGTCGGCAACAATCTTGGTAATAAAACCCCAGCTTCCCCAGAGTATCAGAGCTAGAATTGAAAGTAAGCGATAATCCATAATTGTTTAGTTTTCCTGTCAAAATTAACCCCGGCAGCCGGCCGGGAAACTTTCGTCCGGTCACCACTGCTTGTGTCGGTACTGGGCTGGCCAAGCGGTTTATACATCGCAGGAGCACACGGCTCCCAAGGGGGTTATTCACGTCTGCCACCTCCGGAGCCAGCGCATGTCAAACCTCATCGGAATCAGATCATAATAAGAGGAGGCAAAAATATGTCAATACCTATTCTACCGTGACAGATTTGGCAAGGTTTCTGGGTTTGTCCACATCGCAACCGCGCAGCACCGCAATATGGTAAGCGAACAGTTGCAAGGGCAGGGCTACCAGTATGGGGGAGAGGAACTCGGAGGTGGCCGGAATCGGCAGTACTGTTTCTGCGAGTTCGTTCAAAGCCGTGTCACCTTCGGTGCCTATGGCGATTATACGACCTTTACGCGCTTTGGCTTCGGCTAGATTTGATATCATCTTGTCATAAACTGAGTCGCGGGGAGCGATACCTATCACAGAAACGGTGTCAGTTATAAGCGATATGGGGCCATGTTTCATCTCTCCGGCCGGGTAGCCGGTGGCGTGGACATAAGAAATTTCCTTGAGTTTGAGAGCGCCCTCAAGTGCAGATGGATAGTTGATGCCCCTGCCCAAAAAGAGAAAGTCGTTCACCGCCGCCAGGCGGGAGGCGGTTTCCTTTATTTTGCGGTCGAGCCGGAGTACACGACGCATCTGTTCCGGCAGGGCGCGGGCGTCTTGCGCGTGCTGCTGCAGTTGACGGTCAGTTATCGTCCCGCGAATGCGGCCAAAGTAGAGGGCCAGGGTAAGCAGCGTAAATATCTGAGCTGTGTACGCTTTCGTGGAGGCTACCCCTATTTCCGGACCGGCGTGAATGAAAACAGAGGCGTGGGCTTCCCGGTCGATGGAGGAACGCCGGGTATTGAGGACGGCGAGTGTCTTGATGTCACGACGAGAGGCTTCTCGCAAAGCCGCTAACGTGTCGGCAGTTTCTCCCGACTGGCTTATGGCGAGCATAAGGGTACGGGTGTCGTAGATGAACTCCGAGGTGCGCAACTCAGAGCTGATTTCTACCGAGACCGGTATGCGACACAGTTTTTCGAAGTAGTAGCGTCCGATAAGTCCGGCATGATAGGAAGTACCGCAGGCCTGTATGACGATGCGTTCAATCTTTTCTATGTCCTCGGGATAAAAAAGGAATTCCGGGTCGAGGAGGATACTGCGTCCTTGGAAACGGCGCTGTATGTTTTCTGCTATAACCTTAGGCTGTTCATATATTTCCTTGCGCATGAAGTGACGATAGTGACCGCGCGATACGGCTTTGGGTTTTAGTTCAGGCTTAGTGGCAGCTCTTTCTATGCGGCGGCCGGCTGCGTCCGTAATTCTGGCACCGGAGCGGGTAAGGACTGCGGTTTCTCCATCCTGCAGGACCAGCATTTTTCTAGCCACGCCTACCAAGGCCGGTACGTCGGAGGCGACAACTGTTTCGTCCTGTCCCAGCCCAATGAGCAGAGGACTGCCCATTCTCGCTACTACAATCCGGTCTGGCTCATCGCGGGAGATGACGGCGAGGGCAAAGGAGCCGCGCAGTTTGGGCAGGACTTTGCGTACAGCGTGAGCCAGATTTCCCTGGTAGTTGGATTCTATGAGATGAATTATTACCTCAGTGTCTGTTTCGGATGTAAAGCGGTGCCCTGCTGTCACTAGACGGTTACGCAGCTCGCGATAGTTTTCGATGATACCGTTGTGAACTATGGCCAGGGTGCCGGTACAATCCGTAAAGGGATGAGCGTTATCATCACTGACCCGGCCATGGGTAGCCCAGCGGGTGTGGCCGATTCCGAGATTACCGCTCAGGGGGTCGCGGGCGAGTATCTCCTTCAGTTGCTGCAGGCGTCCGGCAGTTTTCCGAACGCGCAATCCGCCATCCACGGTGGCTATACCGCAGGAGTCGTAGCCGCGGTACTCCAGTCGCTCCAAGCCGACCATGACCACATTCACAACGTTGCGCCGACCAATATAGCCAACTATTCCACACATCACGAACCTCCGGTATGAGCGTTATGCGGGCTATCTTGTTTCAGCAGTTTGTGGACCCGGCTGAGAATTGTCTGAGCTGTGGCTTCGGTTCTGGCTTCGACTACAATCCTTGTTAACGGTTCGGTATTAGACGGCCTGACGTGGAGCCAGAATTCTTTATGGCCGAGCCAGAGCCCGTCCCTTTCGTCTGTCCGGCAATCCGGAAATGCCTCAAGAAGATGGTGTCTGCGTTGGTTGAACAAATCCCGGCTCAGTGGCACTTTGGTCTTGAGCATATGATATAAAGGTAGCTCGTCCGCGAGTCGAGAGAGGGGAAGTCCTGTGAAAGACATCAGGCTGAGAACGCAGGCTGCGGCCACCAGACTGTCGCGAGTCAGGTTTATTTGGGGGAGAATTACTCCGCCGTTGCCTTCGCCTCCAAGCACGGCCTCTGTTTCCAGTATACGTTCTACAACCGCGGGTTCTCCCACCGGGGTGCGAAAGAGTTTTACCTTAAAGTCAGAGCAGATGTCATCCATAGCCCGAGTGGTGGAAAGATTGACAACTACCGGTCCGCGATTATGCAGCAGAACATATTTGGCAGCCAGGCAGATGGTAGCTTCCTCACCTAGGGGTCGACCCCTATCGTCCACACAGCTTAGTCTGTCTCCATCCGGGTCAAAGGCAAAGCCCAGGTCCAGTTTTTGAGCACGTACCAGTCGGGCAAGAGCCGAGACATTATCCTTTGTTGGCTCAGGCGGTCGGGGAAAGCCATGGCGGGCAGCGGCGGGGTCACAATTTATCGGCATTGGCTCACAGCCCCAGGTACGCACCAGCTCTACTGCGGCAGCGCAGGTTGCTCCGTTTACTGCATCCAGGCCTACCCGCAGTCGGCGGCGGCTCGATTTCTGGCAGATAGGGGCAAAGATGGGGTTCTGTACCACTGAGTTGATATGGTCGGTCACGGCCTGGGGATACTCGCTTATATTGCCGACTTGCTTCCAGTCAGCCCGGATGAAACTGCCAGAAGCCACAAATTCCTTGAAGCGGGCAAATTCAGTCGGGGAGAGAAAACGGCCAGAGGAGCCGGCAAGCTTCATTCCGTTCCAGGGTTCCGGATTATGACTAGCGGTCACTACGATTGCCCCAGCTGGTTTGTGCAGTCGCACATGGTGAAGAACAGTGGGGGTGGGGCACAGACCTAACAGTTGTACGTCCCGGCCCACGCTGGCAAGCCCTGCGGCTGCGGCCGCGGCCAGCATGTTGCTGGAGGGCCGGCTGTCCTGCCCAATCGCCACGTTGCCCGGGCCGAGCAGTGCACCGAAAGCGGCGGCAATGTGGCAGAACAGTTCAGGGTTTATTTCCTCGCCTACTATTCCGCGCAGGCCAGAAATACCGAAGATGCCGGGTAACATCGTCGCATTATAGAATGAAAAAGGACAAGGGGAAAGTCTCACTTGCAATCATTTGTGCGTCGGTGTGGACTTTGTTCTGTAGGAGCTTTATAGTTACCCCATGTGGATAGGTATATTTCTAATCTTGCTGGTTCTCGTCGGTTGCGGTGGGCAAGGGCCTGTCGTCTGGAAAAGAGTTTTTGACTGGGGAGGACGGGATGAAGCGGCAGCGCTCACTGTAAGAGAGGGACTGCTTGTTGTTCTGGGCACGAGGTTTGGACCCGATTCGAATGGCGTATGGGTGATGCAGGCGCTGCGCACAGATGGGCAACTTCTGTGGCGACGCGAATACACGCCGGGAGGGAACAGTAGGGCCGGTGATTTGGTTCTGACTGAGCGGGGAGCGATACTAGCCTGCGGCACGTGTGTTCTGGAAGGGAGGCAGATGTGTGTGGTGGTCAGATTTGACCCCGGCGGCCGTGTAGAATGGCAGAAAGCACTTGCGGTGGGTGATGCCAGCTATGCGGACGGTATTGCTGTTTCTGATAGCGGTGTATATGTATGCGGTTCGGCCCGAAGCGGGGAAAAGCTGGAGGCGTTTGTGGCAATGCTCAATCTGGCGGACGGCAGGACCAGGTGGCTTAAGAATTATAGCTTTGGTTCAGTTACAGGCGCGCGCCGACTCGCGGTTACGAGAACAGGGGAGATTGTCTTTGTAGGGCAGACGGGCAATGCGGAGAATCTGGATATGGTATTGTGTCGGCTGCGGTCGAACGGCGATACGCTCTGGACTCGGCGGTACGACTCTGGTCGCAGAGACAGGCCCGGCGATATTGTCGTTGACCTTTTTGGTAACGTTGTTGCCACAGGTACAGCGGGAGAAGGAGCAGAGGCTCGCTGTGTAATGTTAGAGTATCAGCCTGCAGGCGAGCTTATTCGCGCCACGGCCTATCACGAAGATGTCATAGCAGAGGGCAGGGCCATAGCGACTGCGGCTGACGGAGAACTGTTTGTAGCCGGGCGTATGCGTGTACGTGATTTCTGGCACCTGGTTGTTTTTCAGTATCTGCCGAAGGCACTTTCCACCTGGGAGAGGAATTACGGGCGACCGGGGACGAACACGGAAGGAGCTGATCTGGTTGTGGATGAAGACGCATTCGTTCTAGGAACCTTCGCGGCAAATTCGGAAGAAAAGGACCTGCTGGTCATACGATTCCGGCGTCCGCGGTCGTAAAGTGTAGGGGATACAATCACGGGGACATTTTCGAGATACAGCGCGGAGGCGGTGAGTGACAGCGGGGCCAGGCTGGACGAAATCGGGATATGGCATATGGCAGGATAAGGAAGGACATCGGTTGACATTGGGCGCAGTCGCGGTATTGTAGTCAGATGAAACGAAAAAAGTCGTTTTTCCTGCTCATCATCTTATCTACCACTGTGCTTGTCTGCCGTCAAGCACCTCTGCCTGAACAGGTGGTGTGCCGCGTGAACGGACGCCCCCTGATGGCACGAGAGTTGATTGCGGCGCTTCCCTATGCTCCTGATTCAATTCTGGGTGAGAACGGGACGAAGTTGAGGGTTCTCAATGACTTGATAGCGAGAGAGCTATTGGTGCAGGCGGCGGAGAAAAAGGGTCTGGACAAAGATATTGCCTATCAGCTGGAACTGGATAAGAAAAAAATACTGATTCAGGAGCTATATAATAACGTCACCGCTCCCGGTAATAGGCTCACCGAGCTGGAACTGGCCGCTGCCTACCGGATGCTGCAGACAGAGTCTCATTTGCAGTTTATCGCCGTACGGGAAGAGTCTTTGGCCTGGCACATATGGGCGGAGCTGGCCGCGGGCGTACCTTTTGAGTCTCTTGCTGTGCGTTACTCACAGGATCCCAGCGCCAGTGAAGGGGGAGATATAGGGTTCCTGCCTGAATTGGCTCTGGAAGAGCCGGCCCGCAGTGCGGTGATGGCGCTTTCTCCTGGACAGTGGACTAAGTCAGTCAAATCGGGAAACGAATACCGAATCGTGCGTCTTTTGGAGCGCAGACCGGCAGACCCGGCGCCTCCTCCGTACAAAGAGCTCAAATGGGAGCTGGCGGCGAATCTGCGACGTCAGCAGCGACGAAGGCTGGCCGAAGATTACATAGCCAGACTGCAGTCCCGACTGCAGTATAATGAGCGAGGCTTGGATATTCTCTGCAAACCGGCGGATTCCATTTTGCCCGAAGAAATGGAAGAATGGGTGGCGATAAAGGACAGTGCCAAATACGTCAAGGTAGGCAGGTTTTTGCATCTGGTTCGCAGGTTTCCTGCCTCTTTGGACACGGCGTTGCGGAAGTATGCGGTGAGACGGGAGATTGAAGAAGACCTGATGTATGAGGATGCACTGGAAAGGAAACTGGACCGCAGTCCGGACGTCAGGCGACAATTGGAAGGGCGCAGACGTCACCTTTTGTATCAAGAGTTTTACCGTCGGGAAGTGGTGGAAGTGGCTGAGGCCAGGGGTGAGGGAGTGGAAGGTATAGAGGCGCGCCTGCGCGAAGTGGTCGATTCCTTGCGGGCCGGGGCGCGGGTGCAGATAAATCAGGCAGTTCTGAAACGGATCAAGTTCAGGAGCGCCGGCTGAACTGGGCGAGGCAAGTCTGGGGCAGATAAGAATATGAGGTATGTAAGTTACAAGGAGAAAGAAACAATGAAAAGATGGATCACTTTTGCCGCGGTTGCGCTTTCTTTTTTGTTCATGGTCGGTTGTCCTTCCAAACCCAAGGGCAAGGTGCTGGCCGTGGTGAATAATGAGGTGCTTACCAAAGAAGAATTGGATGAGCTGGTGCCGGAGGGATTTGCAATAGACGAGCAGAATTTGCCCGGCATACTGGACAAGTGGGTCTCGAATGCGCTGCTGTATCAGGAAGCTTTGCGCCGCGGTCTGGATAAAGACCCGGAGATAAAAAAGGCTCTTGAGCGGTTGAAGAGAGACTATCTGGTAAATGAGGTGTTACAGAAGTTGGTGGCGGCATCTACAGTCAGTCAGGCAGAGATGATGCAGTATTACAATGCACACAAGGATGAGTTCTGCTATGAAGTGAAGATGATGCGTATTGTTCTGTCTGACAGTCTGCAGGCAGAAAAGACCCTGGCCGAGATTCGGGCCGGCGCAGATTTCAAGAAATTGGCCGAGGAACGTTCCCAGGATATACTGTTGGAAGGCGGACAGGAGTCCAAGTATTTCTCGCGGGGCGTGGGTGATCCGCGTATGGGTGGCGACCCTACCTTGGAAGAGGCTATTTTTGCCCTGGAACCCGGCCAGGTATCAGATGTCATTCCTACCCAGGAAGGCTATCAGATTGTAAAGCTGGTTGACAAGAAAAAGGTCAAGGAAAACGTTTCCTTTGCGGAAGTGAAGGATTACATACAGGCTGTCCTCACCTATCGCAAGAACCAGCAGTCTGTCAACAGGCTGCTTACATCGCTCAGGGAGAAGTCGAAAGTAGAGCTGCGACCGGATGCATACTTTGAACATTGAAACTAGACCGCGACTGGACAAGGTAGTAAAGGGCGAGAGAGAATAAGTGGGAAGAATTCAGTTTGGCTGTCTGGTTCTGTTCTGTCTGGTTCTGGCCGGGCCGGCTGATTCTATAGTAGCGGTGGTAGGGTCTACGCCGATTCTGGCCAGTGACCTGGAGCTTGCCGTAGATTTTGTGCGGCTCGCCGGAGCGGATACCGTCACTCCTGATACGTTGCTTCGCCGACACGTACTGCAGCAGCTCATAGACAATGAGTTGTTGCAGGAACAAGCCCGGCGCGACACGATAGAGGTCAGCAGGGATGAAATCAATTCTGAGGTGGAGGCAAGCATCCGGGCGCTGCGCGGGCGTTTTGACAACGAGGACGATTTTCGCCAGGCACTCGCCGCAGAGGGAATTACGGAGCGCGAGCTGCGTCGACGTTATGAGGAAGACACAAGAAAAAAACTGCTGGCCCGCAGGCTGCTGGAAAAAGAGGGACTTACCCAGACCTACATCTCTCCCCGGGAAACAGAGAGGTTCTACCAGGCTCACCGGGATTCCATAGCGCGCATTCCCGGTCGGGTGTCGCTGGCGCACATACTCATTGCCATTATGCCCGATCCGCGGGCAGAGAGTCTGGCTGTGCGCCGGGCTACCGAAGTGCTTGACATTCTCGCGCGGGGAGGCGATTTTGCGGTGGTGGCCGGGTCGTTCTCGGATGATAAGAAAACCGCCAAGGCAGGCGGAGACTGGGGATGGCGGGAACTTTCTTCCTTGTCGCCGGAACTGGGAATGGTGCTGCGCCAGCTGAAGCCGGGACAGATTTCACCGCCATTTCCTACCCGGGAGGGTTACCTGATCGTCAAGCTGGAAGCACGAGCGGGGGAGCAGGTCAGGTTTCGCAGTATTCTGATACGCGTTCCCATCACCAGGCAGGATACGTTGCGGGCCCAAGCTCAGGCTAAAGAAGCGCGACAGAAGGCAGCAGCGGGCGTGCCGTTTGATTCTTTAGCGCGAGTTTTCAGCCATGACCCGGTGACAGCTGATTCTGGAGGTCGGCTGGGAGATTTCCTTCTGGCCGGTCTGGAACCGCCTTTTGATTCTGTCGTTGCCCGGCTTGACTCCGGTGAGGTGTCTGAGCCTGTACTTTCTGAGCACGGGTATCATCTGGTCAAGGTTCTGGCCAAACAGCCAGAGCGGATGATGAGTTATCTGGAAATGCAGGATGCTATCCGCAACTACCTGGAGCAGCAGAAACTGGCGGAAAGACTGAACCAGTACATACAGCGCATCGCCAGCAGAATCTATATCTGGCGAGGAGACAGAGAAATAGCAGGTCGCTGAAAACTTTGGCTGTCAGTCGGGGCTGACCGCGGCGTTTTCCTGTAACAGAGGGGCGGTAGGAAGAAGTTCTACACTTATGCCGGAAGTCAGGGTAGTATAGCGCACCAGGCGTTTAGTACCGGTTCTTTCGTACCACAGGTCAAGCTTCTCATCCCCCAGAGACAGCCGTAGTTTGCGGCAGTCGAATACTCCGGCCGGTACCGTGATGAGTTCGTCGCCCAACCAGGTGAATTCGGCATCTTGCACGGTTCCGCCAAACGGAGGTCCCATAGGATTGATTACCGAGATACGGACCGGCTTTTTGGTTTCCAGCCGGATAGCTCGTCCTAGTAGTACCAGTCCATCAATGTCAAAGGTTCGCGGTCCCACCGGGAAAAGACGCTGTACCTCCTGTCCTGAGGCGTAACCTGAGACTGCGGCCGAGTAGGCGCTGTAATTGACCGCGGTAGTAGTCAGAGCATTGCCGGTGCGGATAAAGCGGAATGAGCTACGGGGAGCCAGATTCTGCCGATACACGTACAACAGGGAGGAATCAGTGACCGGCACATTGCCGGTGGTAGTACGGGTGACAAGAATCAGAGCATAAACCGGCTGGGGTTCTTCATCTTCCAGGCCCGGGTCAAGCCAGTCGTGATAGAGAAATGAGGTATAGGTGCCTATGGAGTCGTCACCGGCTACCACGCGATAATGGCAGATTTCCCCGTCAGGCAGGGGCGGGACGACAAGCGCTACCCGGGCTTCAAAATCAGTACGGCCGCATTGACAGGCAAACAGCAGTGGTATCCAGACTAAAGCGAGGATTCTTCTCATTACGGCTACATCTATACAGGAAGAAAGAGGGGGGGTCAAGTGGGCGGGGAGTAGGGAGCAGAAAGTGGGGAGTGTTCTGGTCTACTCCCACTCAATAGTTGCGGGAGGTTTGGAGCTGATGTCGTAACAGACCCGGTTTATGCCCCTGACCTCATTGATGATACGGTTAGAGACACGGGCGAGCAGTTCTTCCGGCAGGCGGGCCCAGTCTGCAGTCATGGCGTCAGTAGAAGTGACAGCCCGTAACACTACCACATTCTCATATGTGCGCTCGTCACCCTGGACGCCGACAGCTTTCACTGGTAGTAGCACAGCAAAAGCCTGCCATACCCGATGGTATTCTCCTGCTTTATGTAGCTCGGAGATGAAAATGTGGTCTGCTTCACGTACCAGCCGGAGTCTTTCTTCTGTGATCGGGCCGAGGATGCGGACAGCCAGGCCCGGACCGGGGAAAGGATGGCGGCCAAGGAGGCGGGAGGGCAGGCCCAGAGCCCGGCCCAGTTCGCGCACTTCGTCCTTGAACAGTTCCCGGAGTGGCTCCACGAGTTTGAATTTCATACGCCGGGGCAGGCCACCTACGTTGTGGTGAGTCTTTATGGTAGCGGAAGGACCGCCGAACGCCGAACGGGATTCAATAAGGTCGGGATAGAGGGTGCCCTGAGCAAGAAATCGGACCGGCCCATACCGTTCTGCCGCTTCTTCAAATACCTTTATGAAGGTCCGGCCGATGCGGCGGCGTTTTTCTTCCGGGTCGGAGACTCCGCGCAAGCGCTGCAGAAAGCGATGACTGGCATCTACGACGTGCAGATGCAAACGGCGTCCCAGAAGTCTGCGCACCTCTGCCACTTCGTTCTTACGGAGAAGACCGTTATCCACGAAGATAGCCACCAGCTGCGTGGAGAGGACTTGGCGTAGAAGAGAGGCCATTACGGATGAGTCCACTCCTCCCGAGACGGCACAGATAACCTTTTCCTTTCCCACCAGCTTGCGTATCTCTTCGGTCTTATCGCGGATGAAGGAACGCATCGTCCAGTCCGGCTTTGCCCGACAGATGCGAAAGAGAAAATTGGCCAGAATCTGTCGGCCGTATTCGGTGTGTTCCACTTCGGGATGGAACTGCACGCCATAGGCTTTTCTGGTTTCGTGGGAAAAGGCAGCACAGGAAACAGCGTCGGTGCGACCGATGGCGTGGAAACCTGCCGGAACAGCAGCCACATGGTCGCCGTGGCTCATCCAGACTCGGGAGGTCTGGGGTAAGCCGGCAAATAGGGGAGAGCGGGAATCGGTAATATGAAAACGGGCAGGACCGTACTCGCGTCTGCGTCCGGCTGCCAGCCTGCCGCCCAGAAGTCGAGCCATCACTTGCATTCCGTAGCAGATGCCCAGTATGGGCAGTTCAAGTGAGAAGATACCGGGGTCAGGCAGGGGGGCATTGCGAGCTAGGGCGCTTGCCGGGCCACCGGACAGAACCAGACCGCAGGCGGAGCGACTTTTGATTTCTGCAGGAGAGATGTTGAAGTTAACGATTTCCGAATAGACCCGATGTTCGCGGATGCGGCGGGCAATCAGCTGGTTATACTGAGACCCGAAATCAAGTATGAGAATGCGGTTCATGATAGCAGGCGAGCCCCAACCGAGCGAAAGAGAGCATCAGTCCAGGGTGTCTGCGGCCAGAGCCCGGGCTGCAGCAGAGGCTTCTCCGTATAGCAGAATTGTTTGTCTGAGCAAGTCTTTCTGTGAGCGCAGCCGGATAGACTTCTGCCACATTTCCAGGGTTCTTTCCAGCGCAACTATTTCGTCCAGCAGTAGCTCCAGATGGACCTGGACCGATCGACGCCGCAGCCGCCCGGTACTTTCCAGTCTGGCGCGAAGTTCTTCGGCTGTACGTTTGAGGGAATCTACTCGCGCCTGATAGAGGGCTGCTTCCTCGCGCGTCAGGTTGTAGTCCAGAAATTCCACCTGGGATTTGCGCTGCTGGATGAATTCGTGCAAGAGATACCCGAGAAGGCCGACCGCCAGCAAGGCAAGGACGTAGAATACGGTTTTCATCCGGTTTTTCGGGAAGTAACCAGGTTTATCAGCCTGCCCGGCACATATATGACCTTCACTATCTGCTGGTCGGCAAGGTTGCGCACGACTTCCTCATTCGCCAAGGCTTTGGCTTTGATTTCTTCTTCCGTGGCGGTGCGGGAAACTTGAATGCGGCTGCGCAGCTTGCCGTTTATCTGTATCGGTATTTCTATTTCATCAAAGGTGAGAAAGTTCGGGTCCGGTTCGGGGAAACGTTCCTGGAAGAGAGACCCGGCAGAAGGCCGCGCCCGGTGCCAGAGTTCTTCGGCTAGATGCGGAGCAAAGGGAGCAAGCAGGTAGATGAAGCGACCCAGACAGAAGCCATAGACCGGAGAAGAACCGGATTCCGGCGGCAAAGAATAGGCAGTCAGGTCATTGAGAAATTCCATCAGTGCCGCGATAGCGGTGTTGAACTGGAACGCTTCGCAGTCGTCTATCACTTTCTTGTGGGTCTGGTTTAGACGAATGTAAAGGTATCGCTCCTGCGCTGACAGTTGGGTCGTATCCGGGGAATCGAAGCGTACCAGATTTCCCCGTTCACTGTACAGTCGCCAGATGCGCGAAAGAAACCGGGTTACTCCCGTCACCAGGTCCTGGGTCCAGTCCATAGGCTTTTCCGGCGGTGCGGCAAAGAGCACAGCCAGCCGGGCAGTGTCAGCTCCATGCTCGGCAACAAATTCTCCTACCCACACGCCCACGCGCTTGGAAGAAGACATGGTTACACCGTTCAGGCTGACCATTCCCTGCGTGTGCAGTACGCGACAGGGTTCCTTTACCGAGACCATACCCATATCATGCAGAGCGCGGGTAAAGAAGCGGAAGAAAATCAAATGTCCGGTGGCATGCTCTATGCCGCCGATATACTCATCAATCGGCATCCACTTGTCGGCTTCCTTGCGGTCGAAAGGCAACTGATCGTTATGAGCATCGGTATAGCGGAGATGATACCAGGAAGAATCTACAAAGGTGTCCATTGTGTCCGGGTCACGGCGGGCCGGGCCGGCGCAGACAGGACAACTGGTATGGATGAAATCTTCTACACCTTCCAGTACTGACTTGCCCCGGGGTTTATAGTCCGTGACATTCTCCGGAAGCAGAACGGGCAACTGGTCATAAGGAACAGGTACTACTCCGCAGCGAGGACAGTGGATCATGGGAATAGGCGTACCCCAGTAGCGTTGACGCGAGACCAACCAGTCTTTGAGGCGGTAGTTAACCACGCGGCGACCCAGCCCCTTTTGTTCCAGATAGTCGCTTACTTTCTGAATGCCTTCGTCTGAAGGTATGCCGTTGAACGGGCTGGAGTTTACCATAATGCCCGGCTCGGTATAGGCCGCGGTCAGGGATGCGGGGTCGCCCAGAGGAGTGTGCGGATTCTGAATAACTACTTTCATGGGCAGGTTGTATTTACGGGCAAACTCAAAGTCGCGCTGGTCATGCGCGGGCACGGCCATAATCATTCCTGTGCCGTAAGAAGCAAGCACGAAGTCGGCAAGGTATATGGGGATGCGTTCGCCGGTCAACGGATGCCGGGCGTACCGACCGGTGAACACTCCTTCCTTGTCGCCGGTTGCGGCCACCCGTTCGATTTCCGGTCGCATTATCACCCGCTGCCGGAACTCTTCCACCTGCTTTTCGTAGGCAGTTCCGCGGGCTATGGTTTCGGCCAGAGCCGAATCAGGCGCCAGAGCCAGAAAAGTTACACCGTAAAGAGTGTCGGGCCGGGTGGTGAACACCGGAATGGAGACAGGAGATTCTTTTTCCGGGTCCAGCGGTTCCAAGAGAAAATTGACTTCCACCCCTTCGGAGCGGCCAATCCAGTTACGTTGCATCTGTCGCACTGGCTCGGGCCAGCGGTCAAGTTCTTCTATGCCGTCCAGCAATTCCTGGGCGTAGGCAGTGATGCGGAAAAACCACTGGGTCAACTTCCGCTTACCTACCTCGGACTTGCAGCGGTAACAGAGTCCTTCGTTTACCTGCTCGTTGGCCAGTACGGTGGCACAGCCCGGACACCAGTTGACCAGCGCTTCCTTGCGATAGGCCAGACCGCGCTCATAGAATTTGAGGAACAACCATTGATTCCAGCGGTAATACTCAGGCAGACAGGTGGTGACCTCTCTGTCCCAGTCGTAGCCGATGCCCAAGAGCTTCAGGCTGCGCCGGGCAGTTTCGATGGAGGTAAAAGTCCAGTAACGAGGATGATTGCCGTGAGCGATGGCGGCGTTTTCGGCCGGCAGACCGAATGCGTCCCAGCCGAAAGGATGCAGCACGTCGTAGCCCTGCATCTTGCGGAAACGACACAGCACGTCACCGATGACATAATTACGGCAGTGACCCATGTGTACATCGCCCGAAGGGTAGAAGAACATAACCAGCACATAAAACTTCTTCTGGGGATTCGGATTGGTGCGGAAAACGCCCTGTTTGTTCCAGTAGGTCTGCCACCGTTCTTCTATTTCCCGGGCCGGATAGCCGGTCGGGGTTCTATCAACTGCAGGATGTTCTGGATTCGTACTCATTTGTTTCTCTTTTGGTTTTTGGTGATTTGTGACGGATGCAAAAACTCCAGCGGTGCTCGTCCTGAGCCAAGTGGCAACGCTCGCGCCGGGTAGTGCATCCTACACACCAGGTCCAGAGTTCCAGGCGGGCAAATGGCTCTGGCTTGCCTTCGAACTGTGACTTATGTATCAAATACAGCTGGCGCAGAAAACGGTTCAGTTCAGCCAAGTCGCGCCAGTTGCGCTCTGCGCCCGCCAGGCGCCGGCGCGCATAGGCAGAAATGGTTTCGGTCTGGGCCGCTACCAAGTCCAGAAAGGCAGTGGTAAGCCAACCGACAATGCGGGGAAGCTGTTCACCTTTGTCTTCCAGATGCCGGAGTATCCGCAACGCCTGGGCGGAATCGCGCGCCAGAACCGCAGTGACATAATCCTTGAGTTCAAATTCGCGGGAAGAGGCAGCCAGCTTTTGGATCGTGTCCGTATCTATCTCCGTTCCCGGCTGCACGCAGGTGGCCAGCTTGTCTACTTCACTGCGCAGAGTGGCGGTATCCTCGCCCGATATTTCCAGCAGCAGTTCAACCGCCCGGGGAGTGAGGGTGATGTTTCGTTCTCTTGCCCAGGAATGAATCAGCTCCTGCAGGATTAACCCGGTCGGACTGGACACGTCTACTATGAAACCAGCTAAGCCGCTGTTTGCCAGAATAGTTTCCAGGTCCCGCGACCATACACCTGTCATCGCTACCACCACTAAGGGATTGGGAGAAGGTGGTTTATGAACCTGCACCTGGGCGATTATGCGGCAGATGTTTTCGGCTTCGGATTTGTTCAACTGGCGGCCAAACACCGGACCTTCCCGGCCTTTGCCGGTTATGCTGCGGATAAACACCAGTCGTCTTTTTCCCACCGGCAGTTGACGGAGTTTCTGGTGAAGGTCCTGCAGCGGCATAATATCAGCGTCCAGCGACTCAAAATCAAACGCTTCCAGACCCGGCTCCACCAACTTCTGCTTCAGCTGCGAAAGGATGGTTTCTGTCGTGACCGTGTCTTCGCCCAAAATGACATACACGGGACGGAACTTACCCTGTTTCAGTTCTTGCAACACCAGAAGGCCTGAGCTGGGCCGAGCGGAGGAACGGATGCTACTTCTTGCTTTCATGCGACCGGTAATCCAAGGCTGAATCTTATCCTGCGCGCAGGCGTAGTCAACAACCCCCTTTTGGCTGGCGTCCCGCCTTTTCTCAACGGGCGAGCGCACCCATGGGGTCCCAAGGCGGCAGCACTACCGGCGGTGTGTCCAGCACTTCCAAAAGGTCCGGCGAGAGGTATTTCTTGCTTACCATAACCTCGTAAAGATATTCGTCGAACCAGCTGTCACTCATTACCATATAGCCCTTGTCGCCCAGTTTGTCTCCCCAGCTGTTTTCTACCCGCCACTTACGAGGGCGGTTTTTCTCATCCAGGTCCACGCCCGTCAACACCATGGCGTGCGTCATCCGGCTGTGACCGTAATCCAGCCGGTCTGCCTTGTTCAGCCAGAACCGGGTGCCAAAAACCAGTTCGTAGTCGTATATTTCCAAGTCGTTGATGCCCAAATCCCGTTCCAGCATTTGGCCCACGTCACAGCCAAACCACACCGGCCTTCCCGCCTTTATCATATCTACGGCCGCCTGTTTCAAGGTCTTGATGTCCACGTTCAGATACCGCACCATATGACCGCCTACCACATTGCCCAGATACTGCACCGTGTACATCTTCTTGAAGGGCTTGTCCTTAGTGGGAGCGTTTATCAAACAGACCATATCGTCCAGGTCGAAATCCACATAGCGCTTGAAGAACTCCTGGGGCGTGATACGGCCGGCCCGGTGAAACTTGCCGTTTTTGTCGCGCCAGGTCCAGATAAAACTGTCTGGGGGCTTACCTAGATGGATAGCGAGTATGCGGTAAAACTCTTCCATAAATTCGCCTTTTTTCTTGCGTAACTGAAGGCGGGAAGCACCGGTGGCGTACAGAGAACGCAAGACGGCGGCGTACTCACGCAGCTTGGCGGTAAGAATGTGATTCATGGGGCCGGACTTAGAGCTGGCGGCCGTTTCCGGCATTACCGTTTTGGGCACCACGCCGTATTTTTCCACCAGATTTACAAACATATCCCACTGTCCGCCGTCGCCGATGGGAGAGGAAAGCAGCCACATCATCAACCTGCCATCGAGCGGCTCGTCCAGAGTTTCGATGATATTCTCAAGAAAGAAATTTGCCTTCTCCAGCTTATCCCAGAACATCTGATAGGCCTGGGAGAACTCAAAATCTTTTATTTCCAGATTCATCTTCTTTATAGCCGAAAGGCGCAGGGTATTCAGGGCAGCAAAAAGCCAGCAGCGGCCACTGGATTCCTGATTAGTTGCCTGCGGAGTTTCTATCATATGAGAAAAGGTGTGGTTGGTGCGATTGACAACTTCGCGATTCAGGGCGACCGCAGTTATGCCGTTTTTGGTCACTGCGTTCAGCGCCAGCCGGTTCTTGGGGTCGGACTCAAAACGGGCAGAGAACCTGTGTATATCCTGTTTGCTGATATTCTTATCCATAATTTCTACTCCTTGGTTTTGGTGGTAAATCGGCAGACAGCGATACTCTAGCTGCCGAATTTTCTACTATTGCCGCAGTATGGTGCAGGGGAGGCGAAAGTCAAGCGGTCTGGGCGGTTACTGCTATTTCTGCTTGCGGTACGACTGCGGATGGAGATTCCCAGCCTGAGGTCGGACAGAGAAACTGGTCTGACTGTTCATCCGGTCGCCCTCTGCGCCTGCGATTACCAGCTAACTTGTGCAGACAGTTTACTCCCACTGCAGGCCGTAATCTGCGTGCGTACCTGGGGTCTTTTTCTGTTTAGGCTTCTTTCGGTATGGCACCCTGTAGGTTGCAGACGTTCCTGCCTGCCATTTGAGTGGGGGAGTCGTTCCCCCCTCTGCAGGAGGGGCAGGGTTGGAAGCGGGGAGGGTGAGGGCAACTGTCGGCAATACAGACAATTAGAGAATAACTGGAGGAAGAAGGCGGTCTGCGGCATATGTTTCTGGATAATCTGCTTTATCTGGCCATATAAC
>CBFGJV010000026.1:0-24772 GCA_965649205.1 Caldifarciminota bacterium | reverse complement strand
ATGGCTGAGGTGTTGCAGCCGATACTTGACGGTTTGCGCTGGCTTGGGCTTGAATGGGATGAGGGACCGGATAAGGGAGGTCCCTATGCCCCTTATTTTCAATCGCAGAGGACAGACCATTACAGAAAGGCAGTTGAACACCTGTTGAGCACTGGTCATGCTTACTGGGATTATGCGACGCCGGAGGAATTGGAGGCGGAGCGCAGACAGGCGATTGAATCCAAGCAGGGCATATTTCGCTATTCCCGACGCTGGATGGCCGAGACGCCAGAGGAGCGGCATAGATTTGAGGCAATGGGCCGCAAACCGGTCGTGCGCCTGAAAATGCCTGCCTCGGGTACGCTGGTTATCGAAGACTTGGTAAGAGGACGAGTAGAGTTCGACTGGGAACGAGAGCAGGATCACGTAATTCAACGCCAGGATGGTACTTTTCTGTATCATCTGGCCAGTGTGGTTGATGATGCGGAGATGGGTATCACGCATGTTATACGAGCAGAGGAGCATCTCTCCAATACGCCACGACAGATATTCATCCTTGAGGCTTTGGGCAAGCCTTTGCCCAAATTTGCGCATCTGCCATACGTAGCGGAGCCGGGCAGTAAGAATAAGCTAAGTAAGCGTAGAACAAAGGAATACATGAAGAATAGAGATTTCGCCGAGCTTATGCAGCGGGGCGAAAAAATATGGCGTGGCTTGGGCCATGATACGGTGCCAGAGACATTGAATCCCGTTTTTGTGGACTTTTATCGTCAGACTGGTTTTCTTCCCCAGGCGGTGGTCAATTACTTGGCGCTGCTGGGTTGGTCTTTTGATGACAGGACCGAACATTTCACACGCGAGGAACTGGTGAGGGTTTTTTCGCTTGAGCGGGTGATCCGTTCACCTGCCAGTTTTGACCCGCATCGGCTTATGGCGTTCGAAGTAAGGCACATGATGGAGCTCAGCTTAGAGGAGAGGGTGAAACTAGTGTTGCCTTTTTTAGAAAAAGCAGGACTAGTTGAGGAAGGAGATTGCCGCCCGGAATTGAGGGAGAAATTGCGGAGGATTGTGGAGGCGGCTGGCGACAGAATCAAGGTGGCGGGTGATATTCTTGATTATGCGGATTTTTTTGTACCAGACGAGCGTCTGGTCTATAATGAGAGCGCCTTCCGCAAAGTTCTAGGTAAAGCTGAGCCGGTGAGGTTGCTGGAACAGTTTCGGGCGAAGTTGGCGGCAGAGAAGCGGTTTGATGCCGTTTCGCTGGAGCGGCTATTACAGGAGTTTGTTACCGCAGAAGGTATCAAGACCAGTCAGATAATTCACGCCTTACGAGTTGCCCTGACCGGTAAAGCGGTAGGTTTCGGAATGTTTGAGACAATGGCGATATTGGGGAAGAAGAGTTGTCTGGCGAGGATTGACCGGGCATTGAGTCACGCCCGGTCAATTGTAGCTCCAACGAAGGAGGAGTGACGTGTCGGCAAGCGGTAAGAACTTCATAGAAGAAGCAGTTGAAGAAGATCTGCGAACAGGCAGGTTTGATCATGTTCAGACCAGATTTCCGCCTGAGCCCAACGGCAGATTACATATAGGCCATGCCAAGGCGATAAGTATTGATTTCGGCATAGCGGAAAAGTACGGAGGTAAATGTAATCTGCGGTTCGACGACACGAATCCGACAAAAGAGGAAACTGAGTATGTTGAAGCTATCAAGGAAGACATACGTTGGCTCGGCTATGACTGGGGCGATAGAGAGTATCACGCTTCGGATTACTTCGAGCAACTTTACCAGTGGGCCATTCAGCTTATCAAAGCGGGGAAAGCTTACGTATGCGACCTTTCTGCGGACGAGATACGGGAGTACCGAGGCACCCTGACAGAACCGGGCAGGAACAGTCCGTATCGGAATCGGTCTGTGGAGGAAAACCTGGATTTGTTTGAACGGATGCGCAAGGGCGAGTTTCCGGACGGTTCTCGTACGTTGCGCGCCAAGATCGACATGGCTTCACCCAATCTGAATATGCGCGATCCGGTCATGTATCGCATAATGCATGCTCATCACCACCGCACCGGGGATAAATGGTGCATATATCCTACCTATGACTGGGCACATGGTCAGTCCGATGCAATAGAGAAGGTTACCCATTCGCTCTGCTCTCTGGAGTTTGAAGACCATCGTCCTCTTTATGAGTGGTTCATAAGAGAACTGGGGATTTTCCCCTCGCGCCAGATTGAGTTTGCCCGGCTGAATCTGACTTATACAGTAATGTCCAAGCGGCGTCTTTTGGAACTGGTGGAGGGCGGATATGTGAAAGGATGGGACGACCCCAGAATGCCAACGCTGGCCGGTTTGAGACGTCGGGGTTATACGCCGGAAGCAATCAGGGAGTTTCTGCGTCGGGTGGGCGTAGCCAAGGCAGAGACGGTTAGCCAGATAGAGTTGCTGGAGCATTGTTTGCGCGAGGACCTGAACCGGAAGGCGCTGCGGAAGATGGCGGTCCTGCGGCCGTTGAAACTGGTCATAGACAACTATCCGGATGATTTGGTGGAGGAGTTCGAATGTGTGAACAACCCGGAGGATCCGTCTGCCGGTACCCGCAAAGTTCCTTTTTCACGAGTATTATACATCGAACAGCAAGATTTCCGGGAGGTGCCGCCGCCAAAGTATTATAGATTGAGTGTAGGGCGTGAGGTACGGTTAAGGTATGCTTATTTTGTCAGGTGCGTGGGTGTGGTGAAGAACGAAAAGGGAGAAGTAGTTGAGGTTCACTGCGTTTATGACCCAGCCACCCGGGGCGGTGATGCTCCGGATAAAAGAAAAGTGAAGTCAACGCTACACTGGGTTTCTGCTCGTCATGCGATTGAGGCGGAAGTGCGGCTTTACGACCGGCTCTTTTCTAAACCAGATCCAGAAGATGTACCTGAAGGACAGGACTGGAAATCAAACCTAAATCCGGATTCTCTGGTGGTGCTCACAGGCTGCAAGTTGGAGCCGAGTCTGGCTGAGGCTGTGCCGGGGGATAAGTTCCAGTTCGAACGACTGGGATATTTTTGTTGTGACCCTGATACAGGAAAGGCTGAGGGAATGTCTCCGGGTAGACTGGTGTTCAATCGGGCGGTGACGCTAAAGGATGAGTGGGCCAAGATCGAGCGAAGACTCAGGGAGAGTGCTGAGTCGTGATAGGGCGGAGGTACGTAAGTGAGCGAACCGCAGCATAGAAAAGACCACGGGGTGAACATTCTGTATGGTTTGCGAGTAAAGATTGGTGAAGGTCAGCCTGGAGTCAGGGCTTACCAGGTTACTTTTGAGGAACATTCTCGCCGGCCCCCAGTCGAGTGGCGAGTTCTGCTTGCGGTGCACTACTATACGCACGTACTGTCTCGTTATCCTCGCGACCATTCCAGATTGCACGTATTCGGAATGAATCTGCGGCAGATGATCGCAGATATAGTGGAACAAGGTATCTGGCCGGGTTCAGACCTGTTCAGATATGCCGGTATTTCTGATCGCGTGCGGCTGGTTGATAACCAGGGTGTACTGGCGGTAAGAGAAGTAAGAGCAGTGCTTCTGCGTACTGTTATGGCTGCTGACCTGGATTTGGCACTTGAAGTTCCAGCGGGGGTGAGTGAAGAAGCTTTGATAGATTCAGTCGTGGCTGTTCTTCAGGCTACGGCCAATAGCGTGCCCGAACTGCAGATAGAAATGCTGGACAAGGCTTTGCGCTATCTCCGAATGTATATCGGAGAAGGTGCATTCTATGCCAGTCTGGCTGCAGCTCAAGACTTGGCAAATCGAGCGTTTAGAGAAGCTGGTGGCGAGGTGGTTTAGTTTTGGCCGCCAGTTTTTTCTTGCTTTAGCCTTTTGCGCTCGGAACGCATCTCAAAGATGACATAGAGTACGGGTATGAAAACTAAGGGGAGGAAGGTCGATACCAGCATTCCTCCTACTATGGCCCGGCCCAGGGGCGACCATAGTTCCGAACCTTCGCCTATCTGGAGCGCAAGCGGTATTAGTCCGAAAATAGTGGTAAGTGAGGTCATGAGAATGGGTCGCAGTCGCACCCGCCCTGCTTCTTTCACGGCGTCAAGAAGCGCCATGCCTTTGGCTCTGAGTTGTCTGGTGTAGTCGATGTACACGATACCGTTATTCACCACTATGCCCATGAGTACAAGGACGCCCAAACCGGAAGTTACCGACAGTGCCGTCTTGGTGAGAAATAGAGTCCAGAGTACGCCGATAAGGGCAAAGGGGACAGTGAACATGATAATGAACGGGTCGCGGAACGATTCGAACTGAGACGCCATTACCATATAAACCAGTAACAGCGCTACTATCACCACCAGACTCAGGTCTTTGAAGGTACGTACCATCTCTTCGTAGGAACCGGATAGTCTGATGTCGAACCCCGGTGGAATCGGGATTCCGCGTATGGCCCGACTTACTTCCTGCGCCAGTTGCCCTGAGGACTTGCCTACGTTCTTTCCAGTTATTCTGACGATACGGGCCGTGTTTCTGTGTTCGATGACCAGAGGGCTGGTGCCAGTACGTACTGTTACCAGATTCCGCAGCGGTACCGTGCCCATGGGCCCGTTGACGGCGAGTCCCAGTATATCCGCAATCGTATTGCGCTGATCCGGGCGGAGTCGGAGGAGTATGTCGTACTCTTTGCCCCCCAAACGGAATTGGCTGGCAGCATAGCCTTCTATCTGGGTGCGCAGGGCGGCACCTATCTGATAGGGGGTCAGTCCGTAGAGCGCGGCTTTCTGTCGGTCGACTACAAGTTGAATTTCAGGTTTGCCAGGTTCACGGCTGGACCGAATGTCCACCAATCCGGGTATCGTGTCAATAGCGGATATGACCATACGCGTGAGTGAATCAGCAATTGTCAAGTCGTAGCCGGTGATGTCGATTTCGATTGGAGCTGAGCCGCCCATAAAAGTGGCAAGGGAGCGTTCGTCAGTACGTACCCTGAGACCGGGAATTGTAGCGGCTTCGCGGCGTATGCCTGCGTCAATCTCGGCCAGGGAATGTTTGCGCCTGGCACGGTCTTTGAGAATGAGGTTCATTGTTCCTATGTTGGAGCCGGTGCTGCCGAAGATGGCGGAGAACACATTTGTGCTGCCGCCAACCTGAACTGATATGCCCTCAAGTTCTTCACCCCATGTTGTTCTGATGTACCGTTCGAGCTGGGTGACGGCAGAATCTGTTTTTTCGGCTGACGTGCCCACTGGCATTTCGGCGGTTACGGTATGGAACCAACTTTCCTGTACGGGCATAAACTCGCGGCCGATGAAAGGAACCAGAAAGAGACTGGCGAGAAAGAGTAGTACGGCGACAAGAACTACAAGCCGGCGGTGACTTAGAGCCCACCCGAGTATTTGGGCATAGCGTTTTTCAAGTCTCTTATACACCTGCTCACTCCAGGTCCGCAGACCAGACTCTTTCGCTTTTGGCACCGGCATTTTAAGAAAGCGGCTGGAGAGCATAGGAATAAGGGTGAGAGCAACGGCCAGCGAGGCCACTAGCGAACCTACCACGGCCCAAACCAGTTCCTTGAAGAATACTTGCAGCAAGCCGGAAACCAACAGCATGGGCAGAAATACGACCACCGTGGTGAGGGTGGAAGCGGTGATAGCCATAGCGATTTCGCTGGTACCAGTGCTTGCTGCCAGAAATGGATCTTCTCCCTCCTCTCGATGCCGGAAGATGTTCTCAAAGGCAACGATGCCGTTGTCCACGACCATGCCGACGGCAATGGCGAGGCCGGCCATGGAGAGAATGTTGACGGAGAAACCAAAGATGTACATGAAAAAGACAGCAAAGAAGATAGAAACCGGGATGGAAAAGGCTACAAACATAGTGGCTCGGAACCGACGCAGGAAAAGGAAAAGAATCATAACCGCAAGAATGCCACCGATGATGATGTTGGTAGTGACATTGGAGATCGAGCGGTTAACTTGCAGCGATGAATCGAAGAAGATGTTTACGTCAACTCCTGCCGGAAGCGTACGGCGCAGCCGTTGGATTTCCTTCTTAACTGCCTGGGCTACTCGCACAGTGTTGGCATCGGGTCGGCGTTGGACGACGATGAAAACGCAGTTTTGTCCGTCGTAGCGGGCGCGGGCTTCGGTTTCCTCGGGAAGCCAGGTGACTTCGGCTATGTCCTGCAGAAGCAGGGGAGCGCCGCCCTTCATACCGATGACTGTATTACGCACAGCTTGCAGGTTTGAATACTCGCCAATGAGCCGGATGAGGTAACGGCGGTCAAGATGGGAAACGGCGCCAACCGGATAGTTGAGATTCTGGGTCTTTAGCGTCTGTATGAGTTGTTCGTTGGTTATGCCTGCAGCTGCCAGTTCGCGAAGGTCAATCTGAATCTGAACCTGACGTCGCGTACCGCCAGCGACGGAGACAGCGGCTACGCCTGGCGCGCGTTGGAGACCGTCGGCGAAGTCCTCAGCTACGTCTCTGAGCGTCATCAGGTCCACATCACCGTACATGCCCATCTGAATGACGGGCATCATAGAAGGGTCGAACTTGAGGATAAACGGTTTTGTAGCGCCGTCGGGCAAGAGTGAGGTGGCCATGTCAAGGCGGTCTCTTACGTCTGCCGAGGCAGCGTCCAGATTGGTGCCCCACTCAAATTGCATCTGGACTATGGACAGATTTTCGAGGGAACGCGAAGTAATATCCTTGACATTGGAAATGGTGCCGACACGCTGCTCAATGGGAGAGGAAATTTCAGATTCTACTTCGAGCGGGCCCGCTCCGGGATAGAAGGTGGCGATGACCACCATTGGCAGGGTTACATCGGGATACACGTCCACCGGCATCCGGGTTACGCCAATGAGACCAAATACGAGAAGGCCGACCGCAATCATTGCGGTGGTTACCGGCCGGCGAATGGCAGCGTCGGAGAGTTTCATTGGTTCACCTCAACTGGATTTACTGTTTCGCCGTCCCGTACTCTTTCTTTTCCGGTAGTGACAACTTTTTCGCCAGGTTCCAGACCGGTTATCACCTCAACAAGCGAGTCGCCCACCAGTCCGGTTTTGATATTGCGAAAACGTGCTATCTGGTCTTTGACTACTACTACACGGGCAAACCCGTCGGTGAAGAGTGCCTCGAGCGGCAGGGCTACTACATCCTGCTTTTCTTCCGCCAGTAGTTTGATACTGGCAGTCATTCCTGGTGTTAGCCGTCGGCCACTGTTGGGGATGGATATTTCGACTGTTGCCGAGCGGGAGAGCGGGTCTACCATAGGCGTAACCCGGCTGACCTTGCCGACAAAGACAGTATCTGGGACGGCAGATACCGAAACCTGTGCCGGAGCGCCAAGCCTTATGAGATGCAGGTCAGCATCGCTGACCAGACCGCGAGCTTTGATTGTAGTGGAAAAGCTGGAAACAACTGCGACCGGCGTTGCGGGGGTGATGGTTTGACCTATTTCAACGTACACTTTTCCTACCGTCCCGGATATGGGGGATAGAACCGGCCCAGGTTTGTAGTCCATGCCAGGAATGTCGTTAACTACGTAGGCTATAGGATCTCCTTCGTTGACAGCAGAGCCTTCGGGCCGGACGATTGCTGTAACCCGACCGGTTATCTTGGACATTGCCATAGCTTGCTTTTCACCTTCTAAGGTGCCTAGCAGTTGTATGGTACGTTGTACGGTGGCCCGGCGGACAGGAATGACTGCCACTGCCTGGGCGAGCCGGCTCTGCTGTTTGTTCCTTTGCATTTGGCAAGCGAGCGGACAGGCTGCCAGCAGGACCGTAAGAGTTGTCAAAATTCGGGACATACTTCCTCCTTTAGACATCGGGGATTATTCTGTACCAATTGCTTTAGCCAGGCGGGCTCTGGCAATTTGATAATTGGCCAGAGCGTTCAGGCGGGCGACGCGAGCCTGGGTTAGCGCGACCTGCGTGTCTAAGTATTCAAGGTTTGTCAACAGGCCGTTCTGATAACGTTTCTCGGCGAGTGCCAAGGCATCTTCGGCAAGTTGGACATTGGCTGTTTGATAGGCTGTATTCTTCGCTTCCTGATTCAGGGCAGATACGGCAGCTTGAACTTCAAGCTGAATGCCTTCCTCGGCCAGAGAAAGCGCGAGTTTGGCCTGCCGCAGTCTGGCTTGGGCCTGTTTCAGTTTACTGTGATTGGAAAGGCCGGTGAATAGTGGCCAGGAGATACCCGCAGTTGCGTTCCAGTCGCTGCCCCATTCAGCAGAAAAACCGACCGGATTACGATAGCTGTAATTGAATTGAGCAAATGCAGACGGTAGATTGGCGGTTCGGGCGATGCGTACGCTCAAATCAGCGATGCGTACTGCGTCACGGAGCTGTTTCAGTTCCGGCCTGTTGGCCAGAGCTAATGTTTGAGCTGATTCTGGTTTTACGGTCAGGGAATCTGGCTGCAACTCTTCATCCAGACTGACCGGTGCATCTGGTTCGAGGCCGAGAGTAAGACGAAGAGCAGCAAGAGCAAGGTCTGCGGCGTTCTGCATCTGGGATACCTGTGCTTCCATTTGTTGCAGTCCCAAGGTGGCTCTCATCAGGTCTAGTCGTGAAGCTAAGCCATTTTCGTAGAGCGAACGCACTTGAGCGACATGTCTTTCCAATTGTTGGTAGGAGCTGTGCATTACTTCTACTGTTTTCTGTGCAAGCAGCGCCTGATAGAAATTTGTCACTGCCTCCAGCCGGACTTGGGCGCGGGCTTGCCTGGCAGCTTCTTTCTGCATATCCAGCGAAAGTCCGGCGATGCGATAGGCATTGAGGAGTCTGCCCCAGGTGAAAAGCGTCTGTTGGGCAGTAAGTCCTGCTGCGTAATTATTTGTACTCCCCAACTTCAGGCTGAAGGTGTCAATTCCCACAGGGACTCGGACCGGAACCCCGGTTTGGCCCAGGTAATTGCCTGCGGGGTCAAATACGGGGACAGTCATTATCGTGTCGTGCGCAGAGAACATTTTGAACTCATTTGCTCTGGCCAGGCGTGTATAGCTGCCGGTTGCCGCCAATTGAGGGAGGAATGAGCCGAAAGCCACATTTTTCCCGTAGACTGCTTCTTCTAGCTTCGCTTGAGCAAGGGCGAGTTGGCGGTTATTGGCCAAGGCACGTTCTACCGCACCGCGTGCGTCTAGGTGAAGTGTTTCAGCCGAGACAATAGTTATAGCTACTAAGATCAGAACCGCGGTGGGGACTGCTTTGATTTTAATCATAGTTACTCCTTGCTTCTAGACAAAAGACCGGACAAAAAAAGGTCAAGCACTTCGTTTGGTTGATTCCGTATCCCGATTTTCTGGCGATGAGCTATAATTTCGGTTCTGAATGCTTGCAGAAACGCGAGCGCGGCAAGGCGGGCATCCACTCGGCGGAAAACGCCGGCGCTAATTCCAGGTTGAATTATACGGGCTAAAGCCTTAACTATCTTTTTGAGACGGGGAAGAATAGTGTTCTGGAAGCGTTTGGCGGCTGCTCCTGGTACGTTTGCGTGTTCCAGGGAAACGAGGGCGAGGATACCGGGGCGTGTGAATATCTGTTCTGACCATTCTGCGAAGATCATTGCCAGTTTTTTCTCCGGTGGGAGAGGCTGGGCGTCTATTTCGGATACAATATGTAGAGCTCGGCGCAAGAGCCAGTCCACCAGTCCAAGGTAGATATCTGGCTTGTCCCGGAAGTACAAGTAAACTGTGCCTTTGGCACAGTTGGCAGCGCGGGCTATATCGTCGATTCTGGTTTCATAGTATCCCTTGACCGTTACGACCTGAAGCGCTGCCTCTAGTATGGCCGCGCGTCTACCATTGATTGCTTTTGCCGGTTTCACTTAATCTAGGGTTTTATAGTAAGTTATTTTCCCAGCCGGGACGACTGCGTGCCGAACGGGTAGTTCATAATACATATAAGTTCACACTTTCCTTAACTGGAAACTGACTGGTCAGTCATTATAATCTGCCGGACTGTTCAGTCAAGTCCGAAGCGGTGGAGGAATTGTCTTGACAGTCGCCTTTTTTTGGCAAGACTTATAGAGGCTACGTGCAATAGTTGGTTCTGCCTCGGGGCCGTGGCGCAGATGGGAGCGCGCTTGACTGGCAGTCAAGAGGTCACGGGTTCAAATCCCGTCGGCTCCATGCCGTTTAGAAAGGAGTTTGAAATTATGAGGTTATTAGCCGCGGTCGTTTGCTCGTGTGTTTTTGCCTCGTTGTCTGGGTGTGCGGGTACAAAGACGGTAAAGCCGGTATCAGACGAAGAGCTAAAGGCACGCCGTTTGGAAGCAGAAAAGAATTATTCCATAGGGGCCAGTTACTACGCACAGCGCAATTACGATGCGGCGATGCAGAACTTTGAGGCAGCCCTGGCGGTGGACTCAACCTATTACGACCCCTACATCGCTATCGGTAATATTTGGCGTTTCCGCCGCGATCCGATTCAAGCACAGTATTTTTACCGCAAAGCCATCCAGATTGATCCGCAGAAGGCGAAAGCCTACGAGGGACTTGGTGATCTTTTTCTAGAGATGTCGGCAATGGATTCCAGCTATGTTGACAGTGCCCTGTCCGCGTACAAGATGGGTCTGGAGAAAGACTCAAGTCTTGTGGACCTGTACAGCGGTATGGCACAGATTTACGTCAAGACAGACCGTATGGCTCAAGCTGATTCTGTGTATAAAGAGGCATTACGGAGATTTCCGGATGATCCGGGGGTCATGCGGTTGTGGGGCGAGTTCCTGTACAAGATGAGGCGCTATGCCGAGGCCGTAAATGTCCTGAAACCTTTAGTGGAACGTTACAAGCACGACCCAAGTGTGGAACGTTTGCGGGTGAAACTGGCCAGTGCTTTAGCAGAGGTGGGACGATACAGCGAGGCCGTGGCTGAACTTGATGAGATTCTTAAGACAAACCCTGCGGACAAGGAAGCGTTGATTGCCCAAGGCGTAATATTGGCCCGGCAAGGCAAAAATACTCAGGCCTTGGCGAAGCTTGACCAAGTCATCAGTATGGATTCCACTTTGACCTCGGCTTATGTGTACAAGGCTGACATCCTGATAAAGCAAGGGAAATACGAGCAAGCCAGTGTCCAGCTTCGTCGAGCCTTGCGGTTTGATCCGGAGTTGGCAAGTGCGTATGCTTCCCTGGGAGATGTCAATCGTCTACAGGGAGACGCGGCCAGGGGTAAGAATCTGGCTTCTACTCCTACTGCCAGTCTGCGGCAGGCAAAAGCCTACTATGAAGCTGCCAAGGGTTACTACCAGAAGGCGATGGCAGACCCAGCCTATGCTTCTTTTGGGCGCAGCCAGATAGCTTATGTCGAAAAGAATATCGAGCTTATCAACAAGGAGTTGTTCGTCCGCTAGTCCCGGGTCTGAAACTGGTGGACAACAAGCGCAGACATCAGCCGAAGTTCTCAATCGGCGTGTACTTCTGTTGAATCAGAACTATGAGCCGTTATCCGTGTGCAAGGAGAGAAGGGCCATAGTGCTGGTTTTGTTGAATAAAGCGGAGCCGGTTGAGACATATGATGTTGCAGCTCGTTCGATGCGTTTCTCCATGGCTCTGCCCAGCGTATTGCGTCTCAACTATTATGTGAAAGTTCGCCGTCAGGATGTACCGTTGACCAAACGCAATATCCTCAAACGTGATCGGGGCATATGTCAGTACTGCGGGCGCAAGTTTGCGGAAATGACTACTGATCACGTAGTACCTCGTACGCTGGGCGGACCGGATACTTGGGAGAATCTCGTATGTGCCTGTGCAGAGTGCAATGCGCGCAAAGGTGACCGTACCCCTGCCCAGGCGGGCATGACCCTGCTGAAAGTACCTAAGAAACCTCACTACTTTACGTTCTCCATCAATTCCATAGGCGAAGTTCCGGAAGGGTGGAGACAGTATTTGTTTCAGAGTTAGCATTCTTCTGACCAGCTCGGTTTCTTTATTCTGCCCCAAGTCTTGGTTTGCGCTAATACTCTTGGTAGTTCAGATTTCTTCTGCTGGTGACCGGGTTTTCATAGAAAAAATTACTGTCGAAGGGGTGCCGAAGAGATTAAAACTTAATCTAGGATTTGCAGCTGGAGATAGCATCTCCAAGGACACGCTTGTAGAATCTGCGGCGATTCTGGCCGCCAGACTGGCGGAGTGGGGATCTCTGCGCGCTCAGGTAACGCTCGATACTATTCAGGGCGCAAAAGGTATGAATCTGCATTACAAAATCTTGGCGGGTGAGCCAGTGAGAATAGCCCATTGGCGTGTGACTGGCGATCAAGAAATTTCCGGGCGCTATCTTACTAGCTTTCTACCCAAACCCGGGACGGTATTTACCAGAAGAAATTTGGAGCATGCTGTGCGGCGAATTCTTTCGGTCTACGAGCTAGCAGGTTATCCTCTTGCCGAGGTAGTACCGGGAAGCGTTGAGGACAGCGCGGGTATGCTCATACCGGAGTTGGGCGTTAGTGGCGGCCCGCGGGTTTTTGTTTCCTTTCTGGAGTTTCAAGGGGCGAACAAGCTTGCACCTGATCTTCTGCTTCGTCTAGCCAGATTCAGGTCTGGAAAGCAGTATTCGCCTGTCCTGGTTCGATACTGGGCTACAAATCTGGACAGAAGCGAAGTGGTGAGAGTAAACGGAAAAGCGTTAGTAGTAAGAGATACGGATACTGCAGTTGGAGCTGAATCTGCTTTTGTCTTGCACAGAGCGGGGGACGGCAGGTTAGATGACGGACTGCGGCGGAAGAGTTTCGGAGTAAGATATCAATTGCAGCCGTTGCAGACTAGTCGAATACTGGCCGCAATCGGCTACACGACAGTCGACCAAAAATTGACAGGAAGTCTCGGGATAGGTATGAACAACATACTGAATACAGGACGTAGGTTGCAGGTGGAGTGGAAGAGCTTTGCGCGGCGTACCGGTTGGCAGCTTTACTACGTAGAACCCACCGTGTTTGTGCCCTGGTTGGGTTTGGAGGGTACGGTGAGACATGATGTGTTTGATACGACAGCTTCCCGCTCCTTTTTGGCCGCGACTGGGACCATTATGATGGAGACAGGGGTCGCTGTGACTCTTGTGAGTGGTCTGGAGCAAATAGCTTCAACGGACGTTGCTGAGGGGTCACGCATAACCTGGTTAGGAACAGGTATAAGGGCAGAGATGATTACAAATTCTGCCATCGCTCAGGAGCCGGGCGTTACTCTTGAGGTACGCACTATGGCCGGAAGGAAGAGTACGGGCATGTCGATCTCCGGTCTCGTCGGCAGATTCGAAATTGACGGGAAGAGCGTTGGACCCAGATTTACCAAGGTTACGTTGGCGAGTTCGGTTCACTATCGGCAGATTTACTCGGATGTGGGACTTTCCCGTTTTGAGTGGTACCATCTGGGCGGGACTAAGAGTCTGCGTGGGTACCGGGAGGAAGAGTTCAGTAGTCCTCAGCTGGGATGGGGGAATTGTGAGTTTCGTTGGACTGCTGGGCAAGATGTGGTCGTCTATCCTTTTGGAGATGTGGGATGGTACAAGAAAGTGACGGGCTGGGGAGTGAAGTTTGGTTACGGATTGGGCATGCGTGTTGCGACTAGGTTGGGTTTGTGGGAAATAGATTATGGCATACCTTGGGGAAATAGTCTGCTGCTAGGTAAGGTGCACCTGGCTGTGGGCATTGGCCTCTAGTTGATGATGAAATCGAAAACAACTGACTGCTTTGGAACACTAAGAAGAAACAAAACATAAAGCGAGGGGGTCAATGTCGTTTTTGCAGGCAGTATTGCTAGGTGTCTTGCAAGGGCTGACAGAGTTTCTGCCTGTGTCCAGTTCTGGACATTTGGCTGTTTTGTACCGTATTTTCCGGATGCCCGCAGCTGCGACTATGACAGTGGTGGCGATTATGCATCTGGGTACGGCGGCTGCGTTATTTGTGTATTTTCGCCGGCGGCTGGCTGGAATTTTTGTCGGGTTCCGGGAGAATGTGCAAGCAAGGAAGATGGTCTGGTATGTGTTTCTGGCTTCGCTTCCGGCTGGACTCGTCGGTCTCCTTCTTGAATCTCGTGTTGAGTCGGCATTTTCTTCTTCTCTGCTGGTAGGTCTTATGTTGCTTGTCACTGGTCTCGTTGTTTTTTTGACTGTTTTCGCCAAGACAAGAGGTCGTCAACTTGACTGGCATACGGCACTGGTTATTGGATTGGCGCAGATGGCGGCAATTTTGCCGGGAATATCCAGGTCTGGTATGACAGTAGCGGCGGCTTTGTTTCTGGGTTTGAGGCGGGAGGATGCCTTTGAGTTCAGTTTTCTTCTTTCGCTGCCTATAGTTGTGGCAGCGGCGGCCAAGGAAGCTGTGGGGGCGGATTGGAATTGTTTGGGATTGAGTACTTCAATTCTGGGGGGGGCGGCGGCGTTTTTCTCTGGCTTAGTTGCTCTAGCGCTGTTGCGTCGTGCGGTAGTCAACCGCCGTTTCTTCTGGTTTGCGTTTTATTGCTGGGCTGTTGGTCTGCTCGTTATTCTGTTTTTCAGTCGAAGCTAATTGCAGTCTATGCGTCTGTTTCTTTCCAATGTGTGGCATAGCGTTGACTTTCATAATTGAGTGGTCTAGACTGAAAACACATGGTCTCCGGACGCTTTTGTTTTTTACTTTTTCCTAATCTGCTGTTTGCGGCAATTACCCTTCTGCAGTCTGACGACCGGGGTGTGATTTTCAGATATGAACCAGGACCCGTAGAACTTGAACGACTGTCTCAAGATGGTGACGCTGCTTCTTTTTATCGCGTTTCCTTTCCTGATGCGGACCATCTGGCCCTGCCGGGAGAAGCGGACCTGCCGATGAAAGTGCTACGAGTGGGTCTACCCGCGAACGCGCAATTTGAACTCAGTTATGAAATTGGATCTGTGCATCGTTACGAAAAAGTTGGCGTGTTGCCAGCGTTGGCGACCGGTCAGTCATTTGATAGGGGAAATCACAGGCAGCTGGCTACGACAAAAGGTTCAGAAATAAACAGAACCACAGCAGCTAACTCGCGGAGTCACCATGTAACCACGGATTGGGTAGTAGTGGGTCCGGTGCAATGGTTCAGAGATGTCCGGTTTGTGGAGCTGGTTGTACGTCCGTGTCTATATGATGCAGTTGGCCAGACCTTGTTTGTTACCGATTGGATTGAGGTGCAGCTTTTGTTTACTCCGGCGCGCTTTTCCGAAGCGAGAGCCCAGTCTGGAACTGGAGATTTAAGTTCCCGCTTTCCGTTTGCTATAAAACGTTCTGCCGAGTGTCTGGACGCAGTGATAGAACGGATGCTTATCAACGGAGCACAGGCCCTCAAGTGGTACCGTTCCGAGTCACAGGTTGGGGGATGGGAGAAAAATTTTCCGACTTGGGACAGAGATGGCAATGCTACTCCAGATTCGGTCTATGAGCGGAGACTCTTGTCTTTTGCCAGTGGCTTTTTTGAGCGGGCGCCCTACTGGGTTAAGGTGAAGGTCGAAAGTTCCGGAGTTTATTGCATTACAGGTCGTGAGTTGGCTAAATTGGGCATCAGTCTTGCCAGCATCAGGCCGAATTCGTTTGTGTTGTACAACGTAGGTGAGCGGGTACCTAATCAGTTAGCGCCGGATACAGTGGTAGAAGTTTCCATCCTCGTCACCGGAGAAGGTGACGGGAAGTTTGATCCAGAAGACAAGATTATTTTCTATGGCCTGGGTGCCAGCCGCTGGTTGAGAGGTTGTTCTACTTATTCGCGAAATCTGCATACGCGATACAATGTGTACTGGTTAGGTTGGGGCGGTAAGCCAGGCAAACGCATGGTACAGGGAATGGGACCGGATACTGCGGGTGCGAAGGTTATTCGCACGGGCAGAGACATATTGCGTCTGGAGCAAGACCTTGATTGTCCAGCTCGTTCCGGTTTGCTCTGGATATGGCAGACCATCACCAAGGATTCATATCGCGACCGGGTCAGGTTTGATGTTGACCTTGCTGTTCCGCATCCGGTGCAGTTTAACCGCATCTCTGGCTGGCTTTACTCCGAAACCCCGGGTAACCGGCTACGCATTCTGGTGAATGGCAGGCCAGTCGGTGATTTTGAGTTCGATGCCACGGGACCGGCACAGCCTTTCAACTTCGTGGTTAATACCCCGATGCAAGCTAGCTTTTCGGACAACAAATTGACTCTGGAGCTTATGGGCGAAGGTCAGAAACGAGTGTTTCTTGACTATTTGGTTATTGATTATGAGCGTGTGCTTTCTTTATATCGGGGTCAGCTGCGGTTTTTGGTGTCGGATACCGGCAGATTCCGTTTTGCAGTCAAGGACGTTTCTGACCCGGTCTATGTCTTTGATGTTACTGACCATTATTCTCCGCGGATGGTCGTGGATTTTCAAAAGGAAAAAGATAGTTTGCAGTTTTCCTACCAGGTGCGCAGGCTCGCAGAGTTTGCAATAGCAGCAGAGAAGCAGCTTTTGATTCCGGTAGAGATGAGTATACGAAAGCCCGGAAGACTTGCGGTTCCTCTGCGGTATGCAGACTATTGGGTAGTAGTCCCGGCCGAGTATTTACCTGCGGGACAAAAATTGGCTCGCTATCGAGCAGGAAATGTGTCAGGCGTCCCCGGCTGTCGCACTGATGTGGCAGTACTTGAGGAGATATATGACGATTACGCTTTCGGCATGGAAGAGCCTGTAGCCATCAAACGTTTTTTTGCCGACAAGCGGCCTATTTTTGGTGTGCTGTGCGGAGATGCTTCTTACGACTATAAAGACAACCTGAGGCGCAAGCCGGCACCAGGGGTGCCCGCTTATGAGACCGGCTATGGCCTTGACCCGAGCGGAACCCAGGGCCTGCTTACTTTGTCCTATGATTCATGGTATGCGGATTTTGAGGGCACTGGTAGTAGTCCAGACATGATTCTTGGTCGGGTGACTTGTCGTAGCGGAGCAGAACTAAGTCGCTTCGTTGACAAAGTTATTGCCTATGAACGCGGCCCGGCCGGGTCCTGGAATAGACGTTGGCTCCTTTTGGCGGACGACGAGTGGTTAGGGCCGGGGCGGCCTGACCCCATAGCTTTTGGACACATCAGACAGGCAGAAGGGATTTCGATTTATCCAGGGAATCTGTTGGATCCGGTAAAGGTGTATCTTACAGAGCATCCTTTTACAGGTGTGAAACGTAAAGAACAGGCAGCGAGAGAGTTGTTGCGGGAACTGAATCGTGGGGCACTGGCTTGGGTGTTTTTTGGTCACGGTGATGCATTTGACCTTTGTCATGGCAGCGTATTTGACGTGTCTGAGGTTGATGCGGTAGATAATGGTACCAGGTCTCCTTTTTGCTATTTCGGTAGTTGCAGCGTTGGCAGGTTCGAAGATACACGCTATGAATGTATAGCAGAGGAGTTGGTACGAAAGCCAGATGGAGGAGCGATTGCTACAGTAGCGGCCACCAAGGCCACGGCTTCGGGAGTCAACGAAGTATTTGCCCGTAACCTTTTTCTTCCTCTGTTGCGCGATTCGGCACCTGATTCAATTGTAGGTACTGCCTTTTATGTGGCCTGGCCGATCAATCGCATTTATCACCTTTTCGGAGACCCGGCTACCAGATTTCGGCGTCCAGGCCGGTCGACACAACCACTGCTCATCCGTCCTGACACGCTCCAACCAGGGGCGGTAGTGTGGGCAAGGACGATTCTTGAGACTCAGCAGGGGGAGTTTTTTTGGACCGCTTTCGGGCCCAAGCGCTGGAGAAGATATTCTTCTGAACGTGGCGTGGTAGAGTACGTGCTGCCAGGTATCGAGTTGGCCCGCGGGAACGGACGGTTGAACTCCGGTGTGGTTGATTTTCGGTTTCTGTTTCCCCTTGAGGTTTCCTTGGATACGGTATTCGCAGGCAATGGTTTCTATGTTCCAATGTATAAGACCTGCCGAGTTAGCGTATTAAGTGGTGGTCTGCAAGGTGATATGACCGTTCTGGCTGATACGTTGCTGTGGTCTGCGGTTCAAGTTCCAGGAGAAGATAGTTCGGGTCCGCGAGTGCTCTTTTTTCATGGGGGCAGGAGACTGGAGAACGGAAGTATAGTCCCAGCCTCATTTGTGCTTGACGGGGTGATAAGCGACAGCTCTGGTGTAATGATTTGTCGGCTCCCGGGCTACGAACCAGTTTTCTCAGCCAGTACTGGGCACAATGAGATAGTATTAACAGACCTTTTGGTCTTTGATGAAAATTCGTATACAACCGCTAGATTTTCTCTTCCGCTGAAACTCTCAGGTACAGTGGAGACGTTGCGGGTGATAGTTTCAGACAATAGGAAGAATCGCAGTGTGGCAGAGCTGGTAATAAAGACAGAGCCGCCTGGTGCTGTTCTCAGGGTAGAATCATTACTCGTATATCCGAACCCGGTATGCGGAGAGGCGCGTTTCACGTTCCATCTGAACCATATGGGAACCGTTCGTGCCGGCATTTTCACCCTTCAAGGCAGGTTGATTAGAGATTTGGGAGAGATCTCAGGTTCGTTCGGGTACAACGAGATTGTTTGGGATGGACGTGACCAGGAGGGTGGGGTGCTAGCGAATGGTGTGTATTTGGTGCAGATTACTGCTAAAACACAGACCCCTGGGGGACATCAGGTTGCGTCGGTGCGTGAGAAATTTTTGGTTTTGCGTTGAGCTATAGTCTGGTATTTTTGACTTTAGAAAGGTGTGTCCTATAATAGGTGTGCGCTAATACCATAAGGAGAGTATGTAATGGTTAGAAAAGCCTGCTGGCTTAGCCTAGTCGTTCTGACGGCGGCTTTAGGCGGAGGCCAAAATCCGGGCGCAGTCTTTTTAATGATATGGCCTGCGGCCCGACCTACTGCAATGGGCGGTGCGTTTACTTCTATTGCTGATGATGCGAGCGCTGTGTACTACAATCCCGGGGGGTTAGCTTTTGTCAATCGCACCCAAGCGACGTTGATGCATTCTAACTGGTTACCTGGTCTGTATGAAGGAATGTACTACGAATACGGTGCAGTGGCTCATCAACTGAGTGGGCGTGGGACTGTGGGGTTTAATATCATCTATCTTACTACTGGCGAAACAGAAGTGGTAAACGAACGCGGACAATATCTTGGTAGGTACACCACTTTTGATGTCTCACCGGGGGTGGCATACGGTTATCCGGTTCTGTCCAACCTGGGGGTTGGAATTGGCACCAAGTTTATTTACTCTTTCCTGGTGCCTGACTGGGTCTGGAAAGCAATGCCAGAACTGGGCATTGAAAGGGGGGGTACCGGTTTAAGCTGGGCTCTGGACATCGGTGCTCTCTACAAACCTTGGCGATTCTTGTCTTTGGGCTTGGCTTTGGCCAACTTTGGGCCGGACATATCCTATACCGATACCGGCGAAGGAGACCCGTTGCCACGGCGTCTGTGCCTTGGCCTGGCTTGGTATCCAGTACAGTCCAGATACTTCAAATTGGGTATAGTTCCGGAGTTCAATAAGCTTCTGGTGGGTATGTTCTATGACCCTGAAGGTAACAGGACACCCGCACAGAAGTTGGCGACCGAATGGCGCAAGACCTGGAAAACATTGGCAGTTGAGGGAATTTTTAGAGTTGAACAACTGGCTTTGTCTGCTCGGGCGGCTTACTTCGAAGACCTGGAGGGAGCAAGAGGAGGGGTGGTATTTCAGCGAGAGGGAGCTACACCCATACATTACGGAGCGTGGGAGATTCTTACCCGTAAAGGACTGGGCAATTTCAAAAGTCTTGGTCTATGCTTTGGTGGTGGTATTGAGTATGCCCGATTCAGATTTGACATTTCGCTAGATCAGATGATATATGACTTTCCCACCTCAAACTACAAGTTCTCACTTTCCTACCAGTTCTAGTGAAAAGTCTCCGCAGGGCCTTTAGCGCGGTCCTATTCCAGTAGACGGTAACCTATGCCCAGTCTGGTAGTTGTCGGAACCCAGTGGGGAGACGAGGGTAAGGGCAAGGTGGTGGACTACCTTGCTCACCGTGCCACTATGGTAGCCCGTTTTCAGGGAGGTCCTAATGCTGGCCATACGGTATGCGTGAAGAACAGAAAGATAGTTCTTCATCAAATACCTTCCGGAATCCTTACCAGCGGGGTCCGTTGCGTTATCGGGTGTGGTTGTGTGATTGACCCCTATGTTTTGCAGGAAGAACTTGCTGAGTTGCGTAGGATGAAGTTGGCTGTGGCGGGTAGATTACTGGTGGATTTTCGCTGTCATTTGATTTTGCCATATCATAGGGCACTTGATCGTTTGCGTGAGGAACATGGTGGCGAGCAGAAGATAGGAACCACGGGTCGGGGAATAGGGCCGGCATATCAGGACAAGGTTGGCAGGGTCGGTATTAGGGCTGGTGACATGTTGGACGAAGAAGTGTTTCAGCGCAAACTGAAGCGAAATCTGGCTGCAGCCAATTTTATCTTGATGGAACGCTTCAACGCTGAACCTTTCTCAGCCAAAAAGCTGGCAGATGAATACTGGAAAGTAACCAGGACTATGGTGCAGATGGTGGGTGATGGCAGTTTTGAGGTGGAAAGGGAATTGCAGAGGGGGGGTAGGGTCCTGTTCGAGGGTGCACAGGGAGTGCACCTGGATTTGGATCTCGGAACCTATCCCTACGTTACTACTTCTTCCACCGGAGCATGGGGAGTAGGGCCTGGTGTAGGTATCAGCCCTTTGCGCGTAGAAGAGGTGGTCGGAGTAGCAAAGGCATACACCACAAGAGTAGGCGAGGGGCCATTTCCTACTGAGTTGATAGGAAACGAAGCTGAGGAATTACGCCAATTGGGCGGAGAATATGGTTCCACTACCGGCAGGCCCAGAAGATGTGGGTGGTTCGATGTACCTGTCGTGCGCGCTTCCGTAAGGTACAATGCGCTCAGCGCGCTGGTGGTAACGAAGCTGGACGTACTAGATTCCTTACGCGAAATAAAGGTTTGTGTAAGTTATGCTGGGGTTGATGGCAGAGTGAACGAGTTCAGCTCGTTCTCCCAGTGTCGACTAGAACCTGTTTATGTAACTATGCCAGGTTGGCGTGAGCCCACAAACAGGTGCAATACTTATGCGGAACTACCCTTAGCGGCAAGGCGTTATCTGCGTAAACTGGAAGAACTCGTTGGTTGTCCGATAGCCATGGTGTCCGTAGGTAAGGAAAGAGATGATATGATAGAGATGAACTCAAAGCTTATAAGGTGGTTCAAATGACTCAGGCGACAGAAGGTAAGGAAAATAAGTCAGAAGTTCCGCTAATGCGCAGGATACTGGCTAGCAACGATGCGTTGGTTGCTTCGCAGCGTGTGCTGCTGGATGCGAATGGCGTGTTAGGTTTGAACCTAATGTCCGGGCCTGGCGCAGGTAAGACTAGTCTTATAGAACGTACGGTTGAATTTCTGGCTGATAGATACAAGATTTACGTGATAGAAGGAGATATTCAAAGCAGCCTAGATGCAGAGCGAGTAGCGGCTAAGGGAGTGCCGGTTACTCAGATAAACACGCAGGGTGCTTGTCATCTGGACGGACTGATGTTGTCGCCGGTTTTCCAGGAACTCAATTTTTCGAGTATTGACCTTTTGATTATCGAAAACGTAGGGAATCTGGTTTGTCCTGCGGAGTTTGAGCTTCCAACTCATTACAACGTGACGATGATTTCTACGCCGGAAGGAAGCGACAAACCTGTCAAGTATCCTTTGATGTTCTCTCGCTCGGATGTAGTAATAGTGAATAAGGTCGATTTGTTGCCCTACGTAGATTTTGATCTGCAGTTGTTGACCGCTGCCGTGCACAGGTTGAAACCTGGTATCCCGATTATGCACTTGTCTACCAAGAACAATGTCGGTATTGATGCCTGGGTGGAATGGGTGGAAGATAGGCTCGTCGAAAAACGAACTGGTGTTCGACGCTAGACTGCCCAGATTGGAATAGCGGGGGCTGGATTCGAACCAGCGACCTTGAGGTTATGAGCCTCACGAGCTTCCAGGCTGCTCCACCCCGCAATTAGCGTCAAAATCTAGCCAAAACTTACCTATAAGTCAATCCCTGTAGTACAAATTTTGTCGAGTGACTATTGACAAAGAAATGGTTTCAGCTAGCTTCTTCTTGGAGCAGAGCATGTCAATTGATATGAAAATGGGGGAGTTATGGGGCGTGAAGTTGACGAACAGGTCATGCATGACCATATTGTAAGGCTTTTGCAATACGAGTATTACAACTATCCTAGCTTAGAGCACCCCTATCTCTTGACTTATGCGAATCACCCGGAAAAGACTCGAGCGGTGCTGACGGCGGAGAAAGAGGAACTGTTTCCGGACATAGTAGTTATTCAACCCGACTTGGGAACAACCGTACTGATTGCCGAGGTAGAAACTGAAAGCAGGGTCAATCTTGAGGAAGCAGAAGAATGGAGGCGTTTCTCCGGCTTGGGTACCAGGTTCTATCTTTGCGTACCCAGAGAGCGGGCTGTTGTTGCTGACTCCTTGTGTAAGGCGATTCGACTTACAGAATTGGTCGAGTACTATCGGGAAGGCAAGAGATACGTTATGAGGAGATATCGTTGAGATGAAAGGATTGTTAGTTGGGTGGAAGCGAGAAACGTGATTACAGAAAACGCTTTGCGTCTTAAGCTTGTTAGCTATAACCTGTGCAATCTTGGTCGTGGTGAGTTCGTTGACGATGAAGCATACAACGAGAAGTTGCATTTACTCGCCAACGTACTCATCGGCATTGATGCGGATTTGGTGGTAGTCAATGAAATAAGGGAAGAAAAAGCTTTAAAAGACCTTGCCGATGTTTGTGGCATTTACCCGAACTACATTCTGGGTGATTCGCGCAGCGACGCTCGCGAGTTGCACACAGGCATTCTTACCAAGCTTTCGGTGCTGGCTACAGGCGAGTGGGTAGAATATTCTGGGGTAGTGCCGGGACATCCTGGGGCGGTAGAGAAACTGCTATTCAGCAGACCGGTACCATGGGTTAAAGTACGACTGCCTAACAGTGCCGTTTTGTTTGTCGCTGGGGTGCACTTGAAGTCCCGCCGAGCAGAAACAGAGGCTGTGCCTGGGACCTGGCCGGAGCGTCAAAGAGAAGTTTTGGGACAGTCTTTGGCAGCAGCAACCAGAGCCTTGGAGGCGGGTGGATTACGTTCCTTGCTGGATGAGGAGATGGTTCGGGGAACGGCAGACTATTATGCACTTCTGGGTGATTTCAATGACCTGACTGATTCTTCTACGGTTAAGTTAGTATGTGGTTTGCGTGCGGGTGATTGTGAAGCCAAAGGGGAGGCGGATTGCAGATTGTTTCCTGCAGCGAGCAAGATGCCTGCAGGCGTATACTCTTACGCAGGAACCGAAGGACCGGAGATGATCGATCAAATACTGGTCAGTGCGGGACTATATCGTTGTCTCACACGGGCAGGAGCAGAGAGTAGTTTGTTGGAGCAAGGCCAGCCTTTTTCCGGTTCGGATCATGCGCCGGTTTGGGCTGAATTTGCGTTGACTGGTCAGAAATAGGTGCACGAAAAGACTCAAAACCATTTAGGCACCTCATGATTTCAGTGGTTGGCTTCTATGTGATAGAGACCGTGGAATAGAGTTGTCCACCTCGACTTGGGTATAATACTAACGAGTATTATAGAAAAATAATAGGTTCAACAGATTAAGTTTTTGTTATGTGAGGTGTTAGTGTCGATACTGTACTTGCCCCTCTCCAGCTCCCTGAATGGTGCGTCGACTGGTTCTGAGAGCTAGGGTGGGTCCAACTTTACAGGGAAGTACGGTGCGGGAGACAATGGCGGACGGCGGTCGTCGGGGCTGATCTTTTGGATTAAGCAGTACTGGCGCTTAGTGTTGTTAGAGCGGGCCGGTTTTTGTGAGGGTGGTGTGAGAAATGCGAGTCAGCGTTTTGGTGTTGGGGCTATTCTATTAGCTTGACCAGCCTGTGGTTACTTCTATACTCAGCGTGTGAAAGGCGTAGTGCTGTGTGGCGGGATGGGAACTAGATTACTTCCCTTGACCCGTATAACTAATAAACATTTGCTGCCAGTGTATGATCGGCCCATGGTCTATTATCCGATTGAAAAACTAGTAGAGGCGGGCATACAAGAAGTAATGGTGGTTACAGGCGGAGAAAGTGCAGGTGATTTTCTGCGGCTTCTAGCTAATGGTCGGGAGTTTGGTCTCAAGCGATTGCACTATGCTTATCAGGAAGGTTCTGATGGGATTGCTGCAGCCTTGGCGTTGGCAGAGGATTTTGTGGAGGGCGATCGACTGGTGGCGATATTGGGTGATAATCTTTTTGAGGAAAGTATTGCTCCGTATGTAAGACGTTTTGAGAATCAGAAGCGTGGTGCGAGGATACTATTAAAGTCGGTTCCAGACCCGGAACGTTTCGGGGTGGCAACGCTACAGGAAGGGCGGCTGGTGCGGGTAGTGGAGAAACCTAAGGAACCAGATGGTAATTTTGTCGTAACGGGATGTTATATGTATGATGCCAGCGTTTTCGACATTATCCGTACCTTGAAGCCTTCAGAACGAAATGAGCTGGAGATTACCGATGTTAACAACTGTTACATCGATCGGGGAGAGATGGAGTATGACGTGTTGACTGGGTGGTGGCAGGATGCTGGGTCGTCTTTTGAGGCTTATGCCAAAGCTCAATCGCTGGCGCGCGAACTGAGGCTTCGGTCCTTGATGTAAAGAGCCGGTATGCAGTTTGTCTGCATACGCGTAACCTAGCTACCGAGGAGCATATGGACAGAGGGGATTCTAGACGTTTCCTTCTTATTGACGGTCACTCGCTTATTTACCGCAGCTATTTTGCCTTTATCCGTCAGCCGTTG
>CBFGJV010000025.1:0-25530 GCA_965649205.1 Caldifarciminota bacterium | reverse complement strand
CCTGATGGAAATTGACCGTCCTGTCCCGGAAAAGCTGCAAAGGGTTATGGACCGACTCAAAAGCAAGCCCGGGCTGACAGTACGACCTGTCAACCTGTCTCGCCTGGAGCAAGACTTGGCTTTCATCCGCGAAGTGTACAACGATGCGTGGTCTCAGAATTGGGACTTTGCGCCCATGACCGAGGAAGAGATATCCTCCCTTGCCCGACAACTACGGCCCATTGTCGTCCCCGGGCTCTGCCCCTTGGTGTTCTACAAAGGAGAAATAGCCGGTATGTGCGTAGGACTTCCTGACTACAATCAAATTCTCTGGCACCTGAAAGGCAGAATGTTTCCATTCGGTTGGCTCAAATTCATCACCATGCGTCGCCGCATCACCCAGGGCCGGCTCTGGGCTTTGGGCGTAAAGCGCAAATTCCACAACCTCGGTTTTGACTCGCTCTTGTACTACGAAGCATTCATGACTGGACGCAAGCTTGGTTACACCCGAGGAGAACTATCCTGGATACTTGAAGACAACTACGATATTATCCGCCCCATAGAAATGTGGGGTGGCCGCGTGTACAAAACCTACCGCATATACCAGAAGTCGCTCGCCTAGTCTCTGCGCAAATCAATCGCAAACGCGGCATACAAGCTTAAGACGTGCATGACGTTCCGCTCCGTTTGTCCTCTCGCAACATAATCTTGCCCCGTTGTGCGATCATCGTCTCGGCGCTAGCCGCCCCCGGAGCGACCTGTGGGCTGCCCCCCCAGAACGCATTCCCGGCACTTTTTGCACCCTAACTATTCATTTCACACTAAGATGTGCTCCGCATACACCAGATTCAGCCCTTATGCCCCCGCCGGACCCTACAGATGCCGGCCTACTGAGGCGTGAAGCTACGGATTATTACTTCCACCTGAAGCAACTGATCCAGCTTTGGTTTGCCTGGTAGGAAAACTTGTCCATCTACTAGAAAAAACCTACCTTCATGGTTGAAGCAGTAGGAAACGAACGGGCCGCCCATTGCTCCTTTATCGTTCTGCCACACCCCCTGTAACCGCACAGCCGGCTGGCCAAGAAAGGCAATTGTTTCCGCTTTTATATAGTTCGGCTCTATGCGGTCGCCATCATAGTAACGTGTCACTAACGTTTCCCGCAGACCAACCAGTAGCTCAGGCACCAACTCCCTGACGCTGTCGCGCCAGAATACGAACACACCACGATCTGGATAGTGGGCGAAAAGATATATAAATCCGGAATCAGCATGGTCTTCCTTCAGATACCACTCTCTAGGAATATCCAGTGTGAAACCATATCGTTCGGTCAGCGCATCTGTTTTCTTCTGATCTCTGCCCCGAAAGTAGACCGCCCTCTCCACATTGCGCAAAGCAATATCCCAGAAGGTGTTCCTTATCCGCAAAGAGTAAGCCTCCAGCCCGCGCACCAAAAGACTTTCGTGCTTAGCGACGAATACTACGAGCTGCTGATTATCGGCCCAGGCATTGGGAATGCGGAACAACCCATAGCCTGTCTCAGGCAAAGAATCAAGCTTGGCACCCAATACCACTTTTAGCACCGTATCTACACTCGTCCCAATAAGAAACACAGTACGCAGCAAACGGTAATTCTCAAACTGCTTGGCAGAAAATACCCGTAGCAAGAATCTAGGCTCGGGTTGAGGCGTAAATACCGTGTCTTGTAGTATCTGGCGCACCGTCGGCTCCACCTGAGGCCACCAGTCAGAAGCAACCGTCACCTCCCGGATCCTGCCCAGGGCCGTGGCCGCTTTCCGGCCGCAGCCTAGACAAAAAATACAATACACCACCCCAAGCAATACCAAACAGCTCCGTAGTCGCAAAACCTTGCCCGTTCGCAAACCGTTACCTACAAAGTTCTTTCTCTTCATATTCGTCACCCCACTCTCAGTAGTTCTTCTCGACCAGCATATCTGGCGGCCAATGTCCTACGCACCATTGCGTGCCTGGGGTCGCACAAAAAAGGGTCTGTCTCTATCAACCGGAAGGCATCGCGCCGCGCCCGGACAAGCATTGCCCTGTCGGTGAACGGGTCGGCGATACGTAAGTCCGGCAAGCCATGCTGTCTAGTGCCCAGCAGTTGCCCGGGACCACGCCAGCGGGCGTCTTTTTCTGCAAGCGCGAATCCATCGGTAGTAGAGGCAAAATACTCCAATCTTTCCATAGCCTCCGTGGCCTCCGGCCGCACCATCAACACACACACGCCACGCCTATTGCTGCGGCCGATTCTTCCCCGCAACTGGTGCAGTTGCGCCAGGCCGAACCGCTCGGGATGCTCTATAAGCATCATCGTAGCATCCGGTACATCCACGCCCACCTCTATCACTGTGGTAGACACTAGAATGTCCAGCTTTTTCTCTCGCAGCAGTTCCATTTGCTCCTCTCGTTCCTCGCTCCGCATCTTCCCGTGTACCAATCCTACCCGGCGGTTGGGAAACGCCGTCTTCACTTCTTCATAGGTGCGCAGGGCCGAAGCCAAATCCAGCTTCTCTGATTCCTCAATCAGTGGACAGATGATAAAAGCCTGTTCACCCTGGGCAAAACGTTTCTCAAAGTATTCATATACCTTTGCTCGTTTCTCCTCGGTCACAATTCTCGTCACCACTGGCACACGCCCCGCGGGCTTCTCCGCGAGAATAGAAGTATCCAGGTCTCCATAGACGGTAAGGGTCAAAGTGCGGGGAATCGGTGTTGCCGTCATCACTAGAAAGTCCGGATTGCGACCTTTGTTCATAAGGGCAGCTCTCTGCATCACTCCGAAGCGATGCTGTTCGTCCACTACTACCAGCCCCAAACGATGAAAACGGACATTTTCTTCTATCAGAGCATGAGTACCAAATACCATCTGTAATCTGCCGTCTTCCAATTCCTCCAGCAGCTTTTGCCTTTCCTTCGCTCTCTTCGAACCCGTGAGTAATCCCGCCCTTACCCCCAAATTCTCCAACACCGCTGCCCACCGTTTGTAGTGCTGGCTGGCCAAAAGCTCAGTAGGCGCCATCATTGCTGCCTGCGCCTGATTCTCGCAAGCTACCAGCATGGCATAAATGGCAACCACAGTCTTACCTGAACCCACATCTCCCTGCAGTAACCTGTTCATACAACGTGGACTGGCCATATCTGCTAGAATTTCTCTCAGAACCGCTTCCTGTCCCCGAGTAAGTTTGAACGGCAGCAGCTGTCTAAACTGCTGCGTAAGTACACCCGTTTCCGGTAGACGAAAGCCCTCTCTCTGTGTGACCTGCTGCCGCTTCCTCAACGCCAACAGCAGCTCTAGGTAAAATAGTTCCTCGTACACCAACCTGCTTCTTGCCCGTTCAGCCGACTCTACATCCTGAGGAAAGTGAATCGTCTCCAGCGCCTCCTGCATACTGGGAAAGCCATAGCGCCCGAGTATCTCATCGGGCATGGTCTCCTGTACTGCTGGCAGATAGCCGTTCAGCGCCGTACGCAGCATCCGACGCAGCGCCCAGATTGATAGCCCCTCGGTCAACGGGTAAACCGGAATAATGGCATTGGTGGCAGAAAATTCTCCTCCACGCTCAAGAATTTCAAACCTCGGATTCACAAACTGCTTTGTCCGGTAGGCGGTGACCTTGCCGGAAAGCATCAACTCCTGGCCGGGACGAAACCTCTCGGTCAAGTCCGGCCGATTGAACCAGACCGCCTCGATTGTGCCTGACTCGTCGCCTACTAGGCAAGAGACCAGCCGCTTAAAGGTACGTGTGCACCGGTTTCCGACTGCCAGTACCCGACCGAACACAGTAACTTCGTCCCCAACCTTCAACCGCGCGATAGGCGCTGTCCGGGACCGATCTACATACCGCCGCGGGACCAGGAATAGCAAGTCACCCACCGTAGTGATTCCTAACTTCGCTAGCATGGCCGCGCGCTTTGGACCAACTCCCTTCAAGTACTGGATCGGCGTACTCAAGCCGGCGTGCTGCTCAGAGGGTATCGACCCTGTCAGCCGGCTTTTCACAGCCTGCTGTATGCTCTTTGTCATCCCCAGAGGTCCTAAGCCGTCTCCTACCCCCTCCTGCCCGCTTGCTCAATCAGCTTGTAGAACTCTTCTTCCGTCAGTATCTTCACCCCGAGTGACCGCGCTTTGTCATACTTTGCTCCGGGTGCAGAACCGCATATCACATAATCCGTCTTTCGAGAAACAGAGGAAGACACCGCCCCCCCCAGCGAAAGAATCAGTTCCGTAGCTTGCTCTCGGGTCATACGTTCCAGGGTTCCAGTGAGAACAAATTTCTTGCCAGCCAAAGGCTGCGGCTTCTTCTCTTCACTTTCTGTCAATCTGAGACCATGTTGTCTTAGTTTCTCCAACAGTTTTCTGTTCTCCGCGTCCGCGAAAAAGTGCCGCAACGATTCGGCGACCACAGGACCTATACCGGGAGTTCGCGCTATTTCCTCTTCGCTTGCCTTGGCCAAATGCTCCAACGACCCAAACTTCTGCGCCAATATCCGTGCCACATGCAAGCCCACGTGCCGGATACCCAGAGCAAAAAGCACCCGAGAAAAAGGACGATCCTTGCTTTTCTCAATGGCGTTCAGGAGATTATCAACAGACTTTTCGCCCATGCGCTCAAGTCCTAACAATGCGTCGCGCTGCAATTCATAGAGGTCGGCAACATTCCGCACCAGTCCGGCCGCAATCATCTGCTCAGCCAGCTTTGGCCCAAGCCCTTCGATATCCATCGCCTGTCTGGAACCAAAATGCACAATCCGAGCGAGCAACTGTGCTGGACACGACGCATTGACGCAACGCCAAGCTACTTCGTCTGCCTCCCGGAACAACTTGGTGCCACATACTGGACAGCGCTTGGGAAACTGGACAGGCTTCCTGTCCGCAGGGCGACGTGTAACCCTTATAACTTGGGGAATTATGTCTCCAGCCTTGTGCACCAGCACCGTATCCCCAACCGCTATCTCCAGGCGCTTCATCTCTTCAAAGTTGTGCAGTGTGGAATGAGTAACCGTAGTCCCTGAAAGCTGCACCGGCTCCAGAACGGCAACCGGAGTAACTGTTCCCAGTCTTCCCACATTGAAATCTATTCCCAGTACTCGCGTCTCTTTTTCCTCCGGCGGGTATTTGTAAGCAACCGCCCAACGCGGACTCCTACCAGTCATACCCAACTCTTCCCGATCGCTAAAGCTGTTCAGCTTCACCACCATACCGTCAACATCATAAGGCAACTCCCTGCGCCGGTCCGCCCAGGATTCACAGTAATTGATTACTTCCTCCATGTCAGAAAACAGAACACTCTCCGGGACTATTCTAAAACCTAACTCTGTCAGCACTTCCAGCACCTGTTTGTCGGTTTTCATATCCCGCCCCACAGGTCGGGGAATTGTATGCACGAAATACTCCAACCCTCGTTGCTTGACCAACTTGGGATCAAGCAGCTTCAAAGTGCCCGCGGCAGCATTACGGGGATTAGCAAATGTCGGCTGCCCTTCTTCTTCTCTTTCCCGGTTCAGCCGGGCAAATCTCTCTCTAGGCATATACACCTCTCCCCGCACTTCGAAACGTACAAAATCTTCCCTCTCCCGTCTCAATCGTAGAGGGATTGAACTTATGGTTCGTATGTTAGCCGTAACATCATCGCCGGTTACACCATCACCTCTGGTCGCAGCCTGTACCAGAACAAATCCCTCATAGCGTAGAGAAACTGCCACCCCGTCAATCTTCTGCTGCACCAAATATTCTGGCCTGGCAACAGACCTGCGGATGCGCTGATCGAACTCCCGCAATTCATCGTAAGAGTAACAGTTATCCAGAGAGAGCATCGGCGGGTCGTGAACGACGCTGGCAAATCCCTGCAACGGTTCTCCTCCCACACGCTGCGTGGGGGAATCAGGCGTTATCAGGTCAGGAAACTGAGCCTCTAATTCAGCAAGTCTTGCCAGCAGTTGGTCGTATTCGTAATCAGAAATGGTGGGCTGAGCAAGCACATAGTAGCGGTAGTTGTGCTCGTTCAGCTCCCGTCGCAGTCTTTTTATTTCCTGCTCAGCACGTGCCCTATCCACGGCGTTATTGTTACTTGAAATCCCGATGTGTCAATACCGACAACAAAAGCCAACGAAGAAAGACCGCGCTGAAAACTCTCAGCGCTTGCCACCGTAACCAGCTGTACGAGTCAGAAAAGAAGCTTTGCTGCCAGCCAGGTGCTAGGTCTTAACACTCCCGACCTGTTCCCGCAACCTGTCTCGTACTTCACATCCCAATTTGTATCCTTCTTCCAAACACTTGATGTTTACCGGTATCAATTGGGGCTTTTCCTCAAACTGACGCTTTATCTGCTCCGACACCACCTCGAACGGTACGAGGTCCGTAGCTCCCACATATGCGCCCAGCATAACCATATTGGTGGCCTTCCCGGTGCCTGCAGCTATGGCGATTTGGTTCGCAGGTACGTTCACCACTACAAGGTCGGTACGACTACTATCCACCGGGATCAAAGATTTGTTTACAACCAAAAAACCGCCCGGTCTGAGCATTGGGGCAAACTTCTCCAGCGAAGGACGATTCAACACGACCGCATCGCGCGGGTGAACCACAATTGGGGAGGCTATCGGTTCGTCACCAACGATAACCGTGCAGTTCGCTGTTCCTCCCCGCATCTCTGGCCCATAGGAAGGTAACCATACCACCTCTTTACCCAGACTCATGCCAGCTTCGGCCAGCAATTTACCAGCCAGCAGTACGCCCTGACCTCCAAAACCGGCAAAAACTACCTCAACCTGCATGGCTGGCTCCTTCGTGGGGTTTACTTAAAGTAGACTGCGCTTCGGTACCCTCCTCTTCGGGTGTTTTGAAGTTTTTCACCGGATAATATGGCAACATATTCTCCTCCAACCAATGACAAGCCCGCAGAGGGGTGAGCCCCCAATTAGTTGGACAAGTAGATAGACACTCAACAAATGTGAAGCACCGATTCTCCGCTTGATATTGGAACGCCTGCTTAATCGCCTTCTTTGCCCTGATAATGTAACGCGGGTGATGTACCGCCACCCTCTCAATAAAACCTGGGGTGCGCAAACTAGCCAAAAGCTCGCACATTCGTACCGGGTACCCCACATCCTCCACATTTCTTCCCGCAGGAGAAGTAGTGGTTCTCTGACCAGGCATTGTAGTCGGCGCCATCTGACCACCAGTCATGCCGTAGATAGCGTTATTCACGAATATCACCGTAATCTTTTCACCTCTGTTTGCAGCATGAACTATCTCGCCCATACCTATCGAAGCAAGGTCACCATCGCCCTGATATGTAAAAACGATGAGGTCCGGTCTGCCCCGCTTGATACCGGTAGCAACAGCAGGAGCACGACCGTGGGCCGCTTCTTGGAAATCGCAGTTGAAGTAATTGAAAGCCAACACTGAGCAACCTACTGGGGCCACGCCTACCGTACGCTCTCGCAGACCCAGTTCATCCAACGATTCGGCAATCAAACGATGTATGACGCCATGCGTGCACCCAGGACAATAGTGGGTAGGAATATCTGCAAGTGCCTCAGGACGACGAAATATAGTCCTTATCATTTTCCACCTCCCTTTCCGAGATGCAACTTCACAGCCTCAACCACTTCCTCCGGAGTGGGCACTATGCCGCCCGTGCGGCCGTAAAAATACACAGGCTTCGTCCTCCCGATCGCTAACCTGACGTCTTCCAGCATCTGTCCCATACTCATCTCTACGGACATAACCCATTCGGCTTTCTGGGCCAGTTCGTACACCTTATCTTCGGGAAAAGGAAACAGAGTGATGGGACGCAGTAACGCGATTCGAATACCCTCCTCTTCCAGTTTGTGAATAGCCGTTTTGCAAATACGAGCCGTGGTTCCGTAGGCCACCAGCAAGGCCTGATAGGGTCTGTCCGTACGGTATTCCTCATACATTATCTCGCTCTTCCTCATCTGCTCATACTTCTGAGCCATTCTTATGTTTAGCTGCTCTTCTTTGACCGGATCCAGATACAAAGAGTTTATGATATTAGGCTTTCGGCCTTTGCAGCCGGTAGTAGCCCAGTCTTTGGGTGGTAGAGGGGGAAACTTGTGCTCCTTGAACTCGACCGGCTCCATCATCTGCCCGATCATGCCATCCCCCAGAACGATAACCGGATTGCGATACCTGTCAGCTCGATCAAATGCCAGAGGCATAAGGTCCACCGCTTCCTGCACCGAACTGGGCGCGTATACCATGGTGTGGTAATCACCGTGCCCCCCACCCTTCACCGCCTGTAGATAATCACACTGAGAGGGAAGTATTCCGCCCAGACCCGGTCCGCAGCGAACAATGTTTACAACCACAGCTGGTAACTCGGCCGCAGCAATGTAGGATAGCCCTTCCTGCATCAAGCTGATACCAGGGCTGGAAGATGTCGTCCATGCCCGCACCCCGGCACCCGCTGCCCCATACAACATGTTAGCTACCGCCACTTCGCTTTCTGCCTGCAGGAAACTGCCGCCTACTTCCGGCATTCGCCAAGACAGATACTCGGCCACCTCACTCTGAGGTGTAATCGGATAACAAAAGTAACACAACCCGCCGGCACGGATAGCTGATTCGGCGATCGCCTCGTTACCCTTCATCAACACTTTGGACATAGCTAAACTCCCTTCTTCTGTTCCGGACTGACGCCAGCAACCTGCGACTCAGCCTCAGGCTCTTCAACTGCCAGGGTTATAGCGACATCCGGACACTGCATTACACAGAACCGGCAAGCAGTACAAGCGGCTTGATTCACCACCTGGGCGTAGAAATAACCTTTGTCATTTATGTCCTGCGACATCGCTAGTACTTTGTTAGGACACACGTTCACACACAATTCACAACCTTTGCAACGATTCTTATCAATCGTTGTAGTAACCTTTTTCTTAGCCATGTTTCTCCTCAAATTAGAGTCGCTGACAGACCCGTTCTAGCACCTGAAGACCTACAGGACCCGGACAGCAAACCTTTTGACTGTCCTATTCATGCTAAATCTCCTTCAGTCTCCCAAGGCTTTAACATATGCCTGGCCAACACCATTATCGGATATCTCCACCTTGCGGGGTCAATTTCTCTCAAAACCTGCTGACCTACCGCAACAAAGGCTATACCGATGCCTGTATCCCTTTGCACCTCTTCAGCCAACCTGATTCCTTCTTCAACCACCGCCAGCGTAGTCTCGTCAATTAGATGCGAATTCACCACCATACCGGTAATCGGCACTCCGGATACCCGACCGATTTCTGCAATCATACGCCCAGTTTTCTCTGGCGTATCAGTAAACGGCCTTCTTGAATTCACAACAAATAGATTGGCATGCTCAGCCGCCAGCAACGCGTGCGCCATACCGCCAAGTACTCTTGCTCCTATCGGGTCTCCTCCTACGTCCAGTACCAAAACCCCATCTGTATGCTCGATAGCGCCCTTCACCTCTGGAAGAATTACAGGAAGGTCCGCACGCGCAAGGGGTTCCTCTGGAACCAGTACACGCACCCCTCGAGAAGCCAGTTCCTCTCTAACCTCACGGCTGCGAAAATATAGATTTACTATATCTAAGTCCGCCAGTTGCACTTTTCTTCCTTCGCTGGCCAGATGCAACGCAAAATTTACGGCGACTTCAGTCTTACCTGAACCATATCCTCCACAAAAAACTACTACCCGTGGCAGACTGGCCAGAAATGTTTCCGCCCCTATCCAACGCACTACAACACTCCGTTTACTGCCTGACCCCTGTCAGGGACGTTCGCCCTGATATTAATGAACATACTTTCCACTTACATACGGACAACAGCTGCTGCCCAGGTAAAACCAGTCCCGAAAGCGGTCATCAGAACCAAATCTCCGTCACGTAACAATCCGCCTTCTCTCGCTTCGTCCAAAGCAACCGGAATAGTTGCGGCAGACATATTTCCATACTTATACAATACATTATACATTTTTTCCGCAGAAATTCCCGTCCGCTCTCTTGTTGCTTCCATGATCCGCAAATTGGCTTGGTGGGGAATAAGCAGCTTGATATCGTCCTTGCTCACTCCAGCATCATGCAAAGCTTTCAGCGCCGCACTGCCCATGGTACGCACTGCATGCTTGAATACCTGATTGCCCTCCATATGAACTGTATGAGCCATTCGTTCCACAGTCTCTTTAGTTGTGGGCATCCTAGTTCCTCCTGCGGGCTGGTAAAGCAAATGCGCCAGAGTACCATCACAGCCCCAATTAGAAGAAAGAATTCCGCTTTTCCCGTCTCCCTGTGTAATCACCGCCACACCCGCGCCGTCGCCAAAAAGAACACAGGTAGCACGGTCACGCCAGTTTACGACCTTGGACATGACCTCTCCTCCAGCCACCGCCACTGTGCTGGCCTGGCCGGCGACGATAAGGTCAGCGCCAACCTCTAACGCAAAAAGAAAGCCGGAGCAACCAGCACTTATGTCAAAAGCCGGCATACCAGAGATTCCCAACCTTCTCTGCACCCAGCATCCCGTAGCAGGGTAGACTGTATCCGGAGTGGAAGTGGCTACCACTATCGCATCCAATCGAGAAGGCTCTACGCCCGCTTGCTTGCAGGCCTTCAACAACGCCTCGGCAACCAGATCCGAGGTTGCCGTATTCTCGTCGGCAATTCGTCGTTCTCTGATCCCTGTACGCTCGACTATCCACTCGTTACTGGTGTCCACCATCTTTTCTAGATCGGCATTCGTAAGCGTTTTTTCAGGCAAACATCTGCCAGTACCGACTATCTTGATATTCTTCATTGAAGACTAAGAGATATACCCGCCAAAAAGTCCAAGTCAAGAAATGGTTACTTTAACCACGCCATTCCCTCGTCAAGGCGGAGCCAGCCACTGTCTTGGATCAACTGCTCGACCCTCCTTGCGTATTTCAAAATGCAGCGTATCTGAAGCAAAACCAATTATCTGTCCCCGCTTAACTACATCTCCGGGCTGTACCCTCGTATCCGTCAGTCGAGAATATACGGTGTGCAACCTGCTTCCGTGGTCCACAATCACCATCAAGCCGTATCCCATAAATCTTTCCGCGAAGCTGACCATACCAGAATCTGCCGCCCTCACAGGGGCTCCCCCCGCGCACTCAATATCCAATCCTAAGCTGTTTGTTCTTGTACCGTACAGAGTATCCAACCTCAGCCCGAACCCCTGGACTACTTTGCCGACAACTGGCCAAGCCAACCTGCCCTGCCTTGAGTCTTTACCCTCCGGAATAACTTGAACTGTTTTGGTACCCGGGGGCCGGGCATACCTGGGACGAACAGTGTATAACACCGAACATCTTAGCATACTAATAATTGCCACTAATACCAAGAGAAGCAAACGGGTATTCTGGAAACGTCCTAACACGTCCGATGGTTCGCAAATCAGAAAAGAATGGAGGCGGCGGGAATCGAACCCGCGTCCGGGGAGTTCAGAGCCAGGGATCTACATGGTTAGTCGTTCTTTCGCTCTCGCTCACCTCTTAGCCGAACGACAGGCGGAGACGAGCCAGCCTCAGCAATTATCCGGCTGACTTCCTGAGGCTCAAAGCCAGCCTTCATCACCCTGTTATACCCCGAGTCCGCGCCGGGTGAACTCGCGGTTCGAGGGGCTACCAGGTATGTTAGGCAGCCAGTGCGTAGCTGTTGTTGGCAGCTGTATTTCCTCTATCATGATTTACGAGGTGACAGAGGAACCTCGCCATGCACCCAGGCCCTTCAGGCACCCCGTCGAAGCCAAGTCGCCCCCATACGAGGTTCTGTAGGTTTTCACTCCAAATTGTAAAATTATTTTAGACCCGAGTACGCAAGTGTCAATCTCCCCAAAGCACATCATTCCCCTGAAGACCACCATGTCCGAAAAACGCGGTAGCTAACGGATACTGGAAGGCCACAAACCCCGTGCCCAGTGATGCTTCACCCACCTCGCGACGTTCTCTGCCAGGGACTGGTCGACTTCCTGAACAGATACTGCCAATAACCAACCACAAGGGCCAGATTTTGTAGCAAATAGTACTGGGGAAACATAAATCTACGTATCCTGCGCGGAACAATAAACAGAAAAGGTATAGTCAGGTAAACAACCAGTTGCATAAGAAAAACAGCCCGAAAAAAAACATAGTCAGCCAAAACAGCACTAGATATGAAGATTGAAATCAGTAGAAACGGCGTAATCCAGCGAAGAAACTTATGCGAAAAAAGCACCCAGGCCTTCACACCATATCTCGGATGAAACAGGTCCAGACAACGACTGAACGCTTGGACATTGCCACGGCTTATTCTGACCTTTCGTCCGAACTCTACTTTCTCTTCCTCCGTACGTGTCCAGCAGAACGCCCCTTGCTCATAGACAACTGCGAAACCTGCCCTAAAAGGACGAATTCCCAGCAAGAAGTCGTCTAATATAGTATCCTCCGGAATAGGTTGACACAACTCCCTCCGCAGCATCAAGGACCAGCCATACGCCCCTACCATCGCCCCCACCTTACCTTCAAGGTTCTTAAGCGCGGCTTCATAGCGATCGAAAAGACCTTCTGCCGGATTGCCCTGTTGATTCAAACGACGATAATGGGCATGCACTACTCCCACGGCTCTGTCTTTGAACCTGTCGACCATGGTACGAAGCGCCAGTGGGTCAATTAGTACATCAGCGTCAGTAAAAAGCACTAAGTCTCCTTTAAGCTCTCGCATGGCCAGATTTAAAGCCGCTGCTTTTCCCCTCCGTGTTTCCTGTCGCAATAACCTCACTCCGCGAATTAAGAACTCCTGCACGATAGAATCCGTATTGTCGTCTGAGCCATCAGACACCACCACGATGTCGAGCTTGTCTGCCGGATAGTCAAGAGACAGACAATTCTCAAGCTTCTGCCTGATGGTATCCTGCTCATTGTGCGCCGCTATGACAATTGAAACAAACGGCAGTTCCCAATCTGTACTCTCGGTAATCCTCTTCCTGCCCTTCATTTTAACCAGTAAGAAAAGCACAAGCGGAAAGAAAAGCCAGTTATACCCCACCAGTACGAGTGGTAGCCAGAATGCCAGCACGGCCGGAAGACTAAACATGTTATGTCTCACTAGAGTACTTCGTCCTATTTCTTCGTACCTAGGCACTTGCTGATACTGGCCGTTAATCCTTTCAAAAAGGAACTAGTGTCAAACCGCTTTGCTTGGGCACGTATAGTTTCCGGGTCCCATTCTATGCGCGAACACTCTTCAACGGCTGCAATCAGAGCATCTTCTGTTGGTTCGTAAAAGAAGACGCCAGTAACACCCGGAACCACTGTTTCCAAGGCGCCGCCCTGGCCGAACGCTACCACAGGTCTGCCGCAGGCCTGTACCTCCACCGGTACCATCCCAAAATCATCTACACCTGGGAATACAAGCAGACGACAACGGCGATACAAACTGAGTATCTCTTCGTCCGTACATCTACCCAGAAACTGCACATTAGGACCGGCTATTTGTTCTAAGTATTTTCTCATCGGACCTTCGCCAGCCACAACGAGTCTACGCCGCATTCTCGTATAGGCGCGCACGGCCAGATCGACTCGTTTCAGAATCGAAAGTCCGGAAACAATAAGGTCATAATCGCCTGGTTTGCTCCCATCTGGCGTCCAACGTTCTGTATCCACAGGAGGATTCACCACATCAGCCTCGCAACCGTAGGCGTGCCGGATTCTAGCTTGTACGTTACGGCTGTTGGCCACGAAAAGGTTTACTCGCTTCGCACTATTACGGTCCCATTTCTTCAGAGCCGCAAGCAAAGGCGTAGCGAGTAGACTCTTTAGAGTTTTGCGGCCGAAATACTCTTCTCGGAAACCCCATACGTAGCGCATTGGTGTATGGCAGTAACATAAATGTTTAGCTCCCCTAGGGGGTCTCACCCCTTTCGCTACACAATGACTGGAACTGATAACAAGGTCAGCTTCCGGCAGCCGTAGTGACTCTATCGCCGCAGGCATAAACGGTAGCAAGTAGCGATGAAACCTATGTACAGCAGGAATCCGTTGGAGAAAAGAGGTAGTCACCACATGCCGATTCACGGCGGGCCCGGAAACCTCCGGACGGTAAAGAAGTGTAAAAACCGGAGCCTGAGGGAACAGCTGGCACAGCAACTCAAACACCCGTTCTCCTCCTCGCGTTCCCAACAACCAGTCATGAACGAGGACAACTCGTAAATTCGGCCAAATGGAAGTACCTGTTATCATTTCTGCCCCAGGATATCACAATACAGCACCACGTGTTCAGCCGCTATAGCTTCCCAACTAAACCGTCCTGCCAGTGCTTTGGCATTTTCGCTGATGGTGTTACGTAACACAACATCTCCTCGTAACCTCACTAAGCCTTCGGCAATCTCGTCCGCCGAATCAGCGAAGATAATGTTTACTCCATCTACGAGATCGGCCGGTGTATCTGGTCCCCGGGTTGTAATCACCGGGAGCCCCAGTTTCAAAGCCGCCACTAACGTACCACGTCTGAAGGTGGCGCCATCCACAAAAGGAAGCACCACGGCACCACTTCTCTGCAGAAGCCGCACTACCTCCTCTCCTGGACAATCCGTACGCAGTTCCACGTGGCCGTCCAATCCCATTTGGGCTATGGTACGCTTTAATTCTGCAAAATAAGCAACGTCACTGGGACGCAACCCGCCCACCAATTGTAATCGTAAACCGGAATGCTGACTAAACGCCTTGCGAAATCCTGAAAGAAGCTGCTCTAATCCTTTGCCCCTATGAAACATCCCCCAATAGGAAACTAAATCTGGATCAGGCTGGATACACTCCTCCAAGTTAGGAAGATTGCTACCAATACAAATTACTCTCGTTCGCTCTAGTCGCCAGCCTAGTTTACGCCAGAAACCAACGGCACACTGTCTTTCAGATTCGGTAGTGAAGACTACAGCCCTCGCCCAAGGCAAAAGAGCAGCAATGCTAAGCCTACGCAACATATGCACAACTTTGAACTCGTGTGCGGTAATAACAAGTGGTAACCGCTGCATAGCCACGCTCAGAGCCAAAAAATGCGGCCCCAAAGAATGCCCATAACCCGCGCCGGGATACTGCAGATGGACTATGTCCGGTCGGAAAAACTTCACATATCCCCGTAGCCTAGGAACCTCAAGAACCCCCCACTTTTCTGCGACAGAAAACACCCGCATACGTCCAGACTGAGTCTGTCCACCGTTCAAGGTCAACACACCAACTTCCACATTCTTGTCCGCCAGTGCCGTGCCTAGCCGCCACGTATAATCACCAATCCCGCAAAGGTTAGGCGGGAATGAACCACTTAGAAAAAGCACCCTCATGAAATACGAACAAGTATTTCGTAAAACTCCCTTGCGGATTTCTGCCAAGAGAAAAACTGCACTCGGTCGAAACCTCGAGCTACAAGCGATGCGGCATAGACATCATCGCTGAGCACACGACACACAGAGTTCACCAGAGCCACGGGGTCGTCCGGGGGCACCAGAACGGCCGCATCACCCGAGACTTCCGGCAGTGAACTCACGTCAAAGGTCACTACCGGAGTACCAGCCGCCATTCCCTCCAGTACCGGAAAACCGAACCCTTCATAAGCACTTGAATACAGCAATAACCTCGCACCAGCATACAATGCCCCCAAATCTCCTTCTGGCACATAACCCAGCAGCAAAACCCGAGTGTCTATCTTTTCTCGCACCAGCAGGTCACATATCTCAGGCAGGGCACGCGGGTCTTTCTTGCCAATAATGGCCAGCTTGGGTGAACCAGGCTTGCGCAAGAAATCCGCCAGTGAACTGAGAACAAAAGGAATTTTCTTGCGTGGGGACAGTTCGCTGGCAACGCATAATATGTACTCGTCAAGACCGTAGTGACTCCTGACGCGCTCAACTTCTTCTCTACAAACCGAGGTGATGTTGGAACCCGCGTAAATAACCTTTACCTTTTCCCCAGAAATGCCATAGCAGCGTTTGACCTCGCTACGGGTAAATTCAGAATCACAAACCACATAACGGGCACAGCGCAAGAGGCGCGGAACGACAAAACGAAAGTAGAAATGAAGCCTCGGATATATATCAGGAAAAACCAGGGGGCTAAGATCATGTACTACAACCACCTGCTTCACTTTATCTAAAACTATACCTTCTGGAACAGTTGAAAGCAAAACATCAATCCGGTGTTTTCTCATAATCAAAGGAAGCCTATACTGTAGCCACGTCCATCGAGCCAGATGTCCTTTTCTACCGAGGGAGGGACTCACCGCAGACTTCACAGGGTAACGCCTCGCTGGCGGTACATTTACGCCTTCAAAACAAGAAGAAAAAACTAAATAATCCTCCAACATGGGAACCAAGTGGTTGACCAATTGCCTAGTAAACACTCCTAGCCCACTGGGTTTGTCGTCCAGAATAGTGGCGTTTATTCCGACACGCACGGCCGATTATACTACGCTTGCATTTGCTCGCAAGCCAACGTTTTCTTCTTCACTATGCAAGCTTCCCAGGCCTCTCCTCGGCCCAAAAGCAACCGAGTCTCAAGTCGAATTTCGGCAACGGCAATTGACACTGTGGTAAACCTAAAGATACTGGGAGATAGTGAAAATTCTGGTCAACGCCGCGTTTGCGGGTAGAGAACCAGTTGGTATTACCCGCTATTTGTTACAAGTAGTTCCCGCCTTAGCTACCCGAAGCGACGTTACCCTGCTGACTTCCTTTCCGGATCTTTTCGACAACTGCAACTGTAAATTAGTGGAATTGCCTACTTCAAGCCGTGGAAACCTGGAAAGATTTTTCTGGGTGTTGACGCGTCTCCGTAACCAACTCGGCGGCGGGCACGATATATTACTTTCTCCTACTCCTGAAGTACCGCCCTGGCCCAGCATACCAACCGTCGCCATAGTTCACGACCTGATACCTCTCCTCGTAAGTCACCTGTATTCGCCCAAATACAAGACCTATTTCTGGGCTACACTGCAAACCCTACGCTGGGCAAGGTTTATAATTGCAGTTTCTAGGTACACAGCTCGAGAACTGTGCCGGCGCAGATTTGTCTGTCCCAGACGTGTATGTGTAGTCTACCCAGGCACGGGATTGGAACCAAAACCCTCCACCTCCCCGTGCCCTGCGCCGTCAGACATATCCCCTTTTATACTCTATGTGGGCGGTCATATGCCCCATAAGAACGTATCTGCGCTTGTAAACGCTTTCAGCCGAATACGCGACTACGAACGCCTGAAACTGGTGCTTGCCGGCTGGGGCACGCAAAAACATCTGCGCTCCACCTGGCGCGCAATCCATCTCTATGGAGTAGAAGATCGCGTTTTGGTGCTGCAAAACGTAAGTGATGAAGAACTCTCGAGATTGTACCAGACATGTTCGGCTTTTGTTCTGCCGTCGTTACAGGAGGGTTTTGGCTTACCGGTGCTCGAAGCTCTGGCCCATGGTGCACCAGTCGCTTGCAGTGCTGCTTCCGCACTACCGGAGGTCGCAGGTGACGCCGCAGTCTATTTTAACCCTCTGAAGCCGGAAGACATTAGTGCAAAGATACGCCTATTGCTGGAGAACAATCAGCTTACTGCTGAGCTGCGTCGGAAAGGTCCACAGCGAGCAAGGCTTTTTTCGTGGAATAATACTGCTGAAAAGATTTTAAAAATTGCCGAGTTTCTGTTGTCTAAACGCAAAATAACCTGATCAACACATTTCTTGCGAACTCTCGAGCCTAAACAAACTACGCGCGTAGAAAACATTTCAGGCCCGGTCCACGTTTCCGCCCCTGCATGTCTGAAGTAATTCTCCTGGACCGCAAAAAGACAGTCGATAAATGGAAAGAGACAAACCCAGCACAACCCCAAAGAGCATAAAAGCACCGTGCTGCCATATAATACAATCCAGCAGCCCGTGCCCCATGTAAAGAATAATTGCGGCAGCCAGACCAAGAGCCAAACCCCGCTCTTGGGATTTGAGTAAACGACCCACTTTATCCGCCTTGATCAGAACGCGACTCAAAAGCCACAAAAGAAAAAGAAGACCCGGCACTCCCAAATCAACCAGAAACTCCAGATATATATTATGCGCATTGAAAGGAATTCCGTAGGCTCGTGGCCAAGGAAAACCGTACATATGCTTAACATACCTGAAGTTTTCAAAGCCAACTCCGAAAAGCCAGTTGTGACTGAACACCTTCAACGCATAGGACCAAAGCAAAAACCTTCCCCACAGAGAAGGATCCTGAGCGCTAGTAGCTTGGAGACGAGTGGAAACAAGATAACGCAACAACTCTGTAGAGAGCAAGGCGACAGCAGCCACTCCTGCAACTAGAATCATTCTCCACGAACGTGTACGTAGAACTAGGTAAACAAAAGCCAAACCCAATCCCAACCAAGCTCCTCTTGACCTGGTATAGATCAGTGCCGCTAGTAAAATACTTATGCCAGCAATGAGCATAACCTTCCTGATCGTTTTCTTCTCGTCAAGCAACATTCCCAGAAAAATCACAACCGTTGCACCTACATGGGCAGCAAACGCGTTAAAATTCACTAAACCACCAGGCGCAACCAATGCTTTCCCCATTATTCCTCCTACCTGTCGCTCTGAAAACGCAGGGAGCAGGAAACAAACCAGGACATAGAGTGCACCCATAGAGTAACATAGCGTACGTATCTGGGAAGTACTTTCCGGAACGGTAGCAAAGAACCAGACGGTAACCAGCACGGTCAAACCCATCAGAGTATCTCTCGCCAAGTCAGGAGTAGCCCAGCCGCGGATGCCAGCGAGCAGACCTGAGAAAAGCATCAGGAAACCAAGAACGCTGAGTATCTTTCTCTCGGTAAGCACAGCTATGGTATTTGCCTTAGTCGACCTTGGAGAGAACGGCCACAACCTGAACAAGAACAGCAGAAAAAGGGCGCCCCAATAAACCGCAATCAGAACATAGCCAGGCGGAAGTAACTCCAGCGACGTAAGAGGCAGAATCGCGACAACATAAACCAAAATGGCATAGGGTCTGCCTGCCAGCAACACCATAAACAAGAAATACAGGGGTAACAACAGCCAAGTAATTGCCGGCATGGTACCCAGGCGCGAAAGCAGAAGGAAAAAGCCCAGAATGAAACTTCCTTGTACACTCACGAAGAATACCAGGCTGGGTGCGTTTGGAAAAACTGCTGATTTTGTTGCGCGGTCTGTCATGTTTTTAGCATATGTCCCAAGGCAGCCATCTCCGTCCGATCGATGACTCGTAATAACACTATCAGACCAGTATATAGAGCCAGCCCGGCGACTAGACCCGGCACGATGTGCAGCACTTTGGCAACATAGAAAGCTAAAGCCACCGCCACTGCCGCTGCCGCAAAACATTTGATTACAGCAGCGAAGACCTGCCGCATATCGGCCCGCGAGGCAGTCGTGGTCTGAGCCAGCAGAAGTATAATCGTGCCACATAGTTCGGCGGCAACAATTGCTATGGCCACTCCACGCCCCCCCAGAAGAGGAATGAGCAGCAGATTCAATGCCACATTCGTAATCAAACCAAGGGCAGATTGAAGTAATACTGTTTTCGGCCGGTCAACTGCGTACAGATAATTACTCAACATCGAATTGAGCGAGGCTAGACCACCCCACCATGCAAGAATCCGCAAAACAGGTGCAGCTGCCGCATACTGAGCTCCGTAGATTAATACTATGATTTGGCTAGCCAGTACCGAAACGAATACGCCCATGGGCACAGCCAGCACAAGCACATACCGGAGCGATGCAGTCAGACCAGCCTTCAACCTCTCTGTAGCCGCAATATGCAGCCGAGACATGAGCGGGTACATCGCTCCCGAAAAAGCATAAGCCAGAAAACCAATACCCAACACAAGTCGAAATGCCGCGCTGTACAAACCAACCTCAGCATCGTCCTTGAACTTCGACAAAAAAGCCGTGCCGTTCCAGTAGTACAAAACCACAAACACCGAGCCTATCCCGAAAGGTAAACCCGCCTTGAGCATAGCTTTCAGTTCCTGGAGCGTACAACTCAAACCGCCTCTTACCAACTTCCACTTGGTCAGCAGAGCACCACACAGAGCAGCAACAAAGCCCGCGCCCACATAGAGCCACGCATAGCGCATCGTCACGACCGCTCCCCTGCCAATAACCGAGGCGCCCAAAATCAGAGTTGCAGTCTGCAGCAATCTTGTAAGGGCAGTAAATTCCATTCTTTCAAATCCCTGGAAAACCGCTCCGAAGTACGTGGCCACGGCGCTGGCCAGAATGAACATACTGGTAACGGCAACAAGAGCAACGGTCGCAGGAGGATAACCGAGCAATCGGGCAACAAGTATTGAGAGCCCCGCCAGCAGAAACGACGCTATAGATTTTGCCGCCAAAGAATTTCCCACATATCTGCCAGCTCCGGCATGGCTACGAGCGATTTCTCTTGCGGTCAGGAAACCAAGTCCCAGATCAGTAAAAACAGAAAACATGGCATTGAAAGCGAGAGCGAAAGAGAATGTTCCGAACCGCTCCCTTCCGAGGTGTCTGGCTGCGAGCGCAAAAAAGGCAAAAGTCATAAGCTTGTTTGCTATCTCGGCCAGTGCCAGATAGAAGGTATTCTTGGCTACCCTCCGAGCTGCCGAGTAAGGCTTTTCCGGGTGTGACTCTGCTCCCAGGCTCATTCCTGGGTTCTTTTACGCAAGAACAAGCGGCCGAAATGCCTCAGGCTCCCTACGAGCTGCCCGGCTGCTTCCCTCCATCCCTGATATTCATCCGGTTTGAACTTCTGCAGATGTTCGAAGTATTCTGAAACAAACGCAAAGCAAGTACCTGAAGTCAAACCAAAGAAGAACACTATCAGAGTAATAGGCAAACGTCGCGGAAAACTTCTTCGCTCCGGCGGGACAGCATAGTCAAGAACGGTAAGGGTCGGAGTATCTCGAGCTTCAAGAACTTTTGCATATTCGTACTGCTGGTATAACATGGCAAACGCTTCTTCCTGTACCTTAACGTCCCGATAGCGGCGCACATACTCGGCTCCCACATCGGGAAGACTTTCAAAAGGAACTCCAAACCCCACGCCAAATCCCGTCCGGTCCCCGCCCTGCTCCAGTCGCCGCAACTGGTCTTCGAAAGAACTAACCTCTGCCTTAAGACTTCTAATATAGGGATTACTAGAATTGCTCACGCCTTCAATCATTCCCAGTTCTGCCTGTTTGATATACAGCTCTGACTTCAGTTTGGCGTAAGCCTCGATTGCGGCCTTGCTCTCTTCGTCTACCGTCACTGTCCTATACCTCTGCTGGAACACCCTGAGCGACTCCTGCGCCAGTCTAAAAGTACTTTCCACCTCAGCTAGATGCCGCTCTAGGAACAGACGCATGTTACGGCCCCGGCTGATATTAGAAGTGCGCAGGAACACGTCCAATTCTTCAACAAAACAGTTAGCAATATTAGCAGCAAGCTGGGGGGTCTTGGCTTCTACTCTTATGGTCACAATACCTTCGTCTGAAACTGACAGAGTCGTCAGCTTCCGCAGCGTTTTTATGGCCGCTTCCATACTGCGTCTCTTTATGCGGTAATAATCAACAATGCTGCATCGCTCCACCACATTCTGCATTATAGTTCTGCTGGCAAGAATACCCACCATCAAATCAGAAGATGTAGCCCCACCCAACATACCCCCCAGACGCAACTTGCTCAGCCTCCCACTGCTGAGTCCTCCTGTAAGCAGCGAAGTAGCGCCGAACAAATCCTCCTCCTGAGGAGGTAGCAATCTTGCCACCGCTGTATAGCGGTGGGGAAGAATGAAACTGATGACAATCCCCAGAAATGTGACGACTAGCGTATTATAGAAAATAAACTTGCGCCATTTAAGTATAACCCGGATGAATTGCAGGAATCTATTCACAGCGCAAAGTGTAGGAAAATGACTACTAGTGTCAACTCACGAAACATCGTCGGTGCCCCCAACAGCCTTCCAAGTATGGCTGAGAATGCGCACAATCCGTTGGGCCGCGTGACCATCACCAAAAGGATTTTGTGCCCGAGCCATCCGTTGATATTTCTGCTTTGACTTCAAAAGAAGTTCCACTGCAGCAACTATCCGTCTGGGTTCCGTGCCAACAACCAACGCCGTACCGGCCTCAACCGCTTCAGGCCGCTCCGTCTTGTCCCGCAACACCAGCACCGGCTTGCCCAATGCCGGTGCCTCCTCTTGTATGCCCCCCGAGTCGGTAAGAATCAAGTATGCTTGGTTCATCAGATAAACAAAAGAAAGGTAGTCAAGCGGCCTAACAAGATGAATCCGTTCGGTACCGGCAAGCGCACGCCGCACTGGTTGCCGCACATTGGGATTGAGATGCACAGGATAAACGACCTCCACATCAGGATTGCGCCGAACTATAGAAATCAAAGCCTCGCAGATACGCTCAAGCCCCGGCCCAAAACTCTCCCGTCGATGAGCAGTAACAAGAATAAGGCGACAAGAAGGTCTCCGGCCAGGCAACGGTAAACGCCCCACTCCTAGCAGGACCTCACGCCTCAGCTTCTTGCGTATAAGCCGGAGTGCATCTATCACCGTGTTCCCCGTCACATATATGGAATCCGCCGATACACCCTCACTCATGAGATTATTGCGTGCCCGCAGTGTGGGTGCGAAATGAACATCGGCCAGACTCGCAAGAAGCCGACGATTAATCTCCTCGGGGTATGGCGCAAATTTGTCGCCTGTACGCAACCCTGCCTCTACGTGACCAACCCCGACCCGACAATAGTACGCCGCCAGTGCTGCGGCAAATGCTGTCGTGGTATCCCCCTGCACTAGAATTAGGTCGGGCATGACCTTGCGCAGTAGCTTCTCAATCCCTCTCAGGGTTCTTGTGGTTATATCAGCCAGAGACTGATTGGAGCGCATGATGTCCAGATCAAAATCCGGGCTGATACCAAACACAGTCAATACCCGGTCCAGCATATGCCGGTGCTGGGCTGTAATTGCCAGAAATACCTCAAACCGCTGCGGGTATTTTTTCAACTGTATTATGACCGGAGCCAATTTTATCGCCTCGGGTCTTGTCCCGAATACCACCAGCACACGTATCCGTCGTCTTTTGTCTCTACCTCTCCTTTTCTGCAGAGAAGATGTGCCCCCTGCCGCCAGAGAGTCAAGAACCAAATCGCACATCTCAGTGTGCCTCTCCCCAGGTTCGACCCACTCCTATTTCTGCTACCAAAGGAACATCCAGTTTCCAAGCGAACTCCATTTCTTCTTTCACTATCTGTTTAGCCGGCTCCAAACACTCTTCCGCAACCTCAACAAGAAGTTCATCGTGTACTTGTACTACAATCCCAGCATCAACTTGCTCTGTTACCAACCTCTCCTCCAAGTTGAGCATTGCCCGCTTCATTATGTCTGCAGCCGAACCCTGTATAGGAGCATTTATAGCCGCCCTCTTCGCCGCCTCCGCTACGTTGCGGTCACGACTGGCAACACTAGGGAAGGGACGGATGCGTCCGGAGAGAGACCGCACAAAACCTTTCTCCTCAACCTCAGCAAGTAGACGTTCGCGCCAAGCAGCCACACCTGCAAACCTACTCATATACTGCTCAAGAAAAGTCCGCGCCTGCTCGCGAGGAATGCCCATACGCCAGGAAAGACCATAGTCCCCCATGCCGTAAATTAGACCGTAGTTCACAACCTTAGCCATACGCCTCTGCTCCGGAGTTACCTCGCTGGCCGCAACGCCAAAGACAGACGCCGCCGTATGAACATGAATATCCTCTCCCGCCAGAAAGGCCCGCCGCAATTCCTCATCCTGGGCAATGTGTGCCAACACTCTTAGCTCTATCTGCGAGTAGTCCGCCGAGATAAACATCCTGCCCCTATCCGCCACAAATGCTTGTCTAATACGCCGGCCCAACTCTGTACGTATAGGTATATTCTGAAGGTTCGGGCGGGAAGAAGAAAGCCTGCCTGTGGCAGTACCAGTCTGATTGAACTCACAGTGAATCCGACTCACTCCGGCACCTGGCCGAGCCATCTCCCGAAGTGGAGCTATGTACGTGTTGCAGAGCTTTGTCAGCTCGCGGTAATAAATTACTTCTTCCACGATCGGATGTTGAGAAGCAAGTTCCTCCAGTACGGCAGAATCTGTTGAAAAACCGGTTTTTGTCTTTCTCCCTCTGGGCAGCTTGAGTTTCTCAAACAACACTTCTGCCAACTGCTTAGGCGAACCAACATTGAATTCTACCCCGACCCTATTCCATATACTTTGCTTTGTTTTCTCTGCCTCCTGGCGCAGTTCATGCTCTAATCTCTCCAAATAACCAACGTCTACACCAATGCCTCTTTCCTCCATCATCGCTAACACCGAAATCAGTGGCATTTCTAGATCCCAACATACCTTTTCCAGACCACGCGCCAACAACTCCGGCTCCAACTGACGCAATAGTTCCATTACTACGAATGGTTCTTTTGGGGGGGTGTCCGGCCGGATAGGTTGATGCAAGAACTGTAGCGTTATATCCTCAATGCCGTATCTCTTCCGATTCGGATCAAGAAGCCATGCTCCTACCCCCACATCAAACAATCTACCCCTACACTCCAGACCCAATCGTGTAGCTTGCTTAATTTGGGATTTGAGGTCAAACCCTACCTTAGTCAATCCGGTTGCATGAAAAAACTCCCTGATATCGTCAACTCGCTCTGCGGACCAATACTGTATGTTTCTACCGTCAACAGTAAACCAGAGACCTTCGCCAGGCACGAACTTGAAGGCAACGGTTCCGGTCTTAGGTACGTCGCTTGCCGCTGTCACCACTACCTCACCCAGGGATTGCTTCAATCCTAGTTCATTGATGAGAGAACTAAACTCCATCTCTTGGAAAATGTGCATCAGTTGTTTCCGGTCTGGTTCCCGTATCTTGAATTCTTCCTCGCTTACTACCAGATCCAGGTCAGTGCGAACTCTTACCAATTCCTGGCTCAACTTTGCTACTTGCTCGTAACCTCGCAACCTAGGCTCCTGGGCCAAGGCAGTATCCAACGAACCATGTCGCAACAAAATATCCAAAGCCCGCTTCGGTCCAATTCCCGGGACACCGGGAATGTTATCGCTTACGTCGCCAGTCAATGCCAAGTAATCTACCACCAACTCTGGCCCCACCCCCAATTTTTCTTTTACTCCCTGTTCTCGGTATTGCTTTTCCTGCCAGGGATCAAAAACTGTGACATTGCCGCCAACTAGCTGCAAAAGGTCTTTGTCGCTGGTACCGATAACTACCTCGAAACCCGCTTGCGCAAACTTGTGGGCCAACGTAGCCAGTACGTCATCAGCTTCCACACCCGGACATTCAACACTCGTCAGTCCCCAGGCTTGCACCATTTTCTTTATCAGGGGTATCTGCTCGGTCAACTCCGCTGGGGCAGGTGGTCTCTGAATCTTGTACTCCTCCAACTTCTGGTGACGGAATGTCTTGCCCGGTGCATCGAAAACAACCGCACAGTGTGAAGGCGTCAAAGTCCTTAGCATTTTACGGAGGGTATTGGCAAAACCATAAACGGCAGACGTATTC
>CBFGJV010000024.1:0-28300 GCA_965649205.1 Caldifarciminota bacterium | reverse complement strand
GCTAAATGTGCCGCCTGGGGACTACGGCCGCAAGGTTGAAACTCAAAGGAATTGACGGGGACCCGCACAAGCGGTGGAGGATGTGGTTCAATTCGATGCTACGCGAAGAACCTTACCTGGGTTTGACATGCAGGTGGTAGGGACCCGAAAGGGAAACGACCGGGATTTATTCTCGGAGCCTGCACAGGTGCTGCATGGCTGTCGTCAGCTCGTGCCGTGAGGTGTATGGTTAAGTCCCGCAACGAGCGCAACCCCTGCCCTTAGTTGCCAACCCGTAAGGGAGCACTCTAAGGGGACTGCCTTCGTTAAGGAGGAGGAAGGTGGGGACGACGTCAAGTCATCATGGCCTTTATGCCCAGGGCTACACACGTCCTACAGTGGCCGTTACAATGGGATGCTACATCGCGAGGTGATGCCAATCCTGTAAAAGCGGCCATGGTTCGGATAGTAGGCTGCAATTCGCCTACTTGAAGATGGAATCGCTAGTAATCACTGATCAGCATGCAGTGGTGAATACGTTCCCGGGTCTTGTACACACCGCCCGTCACGCCATGGGAGTCAGCAACGCTCGAAGACCCTCTGTTGAGAGGGTCCAAGGCGGGGCCGATGACTGGGGCGAAGTCGTAACAAGGTAGCCGTACGGGAACGTGCGGCTGGATCACCTCCTTTCTAAGAGACTCCAAGAGACTCGCACGACCCGGACATGCTTGAATAGTTACATCCGGCCCTGATGCAAAGAAGAAGGCTCGGGGTGGGCCTTCTTTTTTGTTTTGCTCTAGGTTCGGCCCAGCAGAATGAATCGTCGGGTTATACCTGTCAGGAGCAGGGAAACATCGTCGCTTTCAAGCAGAACTAGACCGTAACGTTCCAGCAATTTTCTGTTCTGTTGCAGTTCTGTGCTGCTATTTGGGGTTTTGAAAAGAATAAGCCTGCTACTCGTGGCGAGATGGCGACGCGTCTGCTTCAGGAGTTGGGGAAGCGGGCCGGTGAGTCGCGAAAGCAGGACGGTGCAATTCAGCGGTTCCAGTGTTTCGACTCGGTTCTCGATGACCCGGACGTTGCCAAGTTCCAGTGTACGCACAGCAGTTTCAAGAAACAGACACTTCTTATGCGAGGACTCGATGAGTAGCATCTCCAAGTCAGGTCGCGCGACAGCTAAAGGTAATCCCGGCAGTCCGGCACCAGAACCCACATCAGCAGTACAAGCGCGTGCCGGAATGAGACGGGATACGGCCAAGGAATCAACGACATGGTAGGAGAGGATACGCTCGGTGTCCTGACGGGAGATAAGGTTAATGCGGCGATTCCATTCCCGCAGCAACGCGGCATAGGATTCCAGCAGAGTCAATTGGGATTCAGTGAGATCCAATCCCAATTTCTGACAGGCAGCAGTGAGGGCAGAATGATCCAGGTCAGGCACCGGGAGCAGTCAGCTCAAGAATTTGTCTTGAGACAGTAAGAGCGGTGTAGCTCTCTTGTTTTTCATTCCAAAGGGTCGCGGATATAAATGTTGGTTTCCAAGTACTTGTGGAAGTCGGTCCATTTTGTTCCCTGGTTGTCGGCGACCGCCTCGCGAAACATTGCTACCCGAGCGTCCAGGTTGTCAAGAAAATGGACAATGAGAGCTTCGGCGAACTTGGGAGAACGGGGCGAGCCGAATTCCAGCTGGCCGTGATGGGCGAGAATGATGTGCAGGACCAGACGGCGCAGTTCCTCCGGGAACCCGGGAATAGAGTCAATCCTGGCTCGCACCATATCATAACCCATGACGATATGTCCGAGAAGTCTGCCATCCCAGGTATGGTCTATCGCCTTATCGTAGTGGTACTCATCTGTTTTGCCTACATCGTGGAGAATTGCGCCGGTGAGCAGCAGATCACGGTCTATTTCCTCATATATATCGGGAATGTGTTGAGCCAGCCGGCAGACAAATACAGTGTGTTCTAACAAGCCGCCGACGCAGGCGTGGTGGACCTGGGCGGCGGCGGGTGCATTGGCGAAGCGGTTTACGAATTCGTGGTCGTCGAAGAAGGCGGCTAGCAGTCGGGACAAATACTCGTTCTTTACCGCGGAGATGTAAGTGCGTAATTCAGCCAGCAGTTCTTCCCGATTGTACCGGCTGGTGGCCAAAAAATCCTCCCGGTGAATTTCGGTCGGGTCGGCCGGATAGATGACACTGACTGTGAGCTGAGGTTTGCCCTGATAGTCGCCCATCTTGCCGACCACACGGTAGAATCCGCCGGGTTCAACACAACGCAGGGCATCATCTACCCTGTCCCACATTATGCCCGAGACACGCCCGGTGCGGTCTTGAAACTCAAAGGTAAGAAAAGGAGCTCCGTCGCGACGTTCCTTTACATCCCGACGGGTGCAAAAGAACACGTCGTCCACCTGCATTCCAGGTTTCAGCGATTTGACAAATTGGGTCTTCACATCAGGGTCTCAGAATCAGAGGTTGATGGACAAAGAGAGACGGTGAGCCATTCCCAACTCCACCATGGGGATGAAGGCATAGTCAAGCTGATACTGGCGGAAGCGAAAGCCAAGCCCGGTAGTAAGTCCGGCCAGAATGTCACTGCCTCCACCTGACCTGTAGTCTGCTCCTTTAGTGGAGTAGCCGCCGCGCAACACCAGGAGGTCGGCAACCCAGCCTTCAATCCCACAGCGGAATTCGAATCGGTCATCCAGGGGCTTGATTACATCGCAGGCAAAATTGAGCGCGGGGTTGGGATTGAAAGCAAGCCCTGCTCCAATTTCCATTGGCATGCGATCGCGGTTGGCTTGAAAAGCTTTCACCTGGTAGCCGAAGTTGCGCGCAGCCAGACCGGCATACAGCCCTCTTATGCCTTCTATTGGTACTTGCGTTCGGCAACCGATGCTGGCAGCCAGACCAAGTCCGAAGAACGTATCTATGGAGCCATAAAGTGCCTGCATAGCGAGACCGAAAGACACTAGATCAGCAACCTGCATAGCGCCACTGATGTTGAAATCGGCGAATGACACTCCGAATGCCCCCAGTTCGTTACCCAGGGGATCGGTACGTTTCATCGCTCCGGAATTCAGATACACGACACCGATACCGACGCCCTTGTTAGTGGCCAAGGGTTGGGAATAAGCTAGCGAGCCTAAATGGATGCCGCCGACATAGTTCACATATCCCACATGGGCGCGTTGAGAGGGGATGACGGCCAGAAGTGCAGGCGAATACCAAAAACACATAGGACTTTCTGCATGGCCCAGGGCGGCACCCGCCAAGGCGGCCTCCCGGGCAGTGGGAACAATGCGTATGAAATCAAAACCGGAAGTTCCGGCATTGGGATCAATGGCTATCAAACTGAAAATTAGGAGGATATTCATCGAGACAAGTTAGCCGCCGCCTCCTTATTTGTCAAGCCGAATCGTACGCCCAGATAATTGACAGAGAAAGAACCGGACTTAGAATAGGGCAGTGAGTTTATTCTTGCAGGAGGATAATAATGTCTGGACATTCTAAATGGGCAACTATAAAGCATAAGAAGAGTAAAGCTGATGCGGCCCGGGGCAAGGCTTTTTCCAAGCTGATTCGGGAGATAACCACTGCGGCTAGACTGGGCGGTGGCGACCCGGCAGGTAACCCGCGGTTGCGTACTGCCATTGAATCGGCACGGGCCATCAATATGCCTGCGGAGAATATCGAGCGGGCCATAAAAAAGGGCACGGGCGAATTGCCGGGTGTGGCCTACGAAGAAGTAATTTATGAGGGATATGGCCCTGCGGGTGTGGCATTGATGGTGCGGGTGCTGACGGACAACAAGAACCGCACCACAGCCGAAGTGAGGCACGTGTTCGAAAAGTACGGCGGCTCCATGGGTGCAGCCGGTTGCGTGGCCTGGCAGTTTAAGCCGCAGGGACTGATTGTAATTCCCAAAGACAAGGTGAGCGAAGATACTTTGCTCAGTGTGGCTCTGGAAGCCGGCGCGGAGGATGTGCAGACAGATGAAAGCGGTTATTCGGTAGTCACATCGTTGTCCAACTTTGAGGCGGTAAAAGCCAAGCTGAAGGAGGCTGGTATCGAATGGCTGAGTGCAGAGGCAACGCAGATTGCTTCTAATACTGTGCCGGTGAGTGAGAAGGATGCCCCGCGGGTGCTGAAGCTCGTAGAGATGCTCGAAGACCTGGAAGAAGTGCAACAGGTCTATGCCAACTTTGACATACCGGACGAGGTGCTTGAGCGCGTGTCCGGTAGCTGACGCGGCGACGAGGATCATCGGCATTGACCCGGGGTTTTCAGCCACCGGGTATGGTGTAGTGGAAGGGGGAAAGGTACTGGAGTACGGTGTGATTGCCACAGATAACCGTGAGAGTGTGGCTGAGCGGCTGGCCCGATTGGGTCAGCAGCTGGACAAAATTTTGGGACGCAGCCGGCCTCAGTGCTGCGCCATCGAGAGTCTTTTCTTCAAGGGAGGGGGAGCAAGAAGCGTGCTGCTTTCTGCGCAGGCACGAGGGGTGATAATGGCAATTCTTGGCCGCCGACAGATTCCTGTGCAGGAAGTAACGCCAGCGACGGTAAAGTTGGCAGTAACCGGTTCGGGCAGGGCATCCAAACAGCAGATGAACTATATGATAAGGCAGCTGCTTTGTCTTGACGAGCGGGTACCGGAACATGCGGCTGATGCGCTGGCCGCGGCTTACTGCGTGGCAGGCAGGACGGGTTCTATGTTACAGGTTACGGGCTACAGAACGAAAGAATGATTTCTTTACTTAAAGGCATACTAGCCGAGAAGGAACCAACGCGCGTGGTGGTTGAGTGTCAAGGGATAGGATTTGAGCTGGGGGTACCGCTTTCTACTTCTCGGCGAGTAGGAAACATAGGCAGTCAGGTTGAACTTTTGGTGGTAACTAGGTTCACTCGCGAGGGGGTTGAACTGTATGGGTTTTCTGACAAGGCAGAAAGAGATGTGTTTGTCCTCATCACCTCTGTGAAAGGGGTAGGGCCGAAAGCAGGACTGAATTTGCTTTCGCGTTTCGGGCCGGAGGAAATACGGGGCGTAATCAGTCGCGGGGATGCGAGCATCATCCGGACTGTGCCGGGCATCGGGCCAAAGAAGGCGCAGCGGTTGATTGAAGAATTGAAAGAAAAAACTGCGCCGGCCGAAGTGACGGAACCTCTTTATGCGGATGCGCATAAAGCGCTAGTATATTTGGGATTGACCAGCCGGGAGGCACGTTTGCGTCTGGAGCGTGTGAAGCCGGAGCCGGGCGTAACGTTGGAACACTTGCTCAGACAGGCACTCGCCGACCAGACAACGGGCGGAGACAGCGCACAATCTATGACCGATTCTAGCGGGGCAGGCAGAGTCAGGGGTAAGTCATAGACCACATGTCCGGCACCAAAGAACGTCTGGTTACTGGTCGGAGATTAGACGGTGAGGCGGCAGTAGAGGAACAGATAAGGCCGCTGCGGCTTGCAGAATTCATCGGTCAGAAGAAATTGAAGGAGAATCTGCGTGTATTCATTGAGGCGGCGAAGATGCGCGGTGAGCCCCTAGAGCATGTGCTTTTCTTCGGGCCGCCTGGTCTGGGTAAGACTACCCTTGCTTACATTATTGCGCAGGAGATGGGCACGCGCATCAGATGCAGCTCTGGTCCGATTCTGGAGCGGCCTGTGGACTTGGCCGGGATTCTTACCGGCTTGGCCGCGGGCGACGTATTCTTCATAGACGAGATTCACCGCACCAATAAGGCGGTGGAGGAATTCCTCTATCCGGCGCTGGAGGAATACGCAATTGACGTGATGCTAGACCGGGGGCCGGGTGCAAGGTCAGAACGGCTAAATCTGGTGCGTTTTACGCTGGTAGGAGCTACGACTCGGTCCGGACTGCTCACCGCGCCTTTGCGTTCGCGGTTTGGTATGAGTTTTCGATTGGACTACTACTCGGCTGAGGACTTGGTGGAGATTGTGCAGCGGTCGGCCCGGATTCTGGGCATTCCGATTGACGATGACGGGGCGATGGAGATTGGCCGCAGAGCCCGGGGCACACCTAGAATTGCCAATCGGCTTCTGCGCCGGGTGCGGGACTTTGCCCAGGTGCACGGCAAGGAACGCGTGGACAGAGAGATTGCCGAGTTTGCCCTTGCGCAGCTGGATGTGGACACACGTGGGCTGGATGAGATGGATAAGAAAATTCTGCTGACCGTAATTGACAAGTTCAATGGTGGGCCCGTCGGTATATCCTCGCTCGCGGTTGCGGTGGGTGAGGATACCGGCACCATCGAAGAAGTGTACGAACCTTTTCTGGTGCAGGAAGGATTCCTGCAGAGGACTCCGCGCGGCCGAATGGCGACAAAGCTCGCGTACCAGCATTTCAAGCGTCGGCCTGTGGCTTCGCTGCAGACTGAGTTGGAGCTATAGACTGTTTCCGCACCGCATTGACAACATTTCAGTTTCCTTCTTCAATTTACTTCTCTCCTAATTTCGCCCCCTCAACCTACCGCAGTGCTCCACCGGTGGACTTTCCGGATTTGAGCCTTGCGTGGCCACTCGGTTGAACTCGCCGGGCGGTTCGAACGAGAACTGTTCCGGTGCTTAGTTAAGTCGATACGCCAATAGTAAGCCGCCAAGGTCTCCTCTGAGCGCAGCGACGATTACATCATCTTCTGTGCCTTAGCAGTTACGCCTCAGTCCTTGGTTAGGCAATACATACTATACCTCATCTTATTCCCAAGGGTCCTCTGTTAGCGGGCAGTGAAGGTATGCCGTGTGTTCGTCTGTTGACCCAGCTTCAGGGCGACGTAGTATTTCCTCAGACTTTGACTTCAACAGGAGGTGACGTGCGTGCTATCGGTTTTTTCTCTATTCCGGTACTTGCTGTAGCCAGCTTGGTGAATTTGAACATTGAGTTCAACCTTGAGCAGTTTGTGTTTGATAAGATACAGGAATTTGACATAGTAGCACTGCCTGGGGGGTACTGGACTTCAGAGCCGGGCGAGCCGCTCTTGCCCCTTGCCATATACAAGGTGGTGATTCCGCCGGACGCCGAGGTGGTGGCGGTGGAAGTTAAGGATACAGTCTGGGAGCCGGTGCCGGGCGAGTTCTACCTTCATCCGTGTCAGCGACCGCAGGTGCTGTCTCGTCCGACGGGAGATTTTGTCGCGCCGAACGATAAGACCTACCAGTCGGATGGGGTTTATCCGTCAGAGGCAGTCAGTTTCACTCCTTCTGGGTGTATGGGCGGGTATCGCCTGGCGGGATTGCAGGTGGTGCCGCTGCGTTACCGGCCAGCGCAGAGGAGGTTGGAGCTAGCAGTGCGAATGCGCCTGGCTGTTCATTACCGGACCGGACAGCATGAGACTATGGTGTTGGAAGAGTCTCAGGTAAAGATGATGGAAGAATGTGTGCGGATGTTTGTGGCTAATCCAGCAGACGTGGCGCGCTGGCACCCGGCAGGGAGAGCGACTGACAACTGGTCGTGTGATATGGCGGTGATTACCTCCAGTTCGCTGGCAAGTGCATTCCAGCCGTTTGCCGAGTGGAAGACCAGACGGGGCATAAGGACGGTGATTCTACGCACAGACTCCATCTATGCGGTTTATCCAGGCCGGGACAATCAGGAGAAGATTCGTAACTGCGTTATTGACTATTGGAAAAACCGCGGTTTGAAATGGCTTTTGCTGGGCGGGGATGCGGAGATTGTGCCGGTGCGGCTGGCGCGAATTGTGTGCGAAGGTAATACAGGTGACATAGCCACGGACTTTTACTATGCGGATTTGCAGGGTTCGTGGGACTCTAATCGCAATAACCTTTTTGGCGAGATGACAGATTCCATGGACCTGTTTCACGACATATTCGTAGGCCGTACGCCGGTGGATAACGCTGCCGATGTAGCGGTATTCTTTGCCAAAGACACGATGTATGAGCGCTATCAGGATACGACCTGTCTCAAGAAGCTACTTCTGGGCTCTACCATGCTTTTTTCGCCCTTTCATGGCCGGGTCATCAATCGCATGATTGCCGAGTTGTTTCCGCCGGGCTGGCAGTTTGCGCATCTGGAGGACCCTGGTTCAGGCGTGTATCGAAATGCGATGAATCAGGGGTATCAACTGGCGCATGTGGCCGCACACGGCAGCCCGACCAGTTTTTCGGTGATGACCAGCTCGGAAGTTTCCGGTCTGACCAACGGCTTCACCAAACTCAACTTTGTGAACTCCATTGCCTGCGAATCGGGCTGGTTTGACGGTCAGGAGTGTCTGGCGGAAGCGTTGGTCAAGGCGCCCAATGGCGGGTGTGTCGCTTGCTGTCTCAATTCGCGCTACGGGTTCGGCTATCCGCCGGCCTTCGGGCCCTCGGAGATGCTTGATTATCAGTTCTATCGCTACCTTACCGACGCCCGAGCTTTTCAGTTCGGGGTTTTGAACGGTTTGTCCAAGGATTACTTTCAGACTTTGACCCGCGGACAGGAGGTGTGGCGCTGGTGTGTGTACGAGCTGAATCTTTTTGGGGACCCCACGCTTTCCATCTGGACGGAGAAACCGCGCAATCTCAGCGTGACTTGTGCTGATTCCGTACTGGCGGGGCCACAGCTGTTCCGGGTGAGCGTGAGAAGCGGGTCAGCGCCGGTGCCGGGCGCGCTGGTGTGTGCGTACAAGGGGGCGGAAACTTATGCCCGGGGGATTACCAATTCGCAGGGCTGGGTGAACCTTTTCCTCTCGCCGACTTCTGGCGGGGCTCTGGCTATTTCTGTCAGCGCACCGAACCATTATCCGCAGCAGACGACGGTTGCGGTGCGCGGCAGGACGAACCGACCGGCGGTGGTATTTGCCGGCTGCAGGGTGGCCGACGGCAACGGCCGGCTGGACCCGGGTGAAGTTGCGGAGGTTTTCGTTTCGTTGGCGAATCTGGGGCTTGCGGGGGTAAGCGGCGTCAATGCCCGGCTTCGGTCAAACTGCCCGTATCTTACTCTGCTGGATTCCACCGCCAGTTATGGTCCGATGGGCGTGGGGGATACGGTTGAAGGCGAACCTTTCTGCCTGAGCGTGGACCCGGCAGCCGTTCCCGGAAGCAAGGCTGAGCTCCTGCTGGTGTGCGTTGCGGACGAAGGTCACTGGGAGGCGTGTTTTGAGATGGCGATTGGGGAGGAGGATTCTGGCAGGCGGTTGTGGCTGGACCATGATACCGGCAATGTGATTCTTTCGGTTACCTGCGTTGGTTCAGTCGGTACGCTGGGGCCCTATCGCGAAGGCTCGGGAATGAAGTATCCCCGCGATGCGGGATATGGTTCGTTGTACTTTACGAGCCTTGTCTGCGGCAATGGTCCGTCGTATGTGGTGGACCGGTGGTATGGGAATCCCAGCACCACCTATAACACAGACTGGAAAGTAGAAGAGAGTTTGTCTGCTGTGGTGCGGCCACTGGCCGCGGATGAGGAGTACCGGGCGGTTTTCAGCGACGCCCATCATCCGGCAGCAAAAGGATTACGGGTGAGTCAGTGGTCTTTTGCTCTGGCCGGTGCCGGATATCGCAATTTTGTGGTGATTGAGTACCTGCTGGAGAACCAGGGCGGCAGCAGCCTTGATGGGCTCTACTGCGGGATCTTCTCTGATTTTGATGTGAATAACACCACATCCAACCGCGTGGTTTCGGACACAGTGCGGCGACTCACTTATATGATGCAGTCTTCCAGCGCCAACCCGGCAGTAGGAGTGAAGCTACTGTTTCCGGCTGCGGCGGCCAATCAGTCGGCCCTGGACCATGCGGTCTATGTACAGCCCTCCGGCATGATGACCGAGGTGGTTAAGGACAGCTTTCTGCGGGGAGCCATCCGCATTTTGAACTCCAATCGCAGCGCCAACTGGTCCTGCGTGGTTTCCGCCGGGCCTTTCAACCTGGCTCCGGGAGAGCGGCAGAAGGTGGCGTTTGCATTTGTGGGTGGTACATCGGAGGCAGACATCCGGGCTAATGCCGATTCGGCGCAGTCTTGGTATGACAAGAAGATGCCGCGGGGGGTGAGTTACCTCCGACATACTGTGGACGACCCTGCGCCGGGCGGGAATGGAGATGGGCTCATCAATCCCGGAGAAACGGTGAATCTGCCGTTGTGGATTGTCAACCGGGAGGCGCGGACGGCAAGGGACGTAATCGGCATACTGCGCCGCAACAGCAGTGATACCTTGGTGACACTGGAAGACTCGGTAAAGTATCTGGGTACGATGGCGGCGGGAGATTCGGCCTGGACCGGGCCGGAAGGTTACCGGCTACGGGTGTCTGAGGCTTGTACCAACCGTTACCGGTTACCGCTGGTGCTGGTGTGCCAGGATGCGGAGGGAGCGAGCTATGTGTCAAAACTGCCCTTGGAAGTGGCGGCAGGACAGCTGGTGGCGGGAAGTACCAGGTGTTGGGACCCCAGACCGCAGGGAAATCGCAATGGCAAACTGGACCCGGGCGAAGAAGCGGAACTGGCTGTGCAACTGCGCAACATCGGTCAGGGCACAGTGCAAAATGTGACGGCAGTTCTGGTTTCCCTTGACCCGCGGCTGACAGTACTCGATTCCTTTGGTGCCTATGGTGAGTTGCGACCAGACTCGGCCGTGTTCAATTCCGGGGATCGTTTTCGCGTATTTGCGGACCTGTCAATTCCTCGTGAAAGTCGCATTGCCTGTTCTCTGTTCATTGTGGGCGCCAGATATTTTTCCCGGCGCCAGATATTCTTAGGCGTGGGCGAAACCGACAACACAGACCCGATTCCAGACGGACCGCGCCAACCCGCGCGCTATTATGCCTACGACGACTGCGACACATTCTATATGGGCCGGCCAGTTTACGAATGGTTCGAGATAAGGCACCTGGGAACGAGGATAAACTTCAGCGGTAACGATGCAGTGGTAGTGGTGAGTCTTCCTCCGGCTTTCGGGCCGTTGCGCTATTATGGACAGAGGTATACGCAGGTGTCAATTTCGGCCGACGGCTGGATAGTACCTGGTTACTATACCACCAGCAACTACAGCAATACTCCCCTGCCCAGTTCTTCTGCTCCTCCTGGCGCCATCTGCGCCAACTGGGACGATTTGTATCCAGGATACAACAACACCGGTTATGTGTACTACTATCACGACATTGCCAATGGTCGCTTTGTCATAGAATACGACAGCGTGGCTTATTTCTACCCCAGCAATCTGCGGGACAAGTTTCAGATATTCATCTACGACACCACGCGGGCCGGACCCGGGGGCGATAACCCCATTGTGGTACAGTATATGACTGCCAACGGTTATACCTCCAGCACGGTTGGAATACAGGATCAGTCAAGAAGCATAGGAATTCAGCATCTCTACAACGGAACGTACCACCGGGCGGCATCGCCGATTCTAGCCGGTCGGGCAATCCGTTATGCGGCTGAACCGGTGCAGACAGGAATGGCGGAGTCAGAAGCAGGAATTAGTATGCCCGTACCAGTAATCGGGTTGCGACCAAATCCGGCACGTAGGACAGCACAGGTGCGTCTTTTCCTGCCTCTGCCCGGACAGGTGGAGCTGGCAGTTTACGACATCACCGGTCGGCGCGTGAGAAAGCTGGCTGGCTCCAGCCTGGAAAAAGGCAGTCATACGTTCGTGTGGGACGCAAGGGACGAAAAGGGGAAACCTGTGGCACCCGGGATATATCTGGTGCGGCTCACCGGGGATTGCGGGCAGCTGACCGGTAAATTGACGATTAGCCGCTAGCCGCAAGGCGGCTTCTATCTGTGCTCGGCCCGGCGCTCAAATCGGGCCGGGAAATATGAATTGAGACAGGGCTTTGCCCGCACCAGAGCTATTGTCAGAAATAGCGGAAAGCGCCGTCCTTCTCTTGCTTTGGCAACTGGATTTGGGCAATGACTGTCTATGCTGTTGTCAGCTGGTGTGTTTTTGCTTCTTTCTGCTGGTAGGACAGTTCAATCTTATGCAGAATCAAATAGTTACCGTTTTTCTGTCTGCGCAGCGACGGGCAGCCCCCTAGGCGGCCCGTACACTGGGGACTCCCCGGCAAAACCATGGAAGTTTTGGAACACTTTTTTCTGGCAGCGGTGGGGAGCGGTATCTGCTTCTTGCCAGTCTGGTCTTTGTCCTGCTTGACTTCGCCAAGCGTGATTCTAGACTAACCGACTGATGATAATGCAGGTTGCCGCCACCAGAATGCAGTTGATGAAGCTCAAGCGTCGGCTGGGCGTGGCTCGGCGGGGACACAAGCTGCTGAAGGACAAGCAGGAAGAGCTGATGCGGAGGATTCTGGAGCTGGTGCGGGAGGTGCGCGAGCACCGGGCCCGGGTGGAAAAAGAGATGGCCGGAGTAATGGGCCGGCTGGCTGTGGCCCGGAATGCGTTTGACCCCAGATTCTTCGATGCGGCCATGCTGCTGCCCACCAAGCAGGTGCGGGTGGAGGTAGAAACGCGGAACATTCTGAATGTGAAAGTGCCGGTGTTTCGCAAGCAGGTTACAGGCAAAACCAGGTGTTACGGTTATGCGAAAACTTCGGGAGAGCTGGACTTTGCTTTGGCGGCGCTGGACAGAGTGCTGGATTCGCTTCTGGTGCTGGCCGAAAAGGAAAAGACGCTGGAGCTATTGGCAGACGAAATGGAACGCACGCGGCGTCGGGTGAACGCTCTGGAGTTTGTGCTGATACCCGACATTGAACAGACAGTAAAAGCCATTACTCTCAAGCTGGCCGAGAACGAGCGGGGAGAGCTGACCCGGTTGATGCGGGTCAAGGAAATCATCCGAAAGTGAAGCGGCGGGTTGTAGCCTGGGTGTTGTATGTGTTCTGGGTGGGGTTGACCGTTGCCGCCATGTTGTTACCCGCCGACAGAATGCCCAAGGCATTCTGGACTGGTCTGGATAAAGTCACCCATACAGCTCTATTCACGGTGCTGGGAACTTTGGGTCAGGCAGCTACGCCCTGGGTGACACTCTTATTTTCTCTGCCGCTGGCAGTGGGGCTGGAGTTGGCGCAGAAGAAGTTTTCCTATCGAACCTATGACAAGGTGGAACTCTGGGCAAATGTCATAGGTGTTTTCGTCGGGGTGGTGTGTTTTGAAGTAGGGAAAAGACTGGGACGGAGCAGATGAGCAACCCTAAACACTCTCGACCCAAAGGCACCCAAGACTGGGTGCCGCCTGAGGCGGCCAAGAGACGGGAACTGGAGGCCATAGCCCGCAGTCTGTGTGAACGTTATGGTTTTGCCGAAATCATCACACCTACGTTCGAACACACCGAAGTGTTTGTAAAGTCTTCGGGTACAGCTTCAGACATTGTCACCAAGGAAATGTACAGTTTCGGGGACAGGGCGGGAAGAGAATTGACACTGCGGCCGGAGGGAACTCCGGGAGTGGTGCGTGCGGTTTTGGAGAACGGTCTGCGTCTGCCCTGCCGTCTGTATTACATAGGGCAATTCTTCCGGTATGGCCGACCACAGAAGGGACGCTATCGGGAGTTCTGGCAGTTGGGAATAGAGGCTCTGGGCGAGGCGGAGCCGAGAACAGATGCAGAAGTTATCCGTTTCGGGGTGGAGCTTTTTTCCACTTTGGGCATAACAGATTGTGTGACCCAGTTGACTTCTATCGGGTGTCGCAACTGTCGGCCCGAGTATCGGGAAAAGCTGGTAACATTCCTCGCCGGTGTTCGGGAACATCTGTGTCCAGACTGTGTGATGCGGATGGAGCGCAATCCGCTGCGGGTGTTTGACTGCAAGGTAGAGACCTGCCGGCTGGCAGTGGCGGATGCGCCTAAGCCGGTGCAGTTTCTCTGCCCGGAATGCGCGCAGCACTTTCAAGGTGTGCTGGCCGCACTTGATTTCTGGCAGGTGCGTTATGAACTGAACGACCGGCTGGTGCGGGGACTGGACTACTACAACCGCACCACCTTTGAGTATATTTCTTCTCGTCTGGGCGCACAGGACAGCCTGGGCGGTGGAGGCAGGTACGACTATTTGTTTGAGGAATTCGGGGGCGCACCTACGCCGGCGGTGGGTTTGGCCATAGGGCTGGAGCGGACTATGCTGGCTTGTCCACCAGGGGAGGAACCAGCGAGAACAAGGCTGGTCTATGTCGTATGGATGAGCGAGGCGGAACTGGAACCTGCGCTCAGGGTGATGGATCAATTGCGGGCCGCAGGCATTCCCTGCCGGATTGACTTTGACGCCCGCAAACCCAAGCAGCAGTTCAGGTCCGCAGACGCGGCTCAGGCCAGCGGTTGCGTCATAGTGGGAGCAGACGAGCTGGCGCGGGGTACATATTCGCTGAAGAACCTGACGACAGGCGAGCAGACAGAGGTACCGCAGCACGACATTGTTGAGCAGGTGCGACTGCTTCTGGCCGGACAGCAGCGGTAGGTTCTACTCGGCTCTAGTCAGCCAGAGACAAAAGGTACTCTTCTAACAACAGGTCTTTGTCTCCGTGGTCGCAGGCTACTACCGCCACCCACATATTATCTAGTTCTCCTTCCAAATGCAGTTCCAGGAGGTTGCGGCCCGAATCGCCCCGTTTGCCCTGGTGTATGTTTTCAACCTGTCGCAGACTTGGAGAAGCCATTTCGGCGCTGAAGCGGGGCCAGGCAACGAGCACGACCCGAAAGCCGGTTTCTGTATGCAGACGCCACTGGTAGTGAAAAAGAAGACGGCGGGAGGTGCCGGGTATGAAGGGGGTGGCAATTACAGGGTGGAGTTCCGGAGAAAGGAGGTCGGGTCGGGCCAGGCCAACAAGATGACGCAGATTGCCAGAGTTTCTCAGTAAACGGGTTTCAGTCGGTTCTTTCTGGTGATGGGTGATGGTGATTTCAACAGTCTTGGCCGGAGCGGCTGAAGGCAGTTCCTGTATCCACTCGTCGTAGTTTCGCAGCCCCTTGAGACGGGCATGTTCGGCGCACAGGGGTATGAGATTTTCCACCGAAGTACGTCCGCCCTCAGCCAAAGGTCGGCGATGGGCCAGAGTGGTATAGTTCTGGAAACATCCCGGAACAGAGCAGGTGGTGCCGCGCAGGGAAATTACGGCATCGGTCATCTCCGGAGGCCAGCGGTCTCCGCTAAAATAGGCGGTGTGGTCTTCGCCGGGTGTAGGCGGATAGTGGCGTTGATGACAGTGGTTGCAGATTGCTTCCTCGCGGTGAAAGTCCCAGTCTATATCCAGTTCACGGCCACAGGAAGGACAGCGGTAATACCACAACATGGAAACCTCTCTGCCATTTTCATAATGGCAAAAGGTTGGGGTTTGTCAACTTCTTCCGCCGTGGCAGGGAATAGATTTTGGCTCGCGATGGTATATAAAAAATGGTAGGCAGGTTGACACCTGTCGGTCCGAAAGCATAATCTCGCCAGAGACTTGACAAAGGAGAGATTTTTATGAAGAAAAAAAAACTGGCAATGTGGGCGCTGGTAACCTGCTGTCTATTACTGGCAGGATGTTTCTCCTCGGCCACCGTGGCGGCATTGTCCGGGCCGGCGCAGCACGCAAAATCCCCCAATCTTGATTCCCGGCAGACTTGGCGAATAGCGGTGCTGCCTCCAGTTCAGGCGGCTTCGTCCGAAGGGAGCACGGACGCTCTTTACGATTATGCCGGGACGGTGCTGATGCGCACAGGTCGTTTCACGCTGGTGGACCGGGCGCGGGTGGATGCACTTCTGAAAGAACAGCAGTTTTCCTATTCTGGTCTCGTGGACCCTGCTACTGCGGTGCGACTGGGCAGAATGCTGGGAGCGGAAGCGGTATTGGTGATTAATATCACCTCGGTAAAGCACGACCCTTTCTGGGACGACAGCCCGGAGCAGCGCAACGCCGAGCTGCATGTGAAGATTATTGCGGTGGAAACGGGCGAGGTGCTTTATTCAGCCACGGGACAGGGTTCTGATTTTGAGGGTGCGGACGGCGCCTTGAAGATGGCCTTGGAAACAGCTCTGCTGTCCTTAGCCAGGAAGTAAGGAGGAAAGAATGCGGGTAGAGTATAGCATAATGCAGCGAAGACAACGAGAAGTAAGTCTGGCGCTTGCCGTTTGCGGGCTGTTGCTGGTATGGGGTGCTGGTTGTGCCACTTCTACAGCCGCGGTCAAAGGAAGTGCGGCGGCACCGGCTCAGCCACCGCTGAGCGGGGCTCCGGTTGATACCGCCAGTTTCAGCCTGCCTCCGGCAGTGGGGCCGATTGTGCTGCCAGGCGAGGTGGTGGAGAAGGTTCCGGGCGGAGCGGTGGACTGGTCGGGCAGAGTGGTACGGGCGCGCGGCACCGGCGTAATAGACCCGGGAGCCGCGAATCCAGCCCAAGCGCGGTTGATGGCAGAGAGAGCGGCGGTGGCGGTAGCCCAGCGCAATCTGCTGGAAATCATTAAAGGCGTGCGGGTGAGTTCGGAGACGCGGGTGGAAAACTTCATGACCGATTACGATGTGGTGTATACCCGGGTGGAGGGGATGGTGAAGGGCGCCAGGCAGACAGGGCCGGCTCGTTACGATTCTTTGGCGGGTACGGTGGAAGTGGAGCTGGAAATACCTCTGTATGAGAACGGTCTGGCTGATGCGGTTATCCCGGTTCTGGGCCCGGAGCAGGCAGCGACGCCTGCGCTCACACCCGAGGTGAAACAGTTTCTCCAGCAGTACTCCGCTCTGGTGCTGGACGGCAGCGAGGCTGGTCTGAAACCTTCTTTATTCCCCCGCATATACGACGCCAAGGGCAATCTATTGCTGGATACTAGGCAGTACGCCGGTTATCTGGGGTCTGGCGGTCAGGCGGCACTGAACTTTGTGGCGGATTTGAACAAGGTGCTTTCCCGGCCGGAGCTGGCAGGTGTGCCGCTGGTGCTAAAGGTGAAACAGGTAACGGGCAAGCTGGGCGCGGACATAGTGCTGGAAGAAAAGGACGCAGACAAGGTCAGATGGCTGAAGGAAGGTTTCAAATTCTTGGCTCAGGCGGGTAAGTTCCTGTTGAAGATACTTCTCTAGGGAGGAAAGATGAAAGCCAAACGCAGGCTCCAACTGGCCGGCAGATTTGCGCCTGGGTGGTTTCCCGTTTTGCTTATATTTCTGGCTGGCTGTGTGACGCCGGTGTATGTGACTCAACCCCAGACGCCGGCCGGGACACAGCCCTCTCCTTCCGCGCAGACAGGTAAAGAAGTTATTGTCTCTGGTGGTGAAGGAACAGAAGTTCTGGCAGAGGGGGTAGCCGCTATTCCTGCAACCGGGGCTGTGGATATGGCCCGGGACCAGGCGTTGCGGGATGCTTTGAGAAAGGCGGTAGAGCAGGGGGTAGGTACGTTTATCGCTTCTGAAACCCGCGTGCAGAATTTCCAACTTATTTCAGACCGGATTTACTCTCAGGCCAGCGGATACGTTTCTTCCTACCAGATTCTGAGCGAAACTCAGGAAGGCTCGCTCTACCGGGTGGTAATCCGGGCGCGGGTGAAACTGGACAAGATTGAAAACGACCTGGCGGCTATCGGCATTCTTCTTGCCGAGCAAGGCAGACCGCGGGTGATGGTGCTGGTGAAGGAGGTGTCCAGTCCGGCCAGTTTCACCGTTACCGACCAGATGATGTCTCAGGAACTGGTGGAAACGATGTTTATGGACGCATTTCAGTCTAAAGGCTTTCCGGTGGTGGATGCGGCAACGGTGCAAAAGAACTTGAACAAGGAGCAATTGAAGAAAATTCTGGAAGGAGATAATGCCACGGCGGTGCTGCTCGGCCTCAAGACTGGCGCGGAGATAGTCGTAGCCGGGACCTATCAACGTTCCAGCGAAAGAAAGCAGGTGCCTTATACAGGCACGACCGCAGACTTTTACAAGTTCAGACTATCAGCCCGGGCAATAAATGCGGCCAGCTCCGAGGTGCTCGGTTCTTGCGCGCTGACAAGAGAAACGCCTTTTTCCGAGGACGAAGCCAGACGTCAGGCGGTGGATTCGGCCAGTTCTGCGCTTATTGCCAAAATCCTTGCCGGCTGGAAAAAGCGGGCCAATGTCACGCTTATACTTGCCGACAACGCCACTTTTGAAAAGGTGCAGAAGCTGAAGACAGAAATACAGGCCAAGCTGCGGGGGGTGGTTTCGGTAGTAAGTAGGGACTTGATAGGCTCTACTGCTACGTTGGAGATAGTATCTGAGACCAGTTCGCAGGAAATACTGGACGGCCTTGCCACGCGAGGCATTGCCGTGCCTCTGGAAGTGAAAGGGCTGGAAGGAAACCGCATAGAAATAAGGTTCAAGGACTGAACTATGAGCGGCAGATTGATACCTCTGGGTTTAAGACTGGCGCTGGCGGCCGGGTTGCTTTCGCTACTGTCGTGCGAGGAATGGACGAAGATAGTCGTCACCGCGCAGGTGTCCAGGATTCTGGAACCAGAAAGTAACACCGCCTCTGTGCTCGTTGGCCGGGCCACGGTGCGGAACATATTTACCGACGACTGGATGAATACCCCAGAGCCGGGAGATTCCAGTTTTGAGCCATTTCCGGCCAAGCTTGAGCCTCTGGCCGGTTGCGAAGTGAAAATAAATGCGGAGGCGATAGGCGAGAGGCTCAGCGGTGTTTATTTCCGGGCGGGAAAGGACCTGGAATACTGCCGGCGCTATGAGCTGGAGATTACCACTCCCGAGGGCGAGCGTATTACCGGATACGCCTTCCTTCCCGACAGTTTCTCCATAGTGTTGCCGCGGAGCGGAGACTCACTTCCCTTAGCGGCACTGAACGCGGTCTGGACGCACGCGGACAGCTGCCAGACATATCTGGTCAGCGTGGCGCCAGTAGACACGCTCAGCCCGGCCGCAGGCTGGTCGGATTCCAGAAAAGATACCTTCTGCACGGTTCCTGCGAGCGCCTTTCAGGATTCGCTGGGCAATGCTGTACCCGGTTATTACGTGCTAAACGTGACAGCAGTGAACGGCGGTTGGAAAAAGTCTGCGTTGGACCTGGTGCTTTCCGGTGGCAACCTTTCCGGTGCGCTGGGCACCTTTGGTTGTGCGGTGGTAGCCCGGCCGGTGGTTTTCCAGTTGCGCTAGAGTAACAGCGCCCGGGCTTTTCTTCTCAGCTTGACAGGCAAGGTCGGCGCACTAGATTCTGGGCTATGAAAATTCATGAATATCAGGCAAAACAGATATTTGCCGCTGCCGGCATACCGGTACCCCGCGAGAAGGTAGCGGCAACCCCAGATGAGGCTGTTGCCGCCGCGCAGGAGCTGGGGCTGCCGGTGGTAATCAAGGCGCAGGTGCTATTGGGAGGTCGGGGCAAGGCAGGCGGCGTAAAACGGGCCGAAACTGAAGCGGAAGTAAAGCAGAAGGCGGCTGAAATACTGGGTATGAGCATCAAGGGCCTGCCTGTGCGCAAGGTGCTGGTTTCGGAGTGTGTGGATATCGGCGCAGAGTACTATGTGGCTGTTACTGTGGATCGGGGCTGTCGGAAACCGGTGATGCTTGCCTCGGCGGCAGGCGGCGTGGAGATAGAAGAAGTGGCCAGAACCAGTCCGGAAAAAATTCTCAAGATGGAGATAGACCCCGGAGCCGGACTGCTGGGTTTTCAGGCTCGCAATCTGGGCATGGCGCTTTTTGCGGACGCGGAACTGGCCCGCAAATTTGCCGACCTGGCGCGGAGACTGTACCGGCTGTTCTGGGAGCAGGATTGCTCGCTGGCGGAGATAAACCCGTTGGTGCGGCTGACCACTGGTTCGCTGCTGGCACTGGATGCCAAGATAAACTTTGATGACAACGCTGAGTTTCGTCACCGGGAGTGGGCCGGGATGCGCGACCTCAGTGCCGAGGAGGCGAAGGAGATAGAGGCCCGTGCGGCGGGGCTGTCCTATATAAAGCTGACGGGAAATGTAGGCTGTATAGTCAACGGCGCCGGTCTGGCTATGGCTACTATGGACCTCATTAAGCGCTATGGAGGAGAACCGGCAAATTTTCTGGATGTGGGCGGTTCGTCTTCGCCGGAGAAGATGGCCACAGCCATGCGGATTATTCTATCTGACCCCAGCGTCAAGGTCATTCTGGTTAACATCTTTGGCGGCATAACGCGCTGCGATGACATTGCTCGGGGGTTGCTGGAGGCCAAAAAACAGGCAGACATCCGCGTACCCGTGGTTGCCCGGCTGACAGGTACCAATGCAGATTTGGCCCGCGCCATATTGCAGAATACAGAAGTTGTGCCCGCCGCCACTATGAGCGAGGCGGTGAAAAAGGCTGTGGTCCTGGCAGGAGGTGGAAAGTGAGTATTCTGATAGACAAGAATGTACGAGTACTGGTGCAGGGCATTACCGGTCGGGACGGTGCGTTCCACACCCGGGCGATGAAGGAAGCGGGCACACAGGTGGTAGCGGGTGTGACTCCGGGCAAAGGCGGTCAGCTGGTAGAAGGGGTGCCGGTTTATGATTCGGTGGAAGCCGCGGTAAAAGATACAGGAGCCGATACTAGTATCATCTTTGTGCCCGCCGCTTTCGCCGCAGACGCCATCTGCGAGGCCGTGGCTGCTGGCTTGGTGCTGGTGGTGTGTATCAGTGAAGGAGTGCCTACTCTGGATATGGTGAAAGCCCTGGACTACGCGCAAAGACAGGCGAAAGGCGAAAGAAAGACAAGGATTCTGGGTCCGAACTGTCCGGGCGTGATTTCTCCCGGCCAGGCAAAAGTAGGCATTATGCCTGCAGCCAACTTCAAACCGGGTTGTGTGGGCGTGGTATCTCGCTCCGGAACACTAACTTACGAAATTGCGGCAAATACGGGAGATTTTGGTCAATCCACAGTAGTGGGCATTGGCGGAGACCCGGTCGTGGGCACCACTTTTCTGGATTGTCTGGAAATGTTCAACGCCGACCCCGCGACTGAAGCGATAGTACTCGTGGGCGAGATTGGCGGCACAGACGAAGAAAAGGCGGCCGAGTATGTAAAAGCCTGCGTGCGCAAGCCTGTTTTCGGATTTATTGCCGGTCAGACTGCGCCTGAGGGCAAGAGAATGGGACACGCGGGAGCCATAATCTCCGGCGGTGCAGGCACAGCTCAGGACAAGATAAGAGCATTTCAGTCCGCAGGTATTGAAGTAATCTACGAACCGCAGGAACTGGCGGATAAACTCAAAGCCAGACTATAGCGAAAAAAAGGACGGTTCTTTCAACGGTTCGGGGTTATTTTGGCCAGGCCGATTTCATAGCCTTTTTCCAGAGCGGCAAGATTCTGGGCCAGCAGTCGGCTTGGCACCATTCCGTCCAAAGCGCGGCGCAGTGCTTCCTGAGGTACGATGCGGGCTATGGCGTTCATAAATCCGAGCATCACCATATTGGCATACATCCGGTTGCCCAATTGTTCGCCGAGACGGGTAGCGGCAATTCCATACTGGCGAATCTGGTCGCGGGGAGGATGAGCCCGCACCAGTTCCTCTTCTATGAGCAAGGTGCCGTCCGGCGCCAGCTCCGGCTCGAACTTGTCGTATGCTTCCTGCGACATAGCTACCAGTATTTCCGGTCGGGTAAGGTAGGGGTAAAGTACCGGCTGGTCTGACACTACCAGTTGAGCCGAGCAGGCGCCTCCCCGCGCTTCCGGACCAAAGCTCTGGGTAAGGGTGGCGTTGCGGTTGTCAAAAATAGAAACTGCCCGCCCTAGAATGAGCCCCATTCTGATGATGCCCTGTCCACCGAAACCCGAAAGTCTTATTTCCATCAGGATGTCCTTTCTTCTGCTAGAGAATCATCCGGACTCATAGGACCCGCGTAGGGCACATACCTGTTCCCGAGCTCCTGGCGTAGATGGGTGTGCATCATTTCTTCGTAGGTGGGCTTTTCCTTCTGCACAAACTTACCCACTATCAGCTTTTCCTGGAATCGTATATCGCATTCGCGCGTGTCTATGTTGTTCTTTATGACGGAATTATCCCGGTAGAACTGCAAAAGATCCAGACCAGAGCCTAGTCGGTTGCGCCGGGCATATACGGTCGGACAGGGCGAGATGATTTCTATGAAACTGAACCCCCTGTGTAACAGCGCCTCCTGGAAAGCCTGGGTCAGATGGCGCACGTGCAGCGCGGTCCAGCGCGCCACATATGTGGCGCCGCAGGAATCTACCAGAAACGGCACATTGAAAGGATGTTCAAAACTGCCATAAGGCGCGGTAGTGGTGCGTGCAGTCTGAGGAGTAGTGGGGCCAAACTGACCACCGGTCATGGCGTAGTTGAAATTATTGACACAGATGACCGTGAGGTCTAGGTTGCGCCGGGCAGAATGAATCAGATGATTACCGCCGATGGCAATCAGGTCGCCGTCCCCAGATATGACCACTACCTTCAGTTTGGGATTGGCCAGCTTCAGACCGGTGGCAAAAGGCAGGGCGCGACCATGAGTCGTATGAAAAGAATCCAGATACACATAGCCGGCGGTGCGGCCGGTGCAACCGATGCCCGAAACCACGGTAATATCCTGGCGGGGAATGCCGGAACGGGTTATGGCGGTGATAAAAGTATTCAGTACTGTCCCCAGCCCGCAGGTGGAGCACCAGATGTGCGGGATGCGGTCCATGCGCAGATATTCTTCCAGCGGATGGCGTTCAGACTGGGCAAGTTCCGGCTGAGAAAGGGGCACGCCAGTTTCGCCCATCAGTCGGCAGCTCCTTCTGCTCCCCGCATGATTGCTTCAAGGATGTCTTCCGGGTCGTGCACCCAGCCGCCGCAGTGAGGCACAAGTATGGTGCGGCATTGCCCGCGGGCGGCTCTTTCCAGTTCCCGAAATACCTGTCCCAGATTGATTTCCGGCATTACCAGACACTTAACGTGCTGCGCCAGTTCATAAATGCGTTGCTCCGGAAATGGCCACACAGTTATCAGGCGCAGGGAACCCACTTTCTTGCCTCTGGCCCGGGCGTCGGCAATCGCCTTGGTTGCCACCCGATAGCTGATACCGTATGATACTACTACCACCTCTGCATCCTCGGTCTGTTCTTCTTCCAGGCGGATGATCTGATTTGCGTTCTTCCTTATCTTGTCGGCAAGACGGCTAACGCACATATGCTGACATTCCGCGTTGATGACCGGATATCCGCGCTCATCGTGGGTAAGTCCGGTGATGTGAAACCGGTAGTCGTCGCCGGCTCTTACCATAGCCGGTACCAGGTCGACATCTGGCAGATAGGGGCGATACTTGTCTTTGGGTCCGCGATACCAGCGCCGGGGCCATACTTCCAGCTTTTCTGCTGGGGGCACAATAACTTTCTCTGTCATATGTCCCACGCACTCGTCCATCATCAGCAGAACAGGCAGACGATAGCGCTCGGACAGATTGAAGGCAGTAATAGTCAGGTCGAAACATTCCTGCGGTGAGCAGGGACAGAGGGCGATTATTTCATAATCGCCGTGAGACCCCCAGCGGGCCTGCATCATATCCTGCTGGCCGGTGAGGGTGGGCAGGCCGGTGGAAGGACCTCCACGTTGCACATTTACCACCACACAGGGAGTCTCGGTCATAATCCCCAGGCCTATATTTTCCTGCATCAGCGAAAAGCCCGGTCCGGAAGTCACGGTCAGAGACTTAGTTCCGGCCCAGGACGCGCCCAGAACTGCGGCCATGGAAGCCAGCTCGTCCTCCATCTGAATAAAGATGCCTCCGACCAGAGGGAAACGCTCGGCCAGCCTTTCTGCTACTTCGGTGGAAGGGGTTATAGGATACCCGGCCATAAAACGGCAGCCGGCGGCAATAGCGCCTTCGGCGCAGGCATAATCGCCGTCCCAGTAGTGTGGGCCGGTGAGCACGGCCGGATTAGCCCTGCTCAACCGTACACTCCTTGTCTTCGGTAGTCCAAATAGCAAACTCCGGACACAGTATTTCGCACAGGCCGCAGTTGACGCAGGCTTCCGGGTTTTTTACCACCGGCGGATGGTAGCCCTTGCGATTGAAGTCTGAAGAAAATTCCAGAACCTGTTTTGGACAATAGGTGATACAGAAACCGCATCCTTTGCAGCGGTCAATGATGATGTGGACCTTGCCGCGAGGCGGCTTGCATCGGTCTGCATCCAGGGGTTTGCGCCAGTATTTCATCTTCGGGACACTGATTATAGAGGCCGAGCTACGGGCGTCAAGTTTCTGGCTCCAGCAACCAGCAGGTTTTGCCTGCCGAAACGGGAGAAGCGGTTACTAGCTTTATAGATTTCGTTGGGTAATTAGCTTTTCTTGACATGGGCCGGTAGGGGGGTATACTAGACTGAGCCGAAAAACGCGCCTGCTCAGACCTCTGGCAGTTTGCCCCAAAATCAGTTCAGTGTGGGGTATTCTGAGCAGGTTTGCATAGAGATCAGTTCAGTTGCTTGCTAGGACGGCACAAAGCAATGTAGCCGCAAAAGGAGGAAGTATGCAGAGAAAGTGCTGGTCCGCAAAAGCAGCAGTCTTGCCTATCTTGGCCGCCCGGTGGACCGTGCCGCGTGTTTTTCGCCCTTGGGGCGTTTATCGCAACCGATCGGGCTTACGTTCTTTAGGTTCGGCACTTGTTCCTTTAGAAACAACTAAACAAGGAGGCGTCCATGTATAGATTCGTCTGCACGTTTGTCCTCGTAGCTGGTTTGTCCGTAGGGGTACGAGTCGGATTAGCAAAAGACTCCGTAACTTCGCTGGAAGAAGCCAGTTCTATAACAGAGGGAATGCCCGTTACAGATGCTCCCACTGTGTATGACTGGCCCTATTTTGGCAAAGAACCGAGGCAGACGTGTGCGGTGCCGGTTGAACCGCAGGGTGATCCGGTCTATGCATACACTGTTACCGGAATTGCCACCAAAGGAACCCAATACTGGACCGACGTTTCTGTGTCGGATAACCTGGTGATTACCGCGAGCGACGACGGATATATCCGTGCATACAACATTGCGGACGGAAGCCCGGCCTGGAATGCAAGACCTTATGCAATAACGCCTGGCGCAGCTTGGCCAAGCCAGCCTCTGATTTGGGAAGACAGAGTAGTAGTAGTGATGCCCGAGGCGACCGGAGCATCCCCCAGCAACTGCAATGTTTGCTGCGTTCGATTGTCAGATGGTGGACTGCTATGGACGTCGCCAGTTCCCAGTCAGACCATTACCCCTGCCTACACGCGTCCGATTCCTCTGGTGGTAGATGGTGTTCCTTACGCCTTTTTTGTTGGTGGGAATGGATCAACACTGAGGGTGTATGGGTTTCGCCTGGACAACGGCCAATGTGATTACAACTGGCTCGTTTCTGGCGCTACCACCTGTGGTTGGGGTGGCCCGGCAACTGATGGTGTGTCTCTCTATTTCGCCGCTACGAACAAATGCGTCAAGGCAACACCCAATGTGCCCGGGCCCAATTTGACTCTGAATTGGGAGTGGTCAGGATTGCCTTCTGGCTATGTCATTTACGCCAGAGTCATATATAATGCCGGGCGCGTATTCGTCTTGGCGAATAATGCCTCAGCAGACAGGTTTTATTTGTACGGCAGGAAAGCGTCAGACGGCAGTCAGCTCTGGGCAGTTGGTCCGGTGGCATACTGCACTAATTTTGCCCAACCTGCTGCCGACGAAGACAAGGTGTATGTTGCCTGCAATACCAACGGTGCCAATCCGTTGCGGGCATATGCGTACTCGCAGGCGACCGGCGCGCAAGCCTGGGCGAACACGAGCGTTGCCAGCAATAGCGTCACAAACGGTGGTTTAGCAGTAACTACATATGGCACCCAGAAGAGACTCTATGTCGCCGGCGGAGTTAATACCGGTGGCAGTACTTTTACGCACAAGTTGTGGACTCTGAACGCGGCTAACGGAGCTCTTGTTCACACCTGGACTGGAGTTAGTGGAAGCGGTAACTACATCGGCCACAACATAGCCAGAACGCCGGGTTGGATCCATGTATTGGATAATAACTTCCACCTACGCGCTTGGCGGGTAAACGATGTAGCGCAGCCTGTGCCTACTGTCAGTGGTGCAAGTCCCAGCGAGCGCACGCCAGGATGGACGGGAAACGTCACTATCAGCGGCAACGATTTCTATTCCGTTTCTGCGGTAAGTTTTGGCGCGGGAGTAACTGTCAACTCCTATACTGTGGTCAGCCCCACCTCAATTACGGCAAATGTGACCATTGACCCGGCCGCAGAACCGGGACCGCGTGATGTCTCCGTCACCACGGTTGTGGGCACAGGTGTTTTGCCAAACGGGTTTGAGGTTGCGCTACCGCCGGCAGATTTCAGTTTGCTGACGCCTTCTGCGGGTGCGGAGAATCAGCCTGTTACGGGTATTCAGTTTACCTGGGAGGATGCGAATCCTGGTGATGCGGCGAGTTACGAGGTATGGCTGGGTCTGCCTGGCGAGTTGGTGAAGGTGAAGGAAGGTTTGAGCGAGCCCGGCTGGACTTATGACTTGGCAGAGCCGCTGGCGTACAGCACGGGTTATGAGTGGAATGTGAAGGCGATAAGGGGTGGAGTTGAGAAGTGGGCGTTGAACGGTCCGCGGTCGTTTACGACGATAGAGGCGCCGCCTGCAGATTTCAGTTTGCTGACGCCTTCTGCGGGAGCGGAGAGTCAGCCTGTTACGGGTATTCAGTTTACCTGGGAGGATGCGAATCCTGGTGATGCGGCGAGCTATGAGGTGTGGCTGGGTCTACCTGGCGAGCTGGTGAAGGTGAAGGAGGGTTTGACCGAGCCCAGCTGGACCTATGATTTGGCAGAGCCGCTGGCATACAGCACGGGTTATGAGTGGAATGTGAAGGCGATAAGGGGTGGAGTTGAGAAGTGGGCGTTGAACGGTCCGCGGTCGTTTACGACGATAGAGGCGCCGCCGGCAGATTTCAGTTTGCTGACGCCTGAAGCTGGTGCGGAGAATCAGCCGGTCACGGGCATTCAATTTGCCTGGGAGGATGCGAATCCTGGTGATGCGGCGAGCTATGAGGTGTGGCTGGGTCTGCCTGGCGAGCTGGTGAAGGTGAAGGAAGGTTTGACCGAGCCCAGCTGGACCTATGATTTGGCAGAGCCGCTGGCATACAGCACGGGTTATGAGTGGAACGTGAAGGCGATAAGGGGTGGAGTTGAGAAGTGGGCGTTGAACGGTCCGCGGTCGTTCACGACTCAGGAACAACCGCTTGCGGACTTCAGCCTACTTGCGCCTGAGGGCGGAGCGGTTGATCTGCCGGTGAGGGGCATTGTGTTCCAGTGGGAGGATGCGAACCCTGGTGATGCGGCCAGTTATGAGGTATGGCTGGGTCTGCCTGGTGCGTTGGAGAAGGTGAAGGAGGGTTTGACTGAGCCTAAGTGGATTTACGACCTTCCTGAGCTGCTCGAGAACAATACCGCCTATAGCTGGAATGTGAAGGCTGTTTTGGAGTCTGATGGTGAAAAGTGGTCTCTCAATGGTCCGTTTGGCTTCACGACTGCGGATGTTCCACCGGCTCCGACCAATCTGAGTCCTAATCAGCAGGAAGATGTGGCAAGGTCTGGAGTTCTGACCTGGGAACCGTTCCTTGCGTTCGGCGCGCCGGTTGATTCCTACGTGGTGTGGCTGGGCGCAGGCACGCCTGAGCGATACGGCAATGCGGGCAAGAATACCCAGTATCCGTATTCAGGTCTGGCGGGCAGCACGACTTACAGCTGGTACGTAGCGGCCTGGGGTCCGGGCGGAGTGACGCTTTCAGCCACAGCCCAGTTTACTACGCAGGTGGAGACGCCGGCGTGGGAGAAGGGCTGGGTGACAGTTAATTCTCTGCCGCAGGAGCCGACCACTACCAAGGCGCCGAAGGCCGGAGCGTGGCTGGTCACAGGTCCGGACAATGCTGGCACTGGCAAGGTAATCTATGCGGCCAAGGGCAATAAGACGAGCGACTTTTACAAGTACTATCCGGAAAAGGACAGTTGGGTGATACTTTCTCCGATACCGGATGTGGAGCCTGCGACAGGTAAGGCCAAGCTGGTGTCCAAAGGCAGCCGGGCAGTGACGGATGGAAAAGACTATCTGTATGTACTCAAGGGGAATAGTACGCAGGGGTTCTGGCGTTATCGGGTGGAAGACGGCAAGTGGGACACTTTGACGCGTGTGCCGGTGAAGATAAAGGGCGGCAACGACATGGCGTATGTGAAGCGTGGTGGCAAGGAGTATGTGTATCTATTGGCGGGCGGCAAGACAGCGTTCTACCGGTTTGATGTGGAGCGTGGCGAATGGGCGATGCTGGACAGCGCGCCGTATGGTGGGAACAAGAGGAAATACGGAGCCGGTTCCTTCGTGGTGTACAACAAGGGTCGTTATCTGTATGCGCATCAGGCGAATGTGGTAGGTGACTCGTTCCACTACATGTTCCGGTATGACTTGCAGGGTGACAGCTGGCAGACGACTGCATTGCGCGGACTGCCGTTGTACGGGACGGAAGCCGGGAAGC
>CBFGJV010000023.1:0-31359 GCA_965649205.1 Caldifarciminota bacterium | reverse complement strand
GAAAGGGAAGTACAGGTGGAGTGTGAAGAGAGGTTTGATTAGGGGGTTCAGTTCTGGTTTCAGGGGTGTGGTGAGTGCGGGGTTGAAGCCAGGTTTGAACTGAGATATGACTTGGGGAAAGAGGAGGCAGGAGAGGCGGGGGTAGAGAACGGGAGTGGTGATGAGGGTGGGGTGGGCAGAGGGGGTGAGGGCGGCAGGGACAGCGGATAGGGGCGGGCAGGCTAAGTCATTGGTAATTCTGAGGAGTTAATCTGATACCTTCCGGGTCTTCTGTTTGAAGACATCGTCCCTCTGGCTTGCAGAGTTGGTTCTGTAGCCTTGACTTTGCTAGGGCCGGGTCTATAATGCGTCAAGAACCCCTGTAGCTCAGCTGGATAGAGCAACGGTTTCCTAAACCGTAGGTCAGGCGTTCGAATCGCCTCAGGGGTAGAAGAGAAACGAAGCGCAGCTGCTGGTTTTTATACATCAGAAGGGCAACATATGAAATACAAAGGCCCGCATTTGGTAAGTAAGCGAGATTTGAAAGAAGACAAGTTTCAGCTTTTCGTGGAAAAGGTCACGGCAGCCTATTACCGAGACAAGCAGAAGTTCTGGGTAATAGGTGGCGTGGTGGTTTTGCTTATCGTCGGAGGTATAGTGCTTCTCCAGGGGGGCAAAGGGGGAGAGTCTGAAGCTCAGCTTCGTTTTACTGAGGCTTTGGGGATGTATAGTCAGAATATGATTGATCAGGCAGAGGATGCCTTCAAGGCAGTTGCGAGCCGATTCGGTAAGGATTACGTTGGCGTAAAAGCCCATTACTACCTGGGGCAGATTTATTTTCAGACGCGGCGCTTTGAAGAGGCGAAACGTGAGTTCGGTCTTTTTCTCTCCAAGTCCAAGAACAATCCTGTTCTAGACCCGGCTGCGGCCAGAGCTTTGGCTGATTGTGATGCGGAGCTGGGCAATATGCTGAAGGCGGCGCGTCAGTACGAGAATGTTTACCGACGTTATCCCAAGTGGCCCATGGCTTTTGATGCGGCCCTGGCTGCCGGTCGGGCCTACGCAGAGGCAGGAGCTCTTGATCAGGCTGAGGCTTTGTACAAGGAGTTGTTGAAGAAAGAACCGACCGGCGAGAAGGCAGAAGAAGTGAAAGTGCAGCTTTCTTTTGTTCGCACGCTCAGGGAGAAGTTCTAGATTATCCGGTTTCCTTTTCTAATTCTTCTGGCTGTTTTACTCGCGTGCTCCTGCGGCCCGAAGAAATCGCAGGAGAAGTCGTGGTCTTGGGGTAATACCCTTCTCAGTCTGAAGGGAACAGCAGTGGAACTTCCGCTTTCCACCGGCCGTCCGGTTTTGCTGATAATCTGCGACCCAAATTTAGGACTATCTCGTCTGCTTCTTGCCGACCTGCTGTCATTCGCAGAGAAGGCGCAGTTATTGGCAGTAGTGACACAGAAACCCGATGCAGACCTGCTCGATTCTTTTCCCGGCATACGTTTTGCGGTTCCCAAGGAAAGAGAGTTATATACGCGTTTGAAGGTAGAGACGGTGCCGACGACAATACTTTTCGGTCGCACAGGTGAGGAAGTTTTCCGCTATGAAGGATATGGGCCAGAAACTAGACGTTTTCTTTCTTCTACCCTGGATTCTTTGTTCTAATGACCGCAATCAGATAGTTGCCCGGTACAATTTTCTGAGGTAGATGTGTTTTCTTGTGAGAAAGAACTGGGTCTTTCCGTTGTGCCGTTCCGTTTTCGCCTATGGTCAGTTTGAATAACATAGCGGTAGAGTTTGGCACGCAGTTGCTCTACAAGGACGTGAATCTGCAGTTGAACCCGCAAGATAAGGTGGGGCTTGTAGGGCCCAATGGATCAGGCAAATCAACGTTATTGAAACTGGTAGCCGGCGAGGTGAAACCTTCTGCCGGTACGGTGCAACTTCCCAGAGGAATACGAATCGGGTATTTGCCACAAACCGGGGCGGTGGACAGCGATCGGACCGTGCTGGAGGAAGCCCTGACGGCATTCGCCCATCTCCAGGAGGTACACCGACGCATGGTGGAGTGCGAGCGGGAGATGAGTCGTCCTGATATTCCCAGTGCGAGGCTGAACCTGCTGCTGGACAAATACGCTCAACTGCAGCACGAATACGAAGCGGACGGCTATGACTGCGAGTCGCGAGCGAAGAAAGTCCTCATCCAACTCGGTTTTCAGCAGGAGGATTTCGGAAAACGGGTCAGAACCCAGAGTGGTGGTTTCAAGATAAGGCTTACCTTGGCCAAGATGCTTCTTCAGGAGCCTGATCTGCTTCTACTGGACGAGCCTACCAACTATCTAGACATACGCTCTATTGAATGGTTGCAGGCATATCTGACTGCGTACAAAGGGGCCCTGCTGATGATTGCGCACGACCGCTATCTTCTTGATGGTCTGGTTCGGTGTATCTGGGCTATCGAAAAACCCCGGATACTGGTTTACAAGGGAAACTACTCCAGCTACCTCAAGGATAAGGAGGAGCGAGATGCGCGGCAGCAGGAGGCATACGAGGCGCAACAGGCTTTCATAAAGCGAACCGAGGCTTTTATTGCCAAGTTCAAAGGACGCAAGGATACGGCGCCTCGAGCTATGAGTCGGCAGAAAATGTTGGATAAGCTGGAGCGATTGGAGCCGGTGCGGGAGAGCAAAGACATCAAGATTGAATTTCCAGAGGCAGAGGAGATTCATGGTAAGGCTTTTGAATTGAGAAACGCAGGCAAGCAATTCGGTGGGCGTTGGGTTTTTGCCGGAGCTAACCTTTCGATAAAGGGCGGTGAGAAAGTGGGGATTTTCGGAGCCAACGGTTCTGGCAAGACCACGCTGTTGAGGCTACTGGCAGGTAAATTGAAACCGGACCAGGGAGAAGTGTGGTTGAGTCAGAAGACGCGGATTGCCTATTACGAGCAGGGGGCCGAGGAACAACTCAACGAAGAACTGACCGTGTTGGAAACGGTTAGGCGGCTGGGTTCCGGTTACACCGAAAATCAGCTCAAAGGCATATTGGGTGTTTTCCTTTTCAAGGACGAGGCGGTAGAGAAGAAAGTGAAAGTACTTTCAGGAGGAGAGCGGAGCCGGCTGGCAATCATCAGCACTCTACTGACGCCTTCGAATCTGCTGATACTGGACGAGCCGACTAATCACTTGGATATGCGCTCGCGGGAAATACTTTTTGATGCCATCAGCCGTTACAAACGCACAGTGGTATTTGCGGCTCATGATCGTTACATGCTTGACATTCTGGCAGATAAGACAGTTCGGGTCGAACATGGGGAAGTGGTGTTGTTTCCGGGAAATTATACGTTTGCCTCGTCTCAGGCAGGAGGACGGCGAAGTCCGGCGGGCAAGCCCGACAAGTTGGTCACAGTACCACCGGCTACGCGCAAAGGAAGCGGGTCGGACAAACAGAGAGCAGGGAGCATATCTACGCATACGACGTTGACTGAACCTACAGCAATAACCACGCGGTCAGCAGACGAACGCCTGCAGGAACTGGCCAGAAGGATTGAGGCTACGCAGAGGGAATATGAACTGGCACGGGAGGCTCTTGACTTTAACCGGGCTTGGCAACTGGCGCAGCAGAAGAAATCTCTGGAAGAAGAGTTGGCGCGAGTTAAAGCAGAACAGTTGACCGATACGGCTGAAGACCCTGCGGGTGGTATCTGGTAATCCGTTATGGCTGCAACCGGAACAAGAAGGACATATCGCTGTTGTCTAGGAGTTGAGTTTTAGAGCAGATGCAGTTTGGCGTCAGTCCCAGAAAACAACAGGCTTTGCTGAAGCGGATGGATACGCTGAACATCCGGGAGGCCGATTTAGAAGAAAGGTTCATAAAGTCTTCTGGTCCCGGAGGCCAGAATGTGAACAAGGTGGAAACCGGGGTGTATCTCAAGCATGTTCCGACGGGAATAGAAGTCAAAATGACTCAGGAGCGGTCGCAGGCGCTGAACCGATTTCTGGCCCGGCGTGTGCTATGCGACAAGGTAGAGGCGTACTTGCGGGGAGAAATAGAAAGAGAGCAGAGTCGCATAGCCAAACTGAGACGACAGAAGCGCAAGCGGGCAAAACGAGCTAAGGAAAAAGTGTTGCGGTTGAAACGCATGGTGGCGGAAAAGAAAGCCCTTCGCCAGGAACCAATTGAAGAATGAGTCAGTTTGCAGGCTCTTCGCAGCTAAGTGTGGAATTCCAAGATGTCTTTATCTTGGCACACGTGGTTGCGTTCTACCCGCTGACCGTTGTACCCCGATGAATTCCACAGTCGGGCATATTGGAGGTGGGCAGCGATTTCCTTGTGCAGACTTTCTGCCGCATCCATCACAGTCGCTCCGCGGCGCAGTATCACCGGGTCGTCCAGCGCAGGAGGTTTTCCCGGCTTCTTGGTGTAGATGCGTATTATGTTCAGCAATTTGAACAGCGTGTCCTTGAGTTCTGCCAGCCCTAGACCAGTCTGGGCAGAGATGGGCAGTATTTTCTCCTCCTGAAGTAATTCCTTTACCAGCGCGAGTCTTTCCGGGGCGCCCGGGGCGTCGGCTTTTGAACCGCAGACTATAACCGGGTGGAAAGGTGAAGCCGAGGGGGCGCTTTTGGTTGTTGTGGCCGGGGAGATTTGAGCGTCGGCGGTAGAAAGATCAGAATGGTCAGCAAGTAGGGGTTGGACGGCGACAGGAAGAACGCGGGCAGTGACGAGAATGTGCCTTGTCTTTTCCGTTGTTTCCAGGATGTCGTCATCAGACAAATCAAGAAGCCATACCCCCAGGTCCGCAGTTCGGCAAATGTGGAAAAGCCAGGCTGGCGAATCTGGTACTACCGGCGGGGTATCCACGAGTTGTATTTGGATATCTTCATATGGCATCATGCCTGCTGCCGGTATAGTTGTAGAAAAAGGGTAGGGAGCTACGGTGGTGGGCAGATTGGTGAGGGTCTGGACCAGTGCGGATTTGCCGGTGTTTGGTGCGCCAAACACTACTACCTGACCGGCTCCCTGCTTCTCAATATGATACCAGTCAGCACGCTTGGTTCCGCTTTTGCTGCTGCCAGATAGTTCTCGACGCAGGCGGGCAATGCGGGTCTTGAGGTCGGCCTGCATCTTCTCGGTGCCTTTGTGCTTGGGTATGGTTGAAAGCATTTGTTCCAGAGCCGCAAGCTTTTCTTCCGGGGTGACAGCTTGTCTGAATTGTTCTTCAGCTTTTTTGTACTCCGGAGAAAGATTAGCGGGCACGGCGAGGTGGCGGAGTTCTAGAATTTACATTTCCCCAATAGCCTTTGCCTTTTTGCGCATCGTCTAGCAGACTAATAAGGGCAAGGCTCGTCAAGGTTCATTCAGAACCTGGCCCGGTGCCACATCCATGAAAACCAAACCGGAAGGGAGCTTGGGGTAGAAGTCGGTTGATTTCTGCGGCATACGCTCTCCTTTTGCGGCGAGGGTCTGTACTTGTTCTACCCGGGTAGGATTCATCAGGAAGGCCAGCTGGTTTTCACCTGAGTCGACTCGAGCAAGAGTTTTGTCCCAGTCTCTTTCGTAACGTATATGCTCTTCCAGTTTGTCGCGACTTATGCCTAGTATGCCTTCGATTATCGCGGCGTGAAGTACGGAGACGTCAAGGCGGCGATAGTCTGGACTGCGGTCAGAACTGAAGAACCGGTCGATACGATATGGTTCTGCCAAACGCAGGAGATGGGATTTCCCTCGGCCAGCATAGAGCACGAAGGAGATTTCGTTCTTGTACTTCGCCAGCTCTGTCTGGGCTATTTCGGCAGAGACAGGAGTGATGGTGAAGGCTCCTCGTAGGCGGGCGAATACTGAGCTCAGGTCCAGATTCTGCAAGCCGTGTATCAGTCGATGGGTGGGAAGGATTACCAGCCCCGGGTCGCTCAGATTGACGAATGCTGCGGTCTTGAAACGTACCGCCGCATTGTCGGGGACACTTTCCTGTTGCTCCACTTCTTTGAGGAACGTCAGGGCTGTTTCGTATCTATGGTGACCGTCAGCAATGAGGAGTTGCTTGTCTGTCATTTTCCGGCGCAATGCCCTGATGCGGTTCGGGTCGTGCATTATCCACATCCGGCTTGTAACTCCGTATTCATCAGTTGCCTCAAGAATAGGTTTGGTATCTACAGTAAGCAGCGGTTCTATCCTGTTATCGCTGTCGGGGTAGAGAAGGAATATTTGTTCATAATCTTTTCGGGTGGCGCGCAGAAGATTCAAACGGTCAGCCTTTGGTTTGGAAAGCGTGAATTCATGCGGTAAAACAGTACTGCGGGAGAATTCCTCAACTCGTAATGCGGCAATGAAGCTTTTGCGTGTTAATCTTTTCCCCGCGTAGGTGAATTCTTGGTGTAACACATATATAGCAGGTTTTTCTTCCTGAATGAGCGTTTTATCCCTGAGCCACTGTGCGCATTGATCCCGAGAAGTAGAATAGGGGTCGGGGCTCTTTGCCAGTATAAGCCTGACAAAGCTGGCAGGGTGTCTGGCTAGGTAGGCATCTTGCATTTCTGGGGTAATCTTGTCGTAGGGCTGCGTTATGACCTCGTCCAAGTTAGATATTTTTTCCGGGTTGTAACGAATGCCCGGGAATGCTCTTATGTCAGCCATACCTGAAATACTCCCCTTTCTGTCAGTTACGTAGCGCTTCTAAAACACGTTCTGCAATTTGAATACCGGCTCTCTCCTGCCCTTCCTTGGTTTGAGCGCCGATGTGGGGTGTGCCTATGACATTGGGAAGAGAGAACAGTTTATAGTCTTTCGGAGGCTCTGATTCATAAACATCAAGGGCGGCAGCTCCTACCTGTCCGCTTAGGAGTGCTTCGTACAGTGCCTCTTCGTCAACTATACCGCCGCGTGCGCAGTTGATAATTACTACTCCTTTCTTCATCTGGGATATTGAATCCCTGTTTATCATATGGGTGGTTTCGGGCGTTTTGGGGACGTGCAGGGAGATGTAGTCTGCGCGGCGCAAGAGCTCGGACAATTCACACTTAGTTCCATAGGAACATTCTTTGATAAAAGGGTCCAAGACTAGCACGGTCATTCCCATTGCTACCGCCCGCTTGGCAAGTTCGGTGCCAATGCGGCCAGAGCCAATGAGTCCTAAGGTTTTGCCGTACAATTCAGTACCTTTGAACTGTTTCTTTTCCCATTTGCCTTCGCGCAAAGATTGTGTGGCTTGAGGTATGGAACGTGCGCAGGCAAGCATCAGGCCAAGGGCAAGCTCGGCGACGGATACGGAGGTGGCTGCAGGTGTGTTCACTACTTTGATGCCTCTGGCTTCAGCCGCTTTCTTGTCTACGTTGTCCAGACCTACGCCGGCGCGACCTATGACTTTCAAATTGGTGGCGGCGTTTATGACCTCGGCCGTTACTTTAGTAGCACTGCGGACAATTATGGCGTCGTAAGCTGGAATAACCTTGATAAGTTCTTCAGCAGGAAGTCCGGGCCGTTCATCAACCTCTAGACCTGCCTCCTGCAGCAACTTAATGCCTTCTTTCGCTATGGGGTCTGTAATTATGACTTTCATGGATTCTCCTTTCGGGGTTCTTTGAAAGGGATAGTAGCCAAGCTTGGCAAAAAGTCAATGTAACTTGTCTGACAAGTTGACACTCGGGGGCATAAGGCTAGAATGCCATTTATGAAGAAACGCTGTCATTTTCGCAGAGCCAATCCAAGGGTTTGTGGATACAGTCCTCTGTTTGTCATCAGTGCAGTTGCGGTAGTTCTTTTATTCTGGTTCGTTGGCTGTCCGGGCAAAAAAGCGGGAGACTCTGCTAAGACAAATATAACCTTCTGGCATGCTATGGGCGGGCCGCTGGGCGATGCTTTGAAGGAAATGGTGGCTCGCTTCGAAAGAGAACATCCCGACGTCAAGGTTGAGCTTGTTTCCATGGGCGGATATTCAAGTTTGTCGCAAAAGCTTATGGGAGCCGTGCAGGTTGATGCGCCTCCGAATCTGGCGCAGATGTATGAATCTTGGACTACGCAGTTCTACCGCCTCAACAAGCTAGTGGTTCTTGACTCACTGGTGCGGGGCAGTGATGGTCTGACCGAAGACGAACTTGCGGATTTTTATCCGGCTTTTCTGGAAGCCAACTCCTGGGATGGCAAGCTGGTTACGCTGCCTTTTAACAAGTCCGTACCGGTTTACTTCTACAATATAGAGATGCTCAGAACTGCTGGTTATGATTCATTTCCTCGCAGATGGCCAGAGTTTCGCTCTATGGTGAAGAAGCTGACCGACCGCCAGAAAGGCATTTGGGGGACTGTGGGAGGGGTGAATGAATGGATGTTTGGTTGTATGCTGCGCCAGCAGGGTGGGGACTTTCTGAACGAGAACGAAGGTAAGGCTTTGTTTAATTCTGCGGCAGGGATCAAAGCGGCTGAGTTTATGCGGGAACTAGTTGTGGTTGATTCATCTGCCGTATTCGGTACCGGCTATGACCCTCAGAATGATTTTCTTTCAGGTAAGATTGCCTGCATATGGGGAACTTCTGCCTCGTGGGCGTTTATGAAAGACAAGATGACTTTTCCAGTGGGGATTGCTGCTATTCCCTATTGGGAGACGCCCAACGTGCTTGCGTTTGGCACCAACGTCGGGATATTTCGTACTGGTACGCCCGAGCAGATTGCTGCTGCCTGGAAGTTTATCAAGTGGTTTATCGCTCCTGAACAGCAGGCGGAATGGGCGATAAAGACTTCCTACGTGCCCTGTCGTAAGAGTTCGTTGAAGGTACCGGAGTATGCAAAAATGATAGAAGAGATTCCCGGCCTGGCGGAACAGTTGGCCCAGCTTGATTACGTTTCCTTTGAACCTAAGTCAGAGCAGTGGTTTGAGGGGCGTAAGATTCTGGGTGAAGCCCTGGAGCGCATCATGCGGGGGGAGAAGTCTGCCCGTGAAGCTTTAGATGCCGCGGCAGCGGAAGTAGAGAAGGGACTCAGGAAATGAGTAGAAAAATAACCGTTTGGGGTATTTGGTTGTTAGTGATTCTGGGTTTGGGTTTTCACGTGGCACCGGCTCAGATTCGGCCAATTCGTGACCTGAGACAGAACGATAACCAGGGTATACCACTCTTGCTGGGACAGACGGTTACAATAACCGGTGTGGTAACGGTGGCCGGTCAGTTCGGCGGCTGGGGTCCAGCTTATGTGCAAGACGCAACTGGCGGGGTAGCAATCTATGGGAGTCAGGTTGGTGGCATACGTATTGGTGATAGTGTCACAGTTACCGGGACCGTAAAGAATTTCTACGGGCTGGCTGAGCTGGACCCGATTGCAAGTATTGTCAATCATGGGGCGGTCGGTACTCCCCGTCCGCGCGTAGAAGAGCTGCGTTTCGTTGATCGTATTGATACGGCTGCAGGCTATGTGGAGAATGAGGGTTGGCTAGTGCGATTTGAGCGCGTATACATACAGCATTCTCCCGGAGAGAAATTTGCCGGAGACCGCAACTATACCATAAACGATGCTACCGGCTACAGCGCGCAGATGCGAGTGGACGCAGATGCACCAGGGATTGTGGGGATGAACATACCTGACGACAGTATTGCTCTCACAGGGGTTATCGCCCAGTATCGGCCAAGTCCGCCGCATTTTGGCGGTTATCAGGTCATGCCGCGCATGGCAGGTGATCTGGGTGTTCCAGTCCAGTACATGAAGATTTCTGATGCAATCAGAGACGATAACGGTGATGGTCGGCCGGATCGGCTGGGGCAGTCCGTTACTGTTACTGGCGTGGCCACGGTGGCTTCGGGTGTGTTCAACAAACAGTATCTTGATATATATGTGCAGGATTCGACCGCAGGGGTGAATGTTTTCAGCTATACAATGACGCAGGTGGCCTTGGGAGACTCGGTTGCAGTTACGGGTAAGGTCGATCTGTACAGGGGAAAAACGGAAATTTCTGGTGCTACTGTAACTGTTCTTGCCTCGGGCAGGCGCGTGCCCGAGCCTCGGGTGCTTACTTGTTCCCAGATGAAACAAGAGGCTTATGAGGGAGAGTTGGTCAGGCTGGTTGGTGTTGTTTGTGATGCTGGTGTTCTGGCGGGTAATCAGAACTACGAAGTACAAGACCAGACCGGAGCTGTGACTTTGCGGGTGGACGGTGATACTGACATACCAGGCCTTTCCCTGCCTACTCCTCCCTTGACATTTGATGTGGTTGGCATCAAGAGTCAATATGCGGCCGATACAATAAACTTGAACGACGGTTATCAGATACTGCCCCGCTATAGAACAGATTTTAGCGTGGCGGTGGAGACCCTGCCCCTGTTGACCATTGCGCGAGTTCAACGTCCCGGACCAGATGGCGTTACGCCTCAACTGTTGGATTCAATAGTGCGAGTACGCGGCAGGTTGACCGGGCCGGCGTCGTCGTTTACCACAGGTTCAAGCAAAAGCTTGTACATTGAAGATGCGACGCAAGGCATAAATGTATTTGGATGCACCTATCCTTCGGCTCAGGAGAAGTATCTGGACAGTCTTGGCGTGGAGTGGGAAGTAGTCGGAACGGTTACCGAGTACAATGGTCTTACCGAGATAGCAAGGGGAACGATGTTTGTGACAGATTCGACGTCCGTACCAGTTGTTCCCAGACGTCTGCCTTACAATACTTCTCTCAGCGAAGGAATGGAGTCCAATCTTATCACTTTTGTCGGTGACGTGGTGCAGGGGGCGGTGAGATCGGGGACTGGATACAATGTTTTGGTCAAGAATGGCTCAGCGCCCATAACAGTGCGGATTGGCGACAATACAGGAGTGATAATCGGGGATTATCTCAGAACACCGGGCAGGCGCGTGCGATTCACCGGTATTGTCGGCCAATACGCTTACACTCCACCTTATACCACCGGCTATCAGCTGTTGCCCAGATTTGACGCAGATGTCCGTGATACGACGGGAGCTTTTCCACCTTCCGAACGTTTGGAAATCAGAAGTGTTGAACCCAGTCCATTTTCTCCTGCCTTGGGACAGGTTGCTACTATTCAGATTAATGCGCCCAGCGGTTATAGATTGACGCTTACCATATTTGACCTGCAGGGTCGCGTGGTACGTACCGTATTACGCGAAGCACAGGGTGGATTCCATGAGTTGGTTTGGGATGGTACCGACGACCTCGGCCAGGTTCAGCCTGCCGGTATTTATCTGGCTAGCCTCAAAGGCGTTAGGGCTGGGGGCGGCGTGGAGACTGTGGTGCAGCCCGTAGTTATAGCCGCGCGGTTCTAAGTTGCCGCTTACCAAATTGTTGTCGTTGCGGTTGACTTTGTCTGCGTAAGAAATTATGCTTATACCCTTATGGCACATGCATATACACCTGGACTAAAAGTTACCGGCCGTACAATTGTAAGGAAGGAACGTCGGCTTCCATTGCCCGGCGAGACTCTGGTGGAGAAAGGACAGTTGGTGAAGGGGGATGATATCGTTGCCCGAACAGAGCTGCCTGGGGATGTAACAACTGTAAATGCGGGAGGACTTTTGGGGGTGCCTCCTGAGGATTTGCCCTCTTTGATGCTGAAGCGACCCGGGGATCCGGTGGAAAAGAATGAGGTGATAGCTCGTTCCAAGGGACTATTCGGTCTGTTCAAGACAGAGGTGCGCTCTCCGGTCAAGGGCATTGTGGAAAGCGTTTCAACGGTAACCGGACAGGTCATTCTCCGGGAACCGCCCCAGCCTGTGCAGGTAGATGCGTACATTGATGGTGTTGTGACTGAGGTCATTCCCCGGGAAGGAGTGATAGTGGAAACCGAGGCCAGTCTCCTGCAGGGTATTTTTGGCGTGGGCGGAGAGGTCCGGGGAGAAATACATGTGGTGGCTGATTCGCCAGACGAGGTTTTGACGGGCGAAGAAATAGACGAAAGTTGTCGTGGCAAGGTAGTGGTGGGCGGCGCACTTATAACCTATGAGGCCATTGAGAAGGCTCTTCAATATGGGGCAAGAGCGATAGTAGCAGGTGGCATAGAGGATACAACGTTACGGCGATTTCTCGGATATGATATAGGCGTGGCTATTACGGGTTCAGAGAGAAAGGGAATCACTCTGGTAATCACTGAAGGTTTTGGTCGCATGCGTATGGCGGCTCGGTCTTTTGCCCTGCTCCAGTCTTTGGAAGGGATGAGGGCTTCTGTAAATGGTGCAACCCAGATAAGAGCCGGCGTGATTCGTCCGGAGGTAGTAGTGCCTCAGAAATTTGGGCAGGGAACAATTGGTCAGAGCGTGGTTGAGGGCGGACTGGCATTGGGCACGCCGGTGAGAATTATACGTGAGCCTGGATTTGGGGCTATAGGGAAAGTGGTCAGCTTGCCGATCGAGCTGCAGACAATCGAAACTGAGGCAAAGGCTCGAGTACTGGAAGTGGAGCTGGAAGACGGTCGGCGGATGGTATTGCCCAGGGCAAACGTGGAGATTATAGAAAGCTAGAGAATCATGCTAGCAGAATTGGGCAGGTTGGTAGAGCGAGCGGGGCTCTTTTTGCTCAGCCTCGTTCTATGGATGGCGAGTGGTGAGGCAGCCGCAGGGATGGCTTCTTTGCGAATCGTTGCCGGTGTGCGAGAAGCTGGTATGGGCGGGGCGGGTGTGGCCGCGGGTATAGGTGCCCAGGCCATTACCCTAAATCCGGCCGCTTCGGCGGGAGTTAGGGAATTTGGAGTCAGTGCGAGTTATACGGCATGGCTTCTTGATGCCAGTCAGCAGTCTGTTGTAGCAGTGCGCAATTTGGATTTTGTCAGTCTGGGATTCGGAATAACGGGGTTTTCAGCAGGCAAGTTCGAGTATCGAAGTGATGTCCCCACGCAAGAACCTATTGGCACGTTTCTTCCTTATGAGCATAGCCTTCGTGTGAATGTCTCTCGGCGGATAGAAAATAGAATAGGCGCGGGTATGTCCGTACGCTACTATCATTCCAAGGTGCTTGATCGTCAGACCTCGGGGTTTGGTTGCGATCTTGGGATAAGAATTATGCCTTTGAAGCAGCTGGTTGTAGGTTTGTCTTTATTGGATTTCGGCTGGAATCTGTCCTATTTCTACGAACGTTTTCGCCTTCCTACCCGCAGCGTGCTCGGAGTTGCTCTGGGGCAGACATTGAACGACCAGCTGAGCGTGAATTTAGCTGCCGACGCAGGTATGGGAGTCTATAACCGCGATTTCGAGTTACGAGGCGGAGTGGAGTTGGAGTGGCAGAGACTTGTTTCTTGCCGATTGGGTTATGAATTCCTGGAGGGTATTGGCCGACCTGCGTTCGGTCTGGGCATAAGAAAGGGAATAGTACAACTGGATTATGCGCTGAGTTCGTTGAACAGCAATTTAGGGATGGCGCATAGATTCGGTGTCGAGCTCTTTCACTGAGTTTTCCCAATATGCCACAAGAATGGCTTGATTTCGAAAAGCCCCTGGCTGAGCTGTTGGAGCGAATGGAGGAGCTGAATGCCATAGGTGCCAAGGAAGAGGCAAGAAAACTGCGCGACCAGGCCGAGAAGCTGAAGGTCCGGCTGTATTCCAATCTGACACCCTGGCAGAGGGTTTTGATTGCTCGTCACCCTCGTCGGCCCTACACTCTGGACTACATTGAGCGCATCGCTACCGATTTTGTGGAGCTGCATGGTGATCGTTGCTTTGGTGATGACGCGGCCATGGTAGCAGGATTGGCTCGCATAGATGATATGCGTCTTGCTATTATTGGCCACCAAAAGGGACGAGACACCAGGGAAAAAGTGGCTCGGAATTTTGCCATGCCCCATCCAGAGGGATACCGCAAGGCTTTGCGCGTGATGGAGCTGGCGGCCAGATTTGGTTTACCAATTCTGACGCTGATAGACACGCCAGGCGCTTATCCAGGAGTTGGAGCAGAGGAAAGGGGACAGGCTGAAGCCATCGCTCGTAATCTGCGGGAAATGGCTTTGCTGCCTGTGCCGGTTGTAGCAGTGGTCACTGGTGAAGGGGGGTCAGGCGGGGCCCTGGCTATTTCTGTCGGCAATCGGATAGCCATGCAGGAGAATGCTATCTATTCAGTTATTTCGCCTGAGGGATGTTCTTCCATACTCTGGCGAGACAATAGTCGGGCGGAAGAAGCCGCGCGGGTAATGAAGATAACCGCTGCGGAAATCAAGAAGCTGGGGATTATAGATGACATAGTTCCTGAACCAGTGGGGGGGGCGCATCAAGACTGGGATGAGGCAGCTGCGTTACTGAAGAAATATGTTCTAGAGAGTTTTCAAGCTCTAAAAGGAAAGAGTGGCGAGGAGCTTGTCGTAGAGCGAATCAGCCGTTTGGCCGCCATTGGGGTTTACGCCTGACCGAAATTTAGCACACATATGGCAAACGGGGATGTCGTGGCACAAAGTGTACCAGGTTATCGGTCGGGTTATCTTGGTTTGATAGGTTTGCCTAACGCAGGCAAGTCCAGCCTCTTCAATCGTCTGGTCGGTCAAACTGTGTCCATTGTTACGCCCAAACCTCAAACTACAAGACATCGTATTCTGGGGATACTGAACGGAGATGGGTTTCAGGCGATTTTTCTTGATACCCCGGGCTTGTTACAGCCATCTTACAAGCTGCAAGAATTGATGGAAAAAGAGGCAGAGAGAGTTGTGGAAGAGTCTGACTTGCTGTTGCTAGTTGTGGACGCCACTGAGACTGAATTTAGCCCGGACCAGCACGAGGTAATCAAAAAGCTTGCGTCATGCGCTCAACCCGGACAGCTGATGGTGGCGCTGAATAAAATTGACTTGGTGGAAAGGCAAAGCCTTGCCTCCAAAGTTGAGCACCTGAAGAACTGTTTTCGTACCTCCCAGATTTATCCGGTCTCTTCGCTTACTGGCGAAGGAGTGGAGGAGTTGAAAACGGCCTTGGTCGCAGGTCTACCATCAGGAATGCCGTTCTTTCCGCCTGATGTAGTTTCTGAGTACCCTGAGAGATTCTTTGTCGCTGAGTTCATAAGGGAGGCTATTTTTCTCAGATACGGGGCCGAAGTTCCTTACTCTACTACGGTCGTAATAGACGAATTTGCAGAACGGCCCGGGCGTAAAGACTACATAAAGGCGACTATCTACGTTGAGCGTCCCAGCCAGAGGGCGATCATAATCGGACGTGACGGCACGGCTCTGAAGGAAGTAGGCTCTTTGGCGCGCAAGAACATCGAGCGTTTTCTGGGACGGCCCGTGTATTTGGAGTTGTGGGTTAAGGTTGCCAAGGACTGGCGCAAGAATGAGGTTTTTATTCGCAGGAACGTCTACAGCCGCTAGGATGCGCGGTCAGGGGTGATTACGTCTGATTCTACAGTTGGACAGAATTGGCGACGGTGTTGGTACCATCAACAGGCTTTCAGTGACTAGACGCCGAAAACCGACCAACTTTTCCAGCCTAGCTGGAACCTTGCCCAAGGTGTTACGTCAGCTCGGCCTGGAAGATATTCTGATTGAGGCGAAAGTGCTTGAAAAATGGCCGGAGATAGCTGGCGAGCAAGTTGCCAGTCATACGCGCATTGTAAAGTTTGAGAAGGGAATACTAACTGTTTCAGTTGATGACATGGTTTGGGTTACCCAACTGAGGTATCTGAAACCTCAGTTGCTCAAAGGGTTTGCCAGAGCCTTCGGACGACGAAAGTTAGTTACTGATATTCATTTTGTCCTCAGACGGTAGTGGCAAATTGGAGTCCTTTTGGGGTGGTAGAGATTGGGCAGATGCACAAATACCCAAGGAGGAGGTGTGTCCTCCAGAGGCCGAGTTATTCCAGAGGGACTTCAGAAACATATACCTTGGCCAAGCGCCCATCAGAAAGCCGATATGCCAAAAAGACTTCCCAGCCGGCAATTTCGACTGGATGGGGATGAAAGGCAAAGTAGCGCAGGACGGCGATGTTTGATGTTCGGTCAAGGCCAGTGTACATATATTTGAACTCCAGGGGTATTTTGTACGCATCGAATCTTTCTCGAACCAGTTTTCGTAGTACTCCCTCGTGGCGCTCGACATCGGCGCGCCATACGGATACTCTCTTTGCCAGTGTGGTTTCTTCGTCCAGAATCTCCAGATAGGCCGGATAGCGACTCGTAACTACCGGTATAACAGAAGCAGGTTTGACAAGATGCAAGACTTGGGATTTCGGAATACAGCAGGCTAGAGTAAGCGTAACTGAGAGAACGGCAAAATTCCGCACGTCCTAGAATAATTAGAGTTGAACCCTGGTCAATAACGTTGGGGTGAAGTTTGATTCTCGCATGCGTCGATTTATAATCGGGCGTGATACGCAACATTGGAATCTGTCGAGCGTTGGATGGTTACAGATTCCTAAATCAGTGGCAGATTTTCCTGTCTCGGCTCGGATTTGAGGTAGTCGTTTCGGACCCGACGAACCGAGCTATGGTTGAAGCGGGGGCCAGAATTGCCCCGGCGGAATTGTGTCTTCCGGCCAAGGTATATCTCGGTCATGCTTTGAGTCTTGAGCAAAAGGTAGATGCTTTATTTGTTCCTCGCATGGTTTGCCGCAGAGAAGGCGGGGAGCTGTTTTTTGGATGTCCTAAGGCGATGGCTTTGCCCGACATGGTGCGGGCATTGCTGCCGCAGCTGCGTCTGGTTGAGTTTGTGCTGGACGAGCGAGAACGTTCCGAGGCGGAATCATACAGACAGCTTGCTAAGGAATTGACGGGCGAAAATAGGATTGACTACGCAGTAGAGCCGGAAGAGGAAGAACTGCGGGAAGAACAGGGTTGTTTCAGAGGAGCATCCAGAGGAGTGCGCATCGGCATTGTGGGCCACGACTATCTTGTGGAAGACCAGGTTTTGAGCTTGGGACTGATAGAAAAGTTGCGCCAGTTGGGAGTGGAGCCAGTGCGCAGTCTCGGAAAACGTGTAAGGGGCGGAGCAGCAAGAAGGAAATTGTGTCCGGCGTTTGTGCCTAACTGGATGTTTGAGAAGGAGTTGATTGACTCCGCCATGATTCTGGCCGAAGAAATGAGCGTATCAGGGCTCATACTCGCAACCAGCTTCGCCTGCGGTACTTCTGCTGTTACAAACGAGATTATTCGCCGGGCCATTGAGCGCGGGCGCCCGGATATGCCAGTGCTGAATATTGTCTTCGATGAGCACGCGGCTGAAGCGGGATTCTGGACCAGGTTGGAGTCATTCGTCGAGTTGCTTCAACTGAGAAGAACCAGAGCCGGAGCCGGGGCAGTTTCGGGCGACTTGTTTTCATCAGAAAGAGTAGTCTACGGCTTATCTTACGCGTCTCAGTTGAAGAAGCAGCAATGAAGGCGGCATTTCCTTATATGGACACGATCCGTATACCTCTAGCCGCGATATTGCGCACGCTCGGTGCAGAGGTAATTGTGCCACCGAGACCGGATAGGCAGGTACTGGAACTGGGGGTGCGTTTGGCACCTGAGTTGATGTGCATTCCTTTCAAGCTCACGTTGGGCAATATGGTGCGATGCCTGGAGGCTGGCGCAGATACGCTTGTTTACGTAAGCGGCTCCTGGTCTTGCCGATTTGGATACTATGGTCGCTTGCAGGCGGAGATTCTCGAGGACTTGGGATACAAATTTCGACTGGTGGAGTTGCGTCGCGACCGCATTCTCGAAGTGTGTCGGGAAGTATTAGGTCTGAGTAGGAATTTGTCTCAGGCGTTACTGCGGACGGTCCGCGCCTTCAGGATAGGCTGGCTGAAATCTTCTCTGGTGGAGCTAACAGAGCAAGCGATGCGGAGAACTCTCCCCGTTGCTCGCAATACGGTGCAGGTGCGTCTGTTGTTTCAGGATATTCTACGCGAGATCGATCGGGCGCGGAAGGCAAAAGAGCTGATTACGCTGAGACGTGTTCTTGCCCGACGATTTGAGCGGCTAGATAGGAACGGTACGACCTTTCACCCGAGGGTAAAGTTGGTGGGCGAGAGCTACTGTGTGCTAGAACCCTTTATTAACTTTGATACTATCAGACATCTGGGAGAGATGGGGGCAATGGTTGATCCTTTTCTTACCTCGCATCGCTGGCTGGGGTTTCATGGATTCCGTATAGGTAAGCGGGAGGTTGTTCAAGCTCGTAAGGCGGCAAGAAAATACTGGCGCATGTGTGTTGGCGGAGAGGACGAGAATTCGTTAGGACATTTGGTGCTGGCGGCGAAGGAGGGTTTTGACGGGGTAGTACATCTCCACCCGTTTGGATGCATGCCTGCAACGGTAGTGCAACCGGCGATGATTCAGGCGAGCAGAGAGTATAATATTCCTTACCTTTCGCTTTCGTTGGACGAGCACTCCAGTGAAACAGGGGTGTTGACGCGGCTGGAGGCGTTCGTATCCATGCTGAAGCGACGGCGGCAGAAGCAGTTTGCAGGGAACTTGCGTTGACAAACTGGTCTGGGGGAGTGGAGAATTACCTGGCCAGTGCTCAGTTCTGTTTGATTTTGCGGAACTCCTCGGTGAGAAGAGGGACTATTTGGAACAGGTCTCCCACGACGCCGTAGTCTGCTATTTTGAGAATACTGGCTTCAGGGTCTTTGTTGATAGCTACGATACACTTAGAATTTATCATGCCGACCAGATGCTGTATTGCACCGGAAATGCCGCAGGCTATATAGATGGTGGGAGCTACGACCTTCCCGGTCTGACCAACTTGGTCCTGGTGGTCACGCCAACCTGCATCCACCGCAGCCCGCGAAGCACCTACTGCTGCTCCTATGGTTTTGGCCAGTTCCTCGAGAAGAGCAAAGTTTTCCGGTCCTTTCATACCCCGGCCACCAGAGACAATTACCTCCGCTTCTGTCAGTTCCACCGTCTCGCGTACTACTTTTACTATTTCGGCTACTCTTGATTTCAGCTCCTGAGGTTTGATGTCGCTGGCGACTATTGTACCGCCTTTGTCTGTCTGCGGCTGAGGGTTGACAGCGCGTGGTCTGATGGAGATTACCACCGGGGCAGGTCCCTGGGGTTTTATCTGGCTTAGTGCTTTGCCCGCATAAATGGGTCTGGTGGCCACGACCGTTTTCGAGTCATCGAAATCTATGGAAATACAATCCTGGAGCAGAGTTGTTTCCAGTTTGCACGCAACCGAGGAGGCGAGGTCCTTTCCCAGCGCCGTGGCGCTCATGACCAGGTGGCTTAGGTTGTGTTTTTTGGAGAATTCAGCTAGAACGCTTGCGTAACCGTCAGCTGTGTAGGAAGCCAGGGACGGGTCTTCCAATACTACGGCTTGATTCACGCCGAACTTCACTATCTCTTGAGCCAGATGAGAAATACCCGCACCTATTAGTACCGCGACTAGTTCCTCGGAACGTTCTTCGGCGATCTTATACCCGACCAGCAGGGCTTCAAAAGCCGCTTTCTTCAGTTGATTATCTCGCTGCTCTGTGAATACCGCTACCATTTGCAGAACCTCCTGGATGGTTATGTGTCTGTAGCCGTCGACGTTCGCATTTTAGAGTTTCCTCCTATGCTGTCAAGCTGGGTATGGTCTGAATAAGTAGCCATACAAATCGGTTTGTCGTTGGAGATACTAGCATTTAGCTTTTTGTATAGGCAGCCTGCACATACAATTTGACACGTTTCTTGCAAAGGGCTATCATTATTTATGCGCCGTGAAGAAATTGCAGAAAGTTTGTCTGTTCTGGGCTTGAGTCGGCACGAGTCTTTGGTATACAGTGCGCTTCTTGATTTCGACCGGGCGCGCGCTGCGGACCTCGTTCGGCCGTCTGGCATCGATCGTTCGCATGTGTATGTGGCCCTCAAACGCCTCTACAAGAAGGGTCTAATCACTATGAGTCGCAACAGGGTGGCCACATTCAGTGCGGTGCCGCCGAAGGAAGCCTTAAAGCGTCTGCATGAACAGGTTGAGGCTCGGCTAAGAAAAAGCAGGGAGGTGCTGCAGACTCTTTCTCTCCGTTATGCAGCGCGCAGACCACTGAGACCACGGCGGGAGGCGATTGAAGTTTTGGGTCCGGCTGATAGGGCGTCGCGCCTTGACATAATTCGTCACTGGACCCACGCCAAGCGGGAGGTTCTTTCGTTCTACGGCCCGCAGCTCCATCCTTTGCGTCGCGACGCGAAGGCAATGGCGCGCGTGGACAGAAGAGAAGCGTCCGTATTGCGTCGGGGCGTTCCTGTCAGGTGTGTGTACTGGAGAAGGATACTGGAAGATGAGTTTGAGCGGACACGGTTGAGGCGGAATGTCGCAGCGGGAGAGCAGGCACGTGTGGCAGACGAAGTACCTTTCAATGCGCTAGTGTCCGACGACGACATGGCAGTTTTCTCTCTGCCTGATCCGGAGTATGGCTATGTGCTGTATCGAGTCAATGACCCAAGGCTTATACACATATTCCGGTTGGCGTTTGAGCAGCTTTGGGCAAAGGCGGGACCGGTTGGCCCTTATTTGAAGTAGAGGCGATTACGAGAGTTTCAGTTATCCTGCTTATCCTTGTTGCTTTGGTTAGCGGAAGGATACTGCGTGTGCCCATGCAGTATTCCACAATCTGGAGCGGGTTATATGCTGCCCAGGCAGGGGATACGGTGCTTCTGTCACCTGGTACTTATCGGGAACGCATAGTCTGGCCTGATCGGGATAGTATTGTACTACTCAGCGAAGCTGGGGCGGAGGCCACCATCATAAGGCCGCCGAATGATTCGGGCCGAGTGATACTGATGCCTTATGCCAGCATCACGAACGCAACGGTCCTCAAAGGGTTCACGATCACCGGCGGACGGCTGATTTCGACCATAACTTCGCCGGGTTATGGTGCGGGGATGCATCTTATCTATGCCAGCCCGACGGTGTGTTACAACCGTATTATCGGTAACCGCATTGACGTGCCGGGCGGTGTGGGCGTGGTAGGTAATGCCATTGGTGCCGGGGTAAGGATTTATGCAGAGCGGGCACCTGTGTTCCGTCACAATCTTATTGCCGGGAACAGAATCGTGCACGACCGGACGCAGACAGGTAACGCTTGGGGTGCGGGTGTGTATTGCGACGGGACAGGGATTTTCTATCAAAATGAATTTCGGGACAATACGTCGCGTACGGTCGGTCAGGTCCCGGCTCCGGCAGTCACGGCGCGTGGAGGCGGATTGGGCATCAATGGTGGGCCGGCACTGGTATATTCCAACCTGTTTGTTGGTAATCAGGCGGGAGACTATGACATTCCGTCCGCTCATGCGATGGGTGGTGGTTTGTATGTGAGCGCACCGGCATACATATGTGGCAACACATTTGTGAATAATGTCGCAAAGCAGGCGTTCGGCTGGGGCGGAGCGATATGCGTATGGGACACGTTCTTTCCGATTATTAAGAATAACATTATCGTGGCCAACTCCGCTTCCGGGACGTACGGCTACGGCGGCGGCGTTGCTTTTCGTGGGGATACGACGCAGGGATACCCGGTGTACAACTACAACAATGTTTGGGCCAATTCTCCTGATGATTACTATGGATGCGTCCCCGGGACGCATTCGCTTTCCGTTGACCCATTGTTTGTAAACGGACCCGCAGGAGACTATTACCTCAGTCAGATTGCGTCCGGGCAGCAGTTCGACAGTCCGTGCGTGGACAAGGGCGATACGATGCTTATGACATTGCCTCTGAATCTGGATTCATTACGCCGAACGTGGACCACGCGCACGGACTACGGCCCTGACGCGTTTGCACCGGATATGGGGTACCATTATCCGGTTGAGCGGCCGGTGGGTGTCAAGCTAACCTCGGGCCTCAAGTTTCGAGCTCCCAGCATGACAGTTGAACCAAACCCGGCTACGGGTGGTTTCGCTGAGCTGCGTTTTTGTGCCGGAACAGTCTCTGACCTCGGAGGGTGCAATCAGGGACAGTCCTTGGCGCAGGTGCGCGTGTTTGACGCGGTCGGCAGATGCGTTCTTGCCTACCGATTGTTCACGGCGGACTGGCAACGAGGAATTCCGCTGGACATTCGTTTCTTATCCAGCGGAGTCTACCTTGTTTGGTTTGAGTGCGGAGCGGACAGCAAGAGTACAAGACTGATAGTTCAGAGATAGAGGAGGAATTACAATGCGTTATTTGAAAGTTATGCTCTTTGCTGCACTGGCAGTGGGAGCTGCGGCGGCGTTTCCTGCCGGAGTCGGATTCCTACCTGCGGGGACGGAGATAACAGAACTGCGTGATGAGGTTTCCCGCCACTACTCCAATGGTGACGGCACTGTGACTGCGGTCATATCCGCAGGTCCAATCCACGTGCGGGACAAGTTCGGTAAGTGGGTAAGCCCGGATGAAGTTGATGATAATGAGGTATCGTTGCCGACATTCGAGTACGACTACGCCACCGGCCACGCCAGCACGGATGGATCGCAATACGGCAAGACAGGGTTGGGGCTGGTTAAGGTAGAACGTGAAGTGTCGCTTGAACCACCCTCCAAAATAGAACGAGCGGGTTGGGCGAAGTTCAATTTGGCTTCGCTGCCCGAGTGGGCGCGTATTACGGGCGTATCGCTCTATCGTGTCATTACCTACTTTGAGATGCATATGGGTTTGTCTTACCGTACACTCCGTCTTGACCCGGTATCAACTGGCGCCCGGACGCTGTACTGGGCAATACAAGATGGGGAGGTATGTTACGAGGGTGAACGAGGTAAACTCTACGATACGATTGACCTGGGCGAGGTGGGGATTCAGCATGTTCAACAAGCGTTAGCCCAGAAATGGGTAGCGTTTGGGATAGTGGGGACTGGTTATTCAAACATAATGACGAAGCGAGTATGGATCATAGGGTGGAACGTGCAGCCGCGCGAACATGCCCCGTGGTTGCTTGTTACCTATGAGCAGCCGAGTATGGTCGCAGAGCCGGGACGGGTACCGGGTGTTTATGCGGTTTCTGTGGCGCCCAATCCTGTGACTGGAGGGTTTGCTGTTCTCAGGTTCAGCGGTCCGCTGTCTCAAGAGCCTTACGGCGCGGTGCGTATCCTTGACGCAGCGGGACGGTGCGTTCGCAGTCAGGCAGTGGTTCCTGAGAGGTCGCTTGTCCATCTCGACTTGCGGGGGGTGCAGGCCGGGGTGTATATGGTTTGTCTGGAAACTGCTGGGGACAGACTGGTTGGCAAGGTTGTGGTGCGTTGATATGCACAGTATCTGGGAGAAGAACTACAAAGCAGGAGGAGTTATGCGTAGTTTTGCAGCTATGTTGTTAGTTGTCGACGTTGTGGTTGCGCAGCAGAACCTTATCAAAAACCCGGGGTTCGAGACAGGTGATTTCACCTCCTGGACCCAGTCAGGCATGACGATTGTAACAAGCTCTCCGAATCCTTATGAGGGCACCTACTGTGCCAAAACGGCAATCAACAGCAGTGGGGCTATCGAGCAGGTTTTCAATCCGCCTATACCAGTTGAGAACATTTTGGAAAGCCTCACGCTGTACTACTACAACCTGACGCAATGGGATCAGTTTTCCGTGAAGATTATCTTCTACTACAAGAATACAACGTCCAACTCATTTACGTCGTCAGGGCAGGGTTTTGCTCCCCAATGGAGGTCGTTTGCTGGAAATACGCACGCTCCTGGGGACCATTTGGTGAAAATAAGAATAGAGGCTTTCAACGTTGCGTTAGACAACATAACGCTTATGGGCAATCCACCACCGTCCGCAATAGACATACAAACAACGGCCATCGTTGCGCCAACGGGCACCGTCTCCTGGAACACACCAGTGACTCCTCAGGCGACACTACGTAACAACGGCCCGATAGACGCTGTGGGTGTCAGTGCCCGGCTGGAAGTGCGCGACGGTGCGCAGTTGCTGTACACGAACACACAAACCAACATATCGCTTTCCAGCGGCGAGTCGCGTACGTTCAGTTTCGGCTCCTGGACGCCTCGCCTAGTGTTGCCGGTGGGCCCTTTTCGGTGAGGTGTACAACCATATATGATACTGACACTTTTCCGGACAACGACGTAGCCAGCGGCTCTTTCTCTGTACGGAAGCTGGATGTGGAGTGTGTGAGTATTCTGACACCGAGCGGAGAAGTTCCGTGGAACTCAACTATCGCTCCTCAGGCAGTAGTCAGGAACAATGGTACAGAGCCTGCTTCGTTTGAAGCTAATTTCTACATTGAGGACGGTTCTGGATATTTCAGCACGGTGACAGTAAGCGGACTCGGTGCGGGAAAAGAAAGCACTTTGACTTTTGCAGGGTGGACGGCGTCCAGATTAGGAGGGCCCTTCGCGCTGCGCTGCACTACCAGGTTGACAGGCGATCAGGTTTACAACGATAAGAAACAAGGAAGCGTGGCCGTCGTACTTGCTGCGCCCAATCTTATCGGTCCAGTTCATGGTGATACGATTAGAGCGCCTTACCAGCGGAGACCAGAGTTCTTTTGGCAAAACCTGGGTGAGGGGGTGTCATACAGACTACAGATAGCCGCCAACCCAAACTTCACGCCTCCTCTCAACTTCAACGTAGTTACGCAAACGGCCGGTTGGTGGACGCCTGCTCCGGGTTTGGCAGAGGGGAAATACTATTGGCGCGTAGCCGCACGGGTGGGGGAGCTACAAGGTTCCTATAGCGAAATCCGCGAGTTCACTATAGACCTGACTCCTCCGACAGCTCCCAATTTGCTCGAGCCAGCACAGGATACGGGCAAAACTAACGTTTCTCGCTTAGACTGGGCCGCGATTCCCGACGCAAGAGAGTTTAGTCTTGACTTGAAGAAACGAGGAGTGACCATGCCCGGTTTTCCTGTGACTATAGCTCAACCTGCAGGAGATTTTTCCTTCTACGACTTGGCTGCGCCCCTTGATACTGGTGTCTACACGTGGAGAGTGGTGGCGAAAGATTACGCGGGCAATACGTCCGCCAGCGCCTATCACTGGTTCGCAATAGACACAGTTCCCCCGGCCAGACCGGTGCTAATATGGCCCACGGGAGGTATAAGCGTCAGAACACTTCTGCCGGCCATGGATTGGAGTTATGTGGTTGACGCTCGTAGATATCACTTGCGAATCCGGAGTACGGACTATGCGCTTGATCGTGACATAACTCAGGTCGCCGGGCAGGATAATTCCAGTTATCGGTTGGCCTCGTCTGAGAAACTTCGCAACGGGCGAGACTATACCTGGACTGTGGAAGCTTATGACTGGGCGACAAATGCTTCAGGTCCGTCTTTCTCGGGAAGTTTCAGCGTGGAAATGCCTGAACACGACGTGGGTGTTGCCGGGATTCTGGTGCCCCAAGGAGAAGTTTCTGAGCATTTACCATTGCGGCCGAAAGTGACGGTAGAGAATTTTGGTCTGCAGACGGAGTCGTTTGACGTAAGGATTATGATAACCGATTCTGCGGACAAGGTAGTTTTTGACCAGACGGGATATGTGTCCGGTCTTGGCGCAGAACAGGCACGGGAATACGAATTTCAGGCTCAGTGGATACCAGAGCCGGCGGGGACTTACTTGGTGAAAGCCTGGACGGAGCTGGGAACTGATCAGTACCGCGCCAATGATACCCTTATGCAGACAGTAGTTGTTCAGGGTTGGCCGGCTGGCTGGCACGAGGTTGAGCCCCTGCCGGTTGGGCCGACGGCAACCAAAGCGCCCAAAGCCGGAGCGTGGCTTGTTACCGGTCCGGACAAGGATTCACCTGGAACGGTTATCTATGCGGCTAAAGGTAACAAAACCGGGGATTTCCAGAAGTATTACCCGGCTGAGAACAGATGGGTTTCCTTACCCTCAATTCTTGATTCGGAACCGGCGTTGGGTAAAGCGAAACCCGTAGCAAAGGGTTCGCGCGCAGTTTCTGATGGCGAGCAATATCTATATGTACTGAAGGGTAATAATACCCAAGGATTCTGGCGGTACCGGGTGGAAGACGGCACTTGGGATACGTTGACGCGTGCACCCCAGAAGATCAAGGGGGGTAACGATATTGCTTATGTAGAGTGGGCCGGAAAGAAATACGTTTACCTCCTGGGTGGTGGCAAGACGGCGTTCTATCGTTATGACATTGACGAGAAACAGTGGACATTGCTGGATAGCGTGCCGTACGGTAACAACAAGAAGAAGTATGCGGCAGGGTCTTTTCTCGTATACGACAGGGCGAAGACCATCTATGTGCACCAGGCGAATGTGATAGACGAGAAGAACGCACGCCATTATATGTTCCGCTATGACTTGGAGGGAGATAGTTGGTATACCACTCCGCTCAAGGGCATGCCGCTACTGGGTACAGAAGGTGGTTCAGAGAACAAGCGGAAGAAGTCCAAAGATGGAGCAGCGGGAATTTGGCACGAAGGATACCTGTACGCGGTGAAGGGTGGTGGAAGTCAAGGATTTTACAAGTACGACCCTGCCGGCAGCGGGACCTGGATTCAGCTTGAGACAATACCCCGCAACGGGTCTGGCGGCAAGAAGACGGTTAAAGATGGGGGCAGCTTGACAGTTTGGAAGAATGCATTCTTCCTGCTAAAGGGGAATAAGACGTACGAGTTTTGGCGGTACGTGCAGCCTGTTTTTCAGGCTCCGAGCTTCATGCCACAGGCTTCAGGAGCTCAAGGGCAAACCGAGGCGCAGACCGCAGTGTTGGGTGTAGCGCCGAATCCGTTGGCTGAGGGCTTTGCCACCGTACGCTACAACCTGTCTAAGACAGGCCCGATAAGCGTCACCGTGTATGACGCGGCGGGCAGAGCGGTTTTCCGCGAGGCATATAGCGCAGGGCGCGACGGAACCGTTACGCTTGACCTGCGCAGTCTGTCTGCGGGCGTGTACTTGGTGCAGCTCGAAACGCCGGGGCAGAGGTTGACCGGTAAGGTAACAGTACAGAGGTAGCACTATGCGCTTCAATCGTAAAGGCAGAGTGCTGGCGGTCTGCGCGTTACTTGCGTCCGTAGTGGTAGCCGGGAGCCGGACGTATGAGCCGGGCCGGGCCAATTTGGTTTTTCCACCTGAGCTCATGCGGCAAGTGAAAGGTTTGGTGGGTTTTGAGGGTCGGCCTCTGGGTTACACATATGAACAGATGGCGATGTATCCGCCGGATCGCTATCGGCTCAGAGTTGTCGAGAATATGTTTCGAGATGTTGAGAAGATAACGCGGTCTTCCGGTCTCCTGACTGATGTTCTTTTGGCGAAGAAAGATACGGTTGAGGACATCGTGACTCAGGGGTTCGGACTGCTCGACGCTCGCGCCAGCCGAGAGTTTGAACCGATGAAGGATACCACCTGGGGCGTTTCGTGGATTTCCGACTCGCTGGATGCAGACGGCGCTCTGCAGGCGGTTGCAGATTCCAGCCGACGGGCTGGTGTGAGGACACCTATGTCAGCCGCAGCCCGGGAGGGCTGGGCCGGTCTTGCGCCGGCCACGAAGAGGCTGTTGGTTCGACTGGTTCTGGCCGCAACTGAGACGAGGCCGCTTCTGCGCTAAGCCTGGGACGAAAAGTTTCTGGCCGCGGCGCTGGAGGTGCCGGATTTGGGCCGGGCGAGCCGGGCCGAGCTTTACCGTTTTGCGACAGAACCATGGAGCGATTCCACCAGACTGTTGCGTACTGCCACGGTTGAGGCGATAGGTAAGCAGGACTACAACTGGCTTGCCTGTGGAGCAATCGAGTACGTGCGCCGGGTGCGGCGGGCGATAACAGAATGGCAGGCGGTACCAGAGTCTTTGCGGACAATTGAACCGGGCTTTGTTGGGTTTGAATTCGAGACGTTCGCCGGCAAAGTCAGGGTTTATGGCTCGGGGACGGACACGATTTCCGGCGAGTATATGCTGAAGCTGGATCTGGGAGGAGATGATACATACACCGGTATTACGGCAAGCACGAGTTCGCCCCGCAGTCCGATAAGTACGGTCGTAGACTTTAGCGGAAACGACACCTATGACAGCGGCGACGAGAAGGCAGGGCTGGCCTGCGGCTTTTTCGGTCTTGGATGTCTGTTTGACCTTGAGGGCGACGATTCATACCGGTGCCGAGAATCGGGTATCGGCTGCGGCTTGTACGGGCTAGGGCTGGTCGCGGACTACGCCGGCGATGACAGCTACGATATGACTGATGCCTGGGGTCAGGCCGCGGCGCACGCGGGCGTCGGTGTGCTGGTTGACCTTGCGGGCGATGATAAGTACGTGTGCGCGCACGAGGCGCAGGGTTTCGGCTCGACGATGGGCGTCGGGATGCTGGTGGACTGCGAGGGCAACGACCGATATTCGGCGCGCGCCGGTGCGAACGAATCGCCACCGTTCTGGAACTATACGGTGTCTTTCGTGCAGGGTTCGGCATTCGGCCGCAGAGCGGACTATGGCGACGGGCACAGCCTCGCCGGCGGGGTGGGCGTACTCGCAGACGGCGCTGGCGATGACGAGTATGCGGGTTCGGTGTACAGCCAGGGCAACGGATATTGGTGGGGAGTAGGTATCCTCGAAGACAAGTCGGGCAACGACAAGTACCGGGCCCACTGGTACTCGCTCGGCGCGGCGCCGCACTTTGCTATCGGTGTGTGCGTGGACCTTCAGGGTGACGACGAGTACAACCTCGGCAATGACAGTCTGGTGAACCAGTTGATGGGCTGCGGCCGGGACGGGGCAATCGGTATCTTCATTGACGGCGAGGGCAATGACAAGTACCTGATGCACCAGTTCAGCGGAGGTTCGGGGGACTTGGGCAGTATTGGTCTTTTCTGGGACCGGGCGGGTGACGATGACTACCATTACGAGCGAAAGAAGAAATTGCCGACGCGCGGAATGGGTGTGGCTGTCAACTACGCTCCGTTCCGCAACTTCCGCGATGACCTGCCTACTGCCGGCATATTTCTCGACACGCAGGGCCGGGACAGATACCACGAGACCATAGAGCCGGATGTGCATCCCGACGAATTGAAGAGGAAGATGCTTTTCGGCGACAACAAGCGCTGGCAGTACGATAAGGGGCCGCGGTTCTGGAGCCTGGGCTGGGACAGCGAGTGGTTCCGGCCGGGTAAGACCGGCAAATGACGGTTGTGACCCAGAGCATGATTCTTGGATGCAATGCAGGCGGCCGCAAAGGGCGTTGCGGCCGCCCGGCACAGGAGCAACGCCCGGACACAAACAAAGGAGAAGCCATGAAAGGCACAGTCAAGTGGCTCGTGATACTTGCGCTCGTGGCCGGCACGGCATTGGCCGGCGGCACAAGCGCGGCTCCGGTATCCGGTTACGGGTACCTGCCCAAGGGCACCGAGATAGTCGAGCTTCGGGACGAGTTCTCGAAGCACTACTCGAACGGCGACGGCACAATCACGGCCGAAATTCACAACACACCAATTCACCGGCTGGATGAAAACGGACGGTGGGTGGAAACCGATGCGACGCAGAACTTCACTTCCAACGGCGACAGCTACGTTGATTCGCAGAACGCCGGCACTAACTATGGCAACGCGACGACCTTGTATGTGTACAAGGGGTCGGGCGTTCCGACGCCGGAAAAGCGGGCAATTGTCAAGTTCAACTTCGGACCCTCATCACTGCCGTCGGGCAGTACCATCAACTCGGCCCAGGCTTATATCTATGTCAGGGGGAATAATGGCATCACCTCGACGGTTAGATGCTATGAGAACTGGGGCAATTGGACAGAAGTCGGCGTTACCTGGAACAACAAGCCTGGATATAACAACTCGCCTTATTACAGTCCTGAAGGACTTGGAGCTCCTGCCTGGTACACCATCGATATCACGACCTTTGCCCAGGATTGGTTTAGCGGTACTGCCAATCAGGGTATCACGCTCTCGACTACGTCATATATGGAGTTTAAGTTCGATAGTGAAGAAGGGACGAACAAGCCTTAGCTGATGGTTGACTATACTCCGCCTGGTCCGGGCGCGTTCGATCTGACCTCGCCTCCGGGCATCGGTAATGGTGCAACGGACCAGCCTACGACTGGCACGATTACATTCAACTGGACTACCTCCAGTGGTTCGACGGCATACGACCTGTGCCTGAGCAGCACCGAGAATCAGCCCACGACTGTTTACGCCAGCAACGTAACCCAGAATACACCTGTTACGCTCAACCCCGCACTTAGTCCCAACACGCTCTACCGTTGGCGAATCAAGGCAAGGGATTGTGGTGGCAATTCGACGTACAGCACAAGTACCTGGACTTTCACCACCGCGGCCGTACCCGTTGCTCCATTCAATCTGGCACCGACCGGGACAAACAGAAATGTTACTGGTAACATAACCTGGAGCTGGGTCCAAAGTAGCGGCGGCCCGGCTACGAAGTTTGAGGTGTGGTATGGTGATGCTTACGAGAACAAGCTGGGCGAGGTTACCGGTGAGCCTTACGGCATACCGTACAACTTTCCGCCGGGCCAGACCATTAATTACAAAGTTGTGGTAATCGGCCCTGGCGGCACGTCCGAGGCAACCGAGAGCTTCACCACTGCCACTCCGCCGGATGCGCCGATTCTGGCCGATCCTGCCGACAAGGCGGAGAATCAATCTTATAACCGGCTACCTGCACTGGCACAAGGCAAATGGAGCCACCAGTTATGATGTTTACCTGGATCAGAATGAGATCCCGGAGACCAAGGTCAGCACCGAGACAGATACCTTCTACCAGTATTCGCTGTCCAACAGCCAGACGTACTACTGGCAGATTCGGGCAAAAAATAATGGCGGCACAACGCCTTCTGCCGTATGGAGCTTCAAGACGATCATCGAAAAACCCGGTGCACCAACTTTGCTTTCACCGGACAACGGCGCAACCGGTCAGCCTCTTGCAGGCGTTCTGTCCTGGCAGATGGGTACGGGTGGTACTCCTGCCGGTTATGACGTCTACTTGAAGAGTCAGAGTCCGGCTGACAGCCTGGTGAGCGAAAATCAGGTAGGAACTACCTTTGGTTACTCCGGGTTGAGTTCTGGCACAACTTACTACTGGAAGATAGTTGCTAAAAATGCTGGGGGAGAGGAGGAGTCAGAGGAGAGGTACTTCACGACTGTGAAGCGGCCGGACGCGCCGACGGACCTTGCTCCTACCGGAGATGCTGAGCCGGTAGAGGGATATGTCACTTGGAATTGGGTCCAGGGTTCTGGCGGCCCCGCCACCAGGTTTGAGGTGTGGTATGGCGATGGCTACGAAAAGAAGCTTGGCGAGGTAACAGGCGAACCGTACAGCATTGCTTACAGCTTTGAGCCGGGCAAGAGTTATTCCTACAAGGTGAAAGCAATCGGCCCGGGCGGTACTTCAGACACAACAGCGAGTTTCAAGACCAGGGAAGAGCAAGCGCCAGAGCCTAAAGACTTCAACCTGACCGCACCGGAGGATGAGGCTACGGACCAGCCAGTGACAGGCATCACCTTCGCCTGGCAGGATGCTAATCCCGGGGATGCGGTGAGCTATGAGGTGTGGTTGGGTCTGCCTGGGAATCTAGTGAAGGTGAAGGAGGGTTTGACCCAGCCCAGCTGGACCTATGACCTTGCGCCTTT
>CBFGJV010000022.1:0-35633 GCA_965649205.1 Caldifarciminota bacterium | reverse complement strand
CTCACGCCTTGGGGATCGTCAATCTCCACATTGCCAAAGTTACCCGCGGTTGTAATCGTGCGCGGGGCCGTGCTGCCGGTAAACAGCAGTTTGCCTGAACCGGTGCTGGCATGCGCGCCGGCATTGGTTACCGTGCCCTTGGCAGTTATGATGTACCCGCCGTCGTTGAAAGTGCCTGCGGCAATGTTCAAGGTGCCGTTCACCGTAACATTGCCAGCCGCGGTCTTCACCGAGGAGCCGCTCAAGGTCAGGTTGAAGTATTCCCTACCTGCTACTGTCTGCGCCACACCCGCATTGTAGGCAACCGTGCTGCCTGTCTTCAGGTCAACGGTGGTGAAGTTGGTCGGGAAGGTGGTGGCCACAGTGGCCGAACCCAAACGCAGGGTAGCGCCGTTGTTCACCGTCAGCGTGCCACCCGCATCAATCGCTCCGGGAGCCTTGTTCTCGCCAAACGAAGCAGCGTCGTCAAACGTGGCGCCTGATATCTGGTATCCGCCATCATCCAGAATACCACTAGCCACTGTCAGATCGCCGCTAACTGTAACTGCGCTCAGGAGCGTCACCGAGGTAGTGGCATTGGCCACAAAGTTCACATAGGAACCGCCTCGGGCTGTCTGGGTACCACCATTGAACACCACCGTGTTGCCCTCGGCGCTGGCATCAAAGGTCGTAATGTTGTTCGTATTGCCGCTCAGATACAGAGTCTTGCCTGCACCGTTGTAGAACGCGCCCGTGCCGGTGAGCGAGCTGGTCACAGTGAGAGCACCATTGTTGGTGAATGTGCCAGTGCCGTTGACTGTGAGCGTAGCCACGCTCATCGTGGCCGTGCTCGTGTAGGAAGCACCCGTGGGCACCGTAATGGCGTTGAACGCAGTCGGGAAGGTGCCGGAGATGGTCTTGCCAACTTCCTGCAATGTGTAGGTCCCTGTACCCGGCGTAAAGGTACCGGAGTTGGACAGACTGCCGTTGATAGTTATAGATGAGTTCGCCGGGTTGCTCCAGGTACCGCCCGTATTCACCGTCACATCGCCAAACGTGTGCGTGCCCGACACGGCTATGGTCATCGTGCCGGAAATGTTGGTGGGTCCGACCACTATCCAAGTGTAGCCGCTGTTCGTAGTCGTGGTAACTGTTGCAGGGGACGCAACCGTTAGTGCACCGTTCACAGTCGTCGCGCCGCCCAGGTTCACCGTGATTGCCGCAGTAGGCGCTATGGTCAAATTCTGGTAAGCTGCCGCTCGTATATTCTGCGTTACGGAGCCGCTGTAGACAACTGTATTTCCGGCACCATTGGGAGTAAAGGTGGTTACGCCCACCGAAGCCATCTTCAGCTCCAGAGTTGCGCCCGCGCCGTTCACAAAGGTGCCGGTACCGCCGAGAGAGTTAGCGCAGAGCAGGCTGCCGTTGTTGGTGACAATTGTGTTCGCTGTGATGTTGGGAATAGTGAAAGTCCCGGTCAGCGCCTGCGCGTTTGTATCAAAGGTGTGCGTGCCGGTGCCCGCGGTGAAAGTGCCGTTGTTGGTAATGCCGCCGCGGAAAGTGACCGCGCTGTTTATGCTGTTGTTCCACACACCGCCACTCTGTATCGTGACCAGACCGGCGAATATCTTGGTGCCGGTAGTTGAGTTAAAGGTGAGAGTTCCAGCCACAGTGGTGGTGCCGGTTACGGTAATACTGTAGGCGCCAATCGCATAGTTACCGGAAGTAATTGTGAGGCTGCCCACTGTGAAGCTCGCATTGTGCGTAGCTCCCTGCTCGTCGTTCAACTCCAGATTGCCCAGAGTACCGGTGCAGGTGAGGTTGTGCGGAGCTGTGCCGTTCGCTAATAGTATCTTGCCCGTGCCGCTGCGCGTGCCAGAGCCCAGAATGTCACCTCTTACTGTAATCGTAAAGCCGCCATCAGCCAGAGTGCCGCCGGCAAGATTCAGGTTGCCGACCACCGTGATGTCGCCAGTTGCGGTCTTAGTCGAAGCACCGGTCACGGTCAAGTGGCCGTAAGTTGGAACGTGCGATACAGAACCGGCTTCTGTGTAGTTGTAATTAACTGTACTGGTGGCGCCAAGCGTTATGGTACCGAAGGTTGTGGGGAAACTTGTAACAGTGGCTCCACCCGCTCCAATCTGCAGAGTAGCGCCGTTGGCAACAGTGAGCGTGCCAGTGCTGGTGCCGGTAATCTGGTAGGCTCCGTCCGACAGCGTACCGCTGTTCACCGTCAGGTCGCCGTTCACAGTTACCGCTCCGCCCATCGTGACGGTAGTGGTGTTGTTCACCAGCAGGTTGTGATACACTGCCGGAGTTGGCAGCTTGGCCGTCTGAGCCGCAGTACCGTTGTATTCTATGGTGTTGCCCGGTGCATTCGCTATCAGCGTACCGGTAGCCAAAAGGGCGCCTCTGATATTCAAGGTAGCGTCCTGGGCATTCTCAAAGGTAGAACCGGCCGCACCGCCTGTAATCGCCGCGGCAGTGATTACGCCATTATTGACCAGTTTGGACGCAGCAGCAGAAAGCGAAATCGTACCCGTGCTGGTAAGGGTACCAAGGTTATAAACTGTGCCGGCAGATATGGTGAGGTTAGGAATGGCCAAAGTGCCTTGAATCGTCTTGTTGTTTCCACTCATCGTGTAAGTACCCGTGCCTGCAGTAAAGGTGCCGCCCGTGACGCTTAGATTGCCGGAGATGGTGATAGGCTGGTTTATCGCATTGTTCCAGACGCCAGTGCTGGTGAGGTCGCTGGTGCTAAAGGTGGTCGCTGTTCCCGTAGTAATGTTGAACTGACCGCCGTTCACGATACCGCCATTGAACGCCCGGGTACCAGTCACAGCACCGTTAGCCAGGAAGATACCGGGCGTCGTGCCGGCGACTGTGGTAGTCACGCCATTGACAGTAATGGCATAGGTGCCGGTGGCAAACTGGCCGGAAGTAATGGTCAGATTGCCATTGATGGTAAACGCAGCACCCATGTTCGCGCCCAGGGGGTCGTTCAGTTCCAGGTTCCGATACGAACCGGTGCCGGAAAGGGTGTGCACGGCGGTGCCGTTGGCAAGAAGTACCTTGCCTGAGCCGGAACCGGTTATCGTGCCAGAGTTCGTAATGTTGCCCCGAACCTCAAGGGTATAGCCGCCGTCATTCAGCGTGCCGGCGTTCAGAGTCAGATTGCCGTTGACCGTGATATTCGCTGGTAAAGTCCGCGTCCCGGCTGCGGAGAAAGTAAGATGATGGAAGGTGGTCTTCACTCCGGAAAGGGTCATGTTGCTGGTCTGGTTGTAGTGCACCGTGCTGCCAGGCTGGAGAATGATGTTGTCAGAAGTGAAGTTAGCCGGGAAATCTGTCGTAGTTGCACCGCCTGCGCCGAACCTGATCTCCGCCCCTGCGTTAACCTGCAGAGTACCGGTAGAGTTTCCTGTAATCGTATATCCGCCGTCGGCAAAGATACCACTCGTAACCAGAAGGTTGCCGTTTATGGCAAACGCTCCACCCGCAGTGGCCGCGATACCGGAGCTGGTGCTGATTCTAAGATTATGGTAAGTGTTCGCTACCGGTACCTTTATGGTCTGCGCCGCAGTTCCACTGTAGATAACTGTATTTCCGGTGGCGCCCGCGTTCAGGTTCGTAACACCCACCGTGGCCATTCTCACTTCCAGAGTGGCGTTTTCATCATTGAGGAAAGTGCCGGTTCCGCCCAGACTCGTAGCACAGAGGACAGAACCTTTGTTTGTCAGAGTTATGACGGTGACCGTGATATTGGGAATGACAAAGGTTCCGGTAAGAATCTGATCGTTCGTAGCAAAGGTGTGCGTGCCGGTGCCCGCGGTGAAAGTGCCGTTGTTGGTAATGCCGCCGCGGAAAGTGACCGCGCTGTTTATGCTATTGTTCCACACACCGCCATTCTCTATCGTGACCAGACCGGCGAATATCTTGGTGCCGGTGGTACTCTGGAAAACGAGGTTGCCGCCAACCGTGGTGGTGCCGGTTACAGTGAAAGTAACAGCGCTTGTATAATTAATGTTGAAAGTAGTACCGCTGCCCACCACAAGGTTGCCGCCGATTGTCAAGCCAGTCGTAGTGGGAGTTGTTGTATTACAAGTGCCGGCGAGTACAAGGTTGCCGGATATGGAAGTCGTCCCGCTCTGCAGAGTCTTAGTACCGCTGCCCGAAAGTGTAAGATGCCAGTAGTTGTTGCTCTTGACCGTCTGAGCCGCACCCTTGTATTCCACCAGATTGCCGTTGGCTGTAGCATTCAAGGTTCCTGCAGCTGAAAGTAAACTGCCGGACACTTTCAATACAGAGTTGTTACCCTGAGTCCAAGTAGGTGTGTAGGTGCTGGTACGCTCAATGCTCCCGGTCACATCCACTGTGCCGTTGTTGGTAATCGTGACCGTGCCGGCAATATCAATGCCCCCACCTATTGTCAAGCTGGCACCAGCCGGAATCGTCAGAGCCACAGAAGTGGTGACCTTGCCGCCGATAGTAAGGGCGGTGGTAGCCAGAATGGTGCGGGAACCTGTGAAAGACACAGGCCCGGCAATAGTGCCGGCGCCACCCACATTTGCGGTACCGCTCAGAGTGATGAGACCGGTACCGGTAATAGCCCCATCAACCACAAAAGCACCAGTTGCGGTCAAGGTATAGGTGCCCAGGGCAAGACTCCCGCCCGAGTTGATGGTAACTCCGGTTATGGTGATATTGGCGCTGGTAGTGACCGCGTGGTTTATGACCACGTCGTCACTGGCACCAGGGGTAGCCCCAGCCTGGTCCCAGGTTGCGCCATCCTGCCATGAACCGTCTTGTACGCTGGTAAAAACTGCTGCCTGGACAGTGAAAACCAGGCCAACTGCAAACAGACCGATGAGGACTGCGGCGAGACTTTGTCTCGACATCCGAACCTCCTGTTGATATTTTCTATCTCTGCAGGCCATATTGCTTGTGTTTCCTGCTCTCTCTCCGGCACGTATTCCTTAACGCTGTTCACCCGCAGGAGACCGGACATAGAACAAACGGCTTTGTAGCCGTGTGCGCTTGCCGGACTCCGGTTTTCGGGCTAGGCAAAGCGCCTCGTGCCATGGCGCTTATGTAACCAATATAATTTATACCCCCCCAGAAGCCGGTGTCAAGTAAAATTTTCGTCTGAATACCTAACGGCGGACATAGAGCAGAAAAGATACACCCAGCCAGCTGAGCAGAGCCACCCAGCCAAACCAGGTAAGCCGCAGAAACCGGCGCCGGGGGGTATTGCGCAATACCAGAAGGAAAAGCGCTACCACGATAATGCCGGCTACCAGAGTTATGATATGCTCCTGCCTTGCTCCCGCGTACAAACTGCCCTGTCTATGGGCCAGGTCGGCAAAACCGGTGATGGTAAGGTTGAATACATTGGAACCGAGGATGTCGCCCGCAGCCATCTCCATCGCTCCCATGCGCACCGCGGCAATCGCTGTTACCGCCTCGGGCAGAGAAGTGACCGCAGCTACCAGAGTGGCGCCGATAAAGGTGTCGCCCAGACCCGTGGCAGTTGCCAATCGCGAAGCAAAACCGGGCAGAAGCACAGCCGCGGTAATCACCACAGCCGCCAGCAGAAGAAAACGGAAAACCGCAGCACTGAGTTTTACCATCTGCTCGGTTGAAGCAGAGGGAATCCAGTCGTCTGCCGTGCCTCGCGCCCCGCGCAGCAGAATGAAATAAATGGCAATCATAACTATGCTTATCGGCGATACTCGGCAGAAGACAGGCAGCTGTGCGCCCAACAGAATACCGACAATAGCCAGTCCAGACATAAGTATGACATAGAAAACAGTCCGGCTGTGAAAACGATGCAGCTGGCGTAGGCAGGTCTCTTGCCGACAGTACCAGTCCAGACAGCCCAGTATGGCCAGATTGAACAAGTTGGAGCCGGCCACACAGCCTACGGCTATGTCAGGCAAGTTCTGCGCTCCGGCGCTGATACCGTTGAAAAGCTCAGGCAGAGAGGTGGTCAGGGCCAGAAGCATTGTGCCGGCCCACACATGACCTAGACCGCTGCGGTGAGCTATTATGTCCGCATAGTGCGCCAGCCGCGTGCCGGCCCAGAGGATAGCTACCGTGCAGGCCAGAAAACCCAGAGTTGATGGTATCACCGTATCCAGTCTGCTGCGTCTATGTTACCCGGCGAGGTTATTCCTTAGATTTCTGGGCTGTCTCCCTGTCCTTCAAAGCCTCGGCAATTACCGATACCGCGGACAGTATGCCCGCCGCCTCGTAGGGTATGAACAGCTTTGTGGCCTGACCCTCAGCCATCTTGGCCAGCGCCTCCAGGTATTTGATGGTAATCAGGTCTTTGGTGGGATTGCCCTTGTGAATGGCGGCGTACACGCGCTCTATAGCCTGACCTTCTCCTTCGGCCACAGTGATGAGCTTGAACCTTTCCGCCTCGGCAACCTTCTGAATCGCCTGAGCCTGACCCTCAGCCTGCAGGATGCGGGACTGCTTTTCTCCTTCGGCTTTGAGGATCGCCGCTTGACGTACGCCCTCGGCTTCCAGCACCAGAGCCCGGCGGTCGCGCTCCGCCTTCATCTGCCGGTGCATAGCCTCGGTTACATCTCCGGGCGGCTCAATGCGCTGGAGTTCCACCCGCGTGACCTTTGCCCCCCATTTGTCTGTCGCCTCGTCCAGCACATCCCGGAGTTTGGCGTTTATCTTCTCCCGGGAGGTCAGAGACTCGTCTAGGGTCAAATCGCCCACCACATTACGGAGGTTGGTCTGCGCCAGCTTGATGGTAGCCAGTCGAAAGTTTGCCACATTGTACAGCACCTTTACCGGGTCTGTAACCTCGTAATACACAATGGCATCTACCGTCACTGTGGCATTGTCCTTAGTGATTACCTCCTGCGGCGGCACATCTACCACTTGTTCGCGCATATCCACCTTTATCATTCTCTCAATGAAAGGCAGAATGAAGTTGAGCCCAGGTTGCACCGTGCGCTGATATTTGCCCAGGCGTTCCACGCACGCCCGCTGGTAAGGCCTGACTATCTTGATGCCCAGAAGGGCAAGAAACAACAGAAAAACAAAAAGGACTATTATCAGTGCGGTCATTTTCCGCTCCTTTCACTCACTTCCTCAACTATCACCCGCGTGCCTTCTACTTTGATAACTCTTACCCTTGCTCCCGCGGGTATGGGTTTTTCCGCTTCGGCCCGCCATTCTTCGCCTATGACTTTTACCCGGCCGGGATTGGCCGGTTCAATAGCCTTCAGCACTATGCCCTCCACGCCGTCCAGACGCATGGAACCAACCGGCTCCGGCTCGGGTCTCGTCAGCTTCCCCGCTATCAGCCGCGAAAAAACAATCAGCACGGCAGACAGAACCAGAAAAATGCCAAACTGGGCCCACTGATTGGAAATAAAGAAAGCCAGAATGCCAGTAACCACCGCCGCCACCCCAAACCAGATAATAAAAAAGCCCGGCACCACCATTTCCAGGGCCGCAATCACCAGCCCGGCCACAATCCAGAACACGGGCGAGGGTTTAAGCATTGCGTACCTCCTTATTCACTATAGTCAAGTCCCCGGTCTGGTCAAGCCAGCTCTGCCTGCCCGGTTCCGAGCCGGACCTCGGTCAATCGGCGATATTCCGGCCCTTCTGGCCGCAGAATGCTTTGAAACAGTACTACCTTACCGACCTCGAACAACTGGCTTCCGAACCCGGTCTGACACAGATTGCGCAGGTCCTGCGGAAACTTGAGTCTGCCCAGAGTGAGGTGAGGGCTGAACGGCCTTTTTTCCGGAGTGTAGCCCAATTTGCTCAGTTCCTGTACCACCACTGCCTGCAGCCGTTTCAATTCCTCTTTTCCTTCCTCTATTCCTATCCAGACTACCCGCGCCCGCGCCGGGCTGGGAAACGCTCCCAAACCTGCCAGCCGACAGGAAAACGACCTTTGCGCGCAGGCAGCCGCATTCAGCCTGTCCCCGGCCGCGCCGATGAACTCCTCGGAAACCTCGCCCAGAAAAGCCAGCGTGAGGTGCATCTGTTCCGGCTTCACCCAGCGAACCTTAGCCTGCTGCAGCCGAGAAAGAAGCTCTCTGACCTGTTCTCGCACCGGCTCGCTTATCTCCACCGCCACAAAAGCTCTCATCGTTCGTTCGCCACCTCTACCACCATTTCCAGCGCCGCAAGCGCAGCCTGAGTGCGGTTAGACTTTCTGCCGCCCTGAAATCTACACTCCCGCACCACCACCCGGTTACCGAGTTTTCTGCCTGTGGCTACGGCTATGAATACCAGACCTACCGGTTTTTTCCTGCTCCCTCCTGTGGGCCCGGCTATGCCGGTGGTTGCCACGCCTATGTCTGCGCCCAAGCACCGGCGCACGCCCTTTGCCATCTCTATGGCGGTCTGGGCACTTACCGCGCCGTAGCGCCGCAGAGTCTCCGGCTTCACGCCCAGAAGCTTTACCTTTGCTTCGTTAGCATACGCCACCACCCCGCCCAAGTAATAAGCCAAACTGCCAGCCACATCGGTAATCATGGCGCCAACCAGGCCGCCAGTGCAGGATTCAGCCGTGGCCAGAGTAAGACCCTGACCACCAAGCACGCACTTTAGCTCTGCGCTCATCTCACCAGCCTCATACCTGCCACCGGCCAGAAGCGAAGCAATAGCCACAAAAAGACCCGCAAGGCGGTATTGGCGCAGATTCCGGCTAAAAGGTCGTCCACCATAATCCCCCAGCCGCCTGGAAGTCTTTGCGACTTGTGGATAAAGGGTAGTTTCACTATGTCAAAGAAGCGCCAGAGCAGAAATCCGGGCAAAAGTCCCCAGAGCGAAACGGGTATGTAAAGGAAGGTAACCAACGTGCCGGCTATTTCGTCTATAGTCACTCTGCCGGGGTCGTGACCCCATTCTTTTTCCAAAGCCGTAGCCACCGGCACGCCCAGAAAAAACACCGCCAGCACCACTAGCGCATGCTCCAGAGGATGCGGCGAGAGAAAGTAAGCGGCAGGCAACACAAAAAAGCTGGTCACGGTAGCAGGCGCTATGGGAAAATATCCGGTAAACAGGCCAGAACCCACCAGCGCCTGCAGCCAGAACCAGCGCGACCGGACCATTGCCGTCTGCCTGACGGTCGTGCCGTTCCCTACACCCGCCGCTTGGAAGGAAACTTATTCTCCCACTCCACCACCGAATTGGCCACCACAAAGATGGAGGAGTAGGTGCCGACGATGATACCCACCGTCATCACAAAGGCAAAATCCTTTATCGCCGCCGCACCCAGCAGCAAAAGGGCCAGAGTGACGCACAAGGTAGTGCCGCTGGTTACAAGGGTCCGGTTCAGCACCTGATTGATGGCTAGGTTCACCATATCCGCAAACTTCTCCTTGCGCATCTTCTTCAGGTCTTCGCGGATGCGGTCTGACACCACAATGGTGTCGTTGACCGAGTAGCCAATCATGGTCAGAAGCGCGGCAATGGTGGTTATCGTCACCTCGCGGTTGAAAAGAGACACCAGCCCGAGGGTTATCAAAGTGTCGTGAATCAAGGCCAGCACCGCGCCGGTTCCAAACCGGAAATCGAAGCGGAAGCTAACATATATTAGTATGCCCACCATACCGATGAGCACCGCCAGCAACACCTTGCCCTGCAGTTCTTTGGAAATATGCGGTCCCACAGTCTCTTCCCGCAATATCTCAAAGCCAATGCCGGGAAAGGTCTGGGAAAACTGCTGACGCACTCTTTCGGTCAGACCTGTGCCTGCCGCATCGGTCTTGGGTTTCACGCGGATGAGGAAATCGCCGTATTCGTCCCGCTGAATCGCTGCGCCCGCTTCGCCGGCGGCGGCCAAGGCGCTTCTCACCGCATCTATGGGCACCGGCTTTTCAAAACGCACCTGCAGCAAAGACCCGCCTGTAAAGTCCACGCCGTAGTTGAAACCGCCCTTGATAATAATCACCGCAATACTGGCCAGAACCAGTATGCCGGAAATAAGAAAGAACAATCGGCGCCGGCCGACAAACTGAATATGTGTTTCCCCTATAAGTCTCATGGCTATATCCTCAGCTTCTTGACCTCAAACCTTGCCAGCCACCAGTCAAAGATGAACCGGGTCAAAAACACGGCGGTAATAACATTGATGACCAGACCCGCAATCAACGTTATGGCAAACCCCCTTATCGGCCCGGAACCGATGAAATAAAGGGCAATAGCCGTGATAACGGTGGTGACGTTGGCGTCAATAATAGTCACCAGCGCCCGGTCATAGCCGGAGTCCACCGCGGCCAGCGGCGTCTTGCCCCAGCGCAACTCCTCCCGGATGCGCTCAAACACCAAGACGTTCGCATCCACCGCCATGCCTATGGTGAGGGCAATGCCGGCCAGACCCGGCAAGGTGAGTGTCGCCCGCAGACCGGCCAGAACCGCCAAAAGGAAGAAGATGTTGAAAACCAGAGCCATATCTGCCAGCACTCCGCCCACCGAGTAATAGATTACCATAAACACCATCACCGCCAGGGCGCCGATAAGCCCGGCCAGAATGCCCCGCCGGATAGAATCGTTGCCTAGAGAAGGTCCGACCGAACGCTCCTCTACAATCTGCACCGGCGCCGGCAGAGCGCCCGAACGCAACACAATGGCCAGATCCCGCGCCTCGTCCGGATTTATCTCATTCGTGGTAATCATGGCGTTGCCGTCCGGAATCCGGGTCTGAATCACCGGCGCCGACCTTACCACCTTGTCCAGCACTATGGCCAGCCGGCGGCCGATATTGCGGCCTGTCACCTGCGCAAATACCGCCGCATCCTTGCGCTCCAGCTTCAGGCTCACTATCCAGGTGTTGACCAGTCCCGGCTCTGAACCCTGATACGGCGCCGGCCGCGCGTCCTTTATCGCCGAACCGCGCAACTCCGGCTCTGCCTTCAGCAGGTACAGTCTCCGTATGCCCCGGCCCTGATAAGTCTCCAGCGGACCGAACAGGAACTCATAATCCTTGGGCCAGTAGGGCCGGGCCCGCTCCAGCAAAGCGGAAAACTCCGGATAATCCGCCTCTTCCACGGCAAAATCTCCGCCTACCCGCATCACATAGCTTTCCAGGCTGCCCGCTACCGTATCACCCACCCGCTTTTTCCAACCTGTGTCCGCACCTGCGCTTTCTTTTGCCACAGGCTGCGTCTGCGGCACAGATTCTTGTGTCGCTGCCTGAGTGCTTTCGACTGGCGGCTCGGCGCCCAGCTTCTCATCCATCGCCTTCAGCGCCTCGTACATCATCCGCTCTTCTGCCACCAGTTGAAAGGTAAGCTGGGCAGTCTGGCCAATCAGGCCCTTGGCCCGCTCCCGGTCCACTCCCGGCAACTGCACCAGAATCCGGTCCTGTCCTACCTTCTGAATAATCGGCTCAAACACGCCGAACTGGTCTATACGGTTACGGATAACCTCCAGAGCCCGATCACCCGCATCCCGCGCCTGCTCCGCGGTCAACTCAGTCTTGTCCACCTCCAGCGTAAGGTGCATTCCACCCACCAGGTCCAGCCCCAGATGGATGGAACGTTTATGCACCGCTGTCTTGTGCCTCTGAAACTTGGCAATGTCTGCCTGTACCCGCAGACTGTCGCTTCTGGTGCTAGCCGCAGCCAGTCGCGCCGCCAGCGCCCGCTCCTGACCGGGCAGCATAAAGTAGAACTCAAAAGTCGGGTACAGAGCCCAGAGGCCCAGCAGGACCGCCGCTAGAAGAATACCGAACTTCAACCTTGCGTATCTCAAATCCAGCCTCCTGCCTGTGAAACCAAGGCCGCGGGACCGGCTCCCGGGGCCACACCGCTATTTTCTTTCCCCATAATTCACCTCAATCACCCGTTTCATTTCCGCCACCGCCGCTCTCAAACCCACAAACACCGCCCGGGCCACGATGGCAAAACCTATGCTGAAACCGTCTGCCAGTCCCCGCCGGAGAATCGGCACTATATTCAGATAATCAAGCCCATGTCCGGCATGCACCACGAGACCGGCCTCACGGGCGGCCTGCCCCGCGGCCGCCAGCTCTTCTAAGAACTCCGGTCGGGTGCGGAAACTGCGACAATACCTGTCGGTACAAAGCTCCACCCCCTCTGCGCCCAGCTCCACTGCCACTTCCACCTGTCTGGGGTCAGGCTCAATAAAAAGGCTCACCCGCACACCCGCATCCTGCAGCCGACCGATTCTGGCTTTCAGCCCCCGACGCTCCTGGAGCAGATTCAGCCCCCGGGTGGTGGTGCGCTCGGTGGTCAACTCCGGCACCAATGTCACCTGATCCGGCTTCACCTTACAGGCAAAGCGAATCATCTCCTCGGTCGCCGCCATCTCCACCGTGAGTTCAGTCTGCACCGTTTCCCGCAGCAGCAATACATCCCGCTCGTTTATGTGTCTGCGGTCCTGACGCAGATGCACGGTAATGCCGTCCGCTCCTCCCAGCTCCACCAGAGCAGCGGCCTGCACCGGGTCGGGAAACTTCTCGCCCCGGGCTTGGCGCAAAGTCGCTATGTGGTCAATATTTACCGAAAGTGTTTTCACGGGCTGCGCATTCTAGAGAAGAAACCTGCGCCTGTCAACGCCAGAACCCTCCGCTGACTTGTGCCAACTGCGAGCTGCTTCCGACCTAAACCGGGTCCTGAATACCAAAAAGGTCCCTACGCAACGCCACCAGTATTTCCTTCTTCAACTCCCGCGCCACCCATTTTTCCTGAATCACTATGGCTTCCTTGGCCAGAGTCTGATCGTGAAACTTGCGCGACTTCTTCCACAGCTCGCGACAGAAATTCAAATAAGCGGGGTAAGCATAGGTAGGCGCGCCGTGGGCTCCCAGAATCACCTTGGCCCTGTCCTCCAGTTCAGCCAGAGCCACCTGCGCCTCTGTCTGCTTGGCCAACATCCTCTCCCGTCTCTTATCCGTCAGCTTCTTTATGACCTCTGTATCATACTTCAGGTCATAGTTGTATATTCGTTCCGGACTGGGCTTCACCGGCATAATTACCTCCCTTCGGCCCTTATTCAACCCTGTCCTGTGCCGATGATGCGAAACCGACCCGAATCAGCGCCCGCCATCACGGCAACAGGCACCTGCAATACAAGTTTACCCACATCCCACTATCCCGTCAAGTGGCCCAGCTATGCTACATAAACAGCATTACGCACGCCCCCCAGAAAAGCGAACAACCAGTAAATCAACGGTATAGATGGACACAGCTACCAGCTACAGAAAGGTATGTCATGCCACATCTTATACAGATTGCACCACAAGCCTTGGGGCTAGCCCCAGGGCTAGCACTCCAGCTGTCCCCTACCCAGACCCAGGACTGGTACAGATAAAGGAAGGATAGTCCGCTGTACATTATGCGGGGAATTATGCCCTGCGCTCAACCTTAATGTATGCCTACTGCCTTGAATGCCGGTCATAAGCAGAGTAGGCATACTGACTGCTTACTAGAACTGGCTGTCATTTTTAGGCAGATATGCTAGTCCTCTACCTGCTGCGGAGAATTCTGATTCTTTGCCGGCCAGTGTCAGCCTGCGCACCTGAAGCTGTCCCCAGACTGAGAAATTTCTCGTAGGCGGTTATGGCTTCTTCCCTTCGGTTCAGGAGGTCAAGACAGCGGGCCCGGCCATAGTGTGCCTGCGCCAGCCCTGACTCCCGGCGTAATGCATCTTCGTAATCAGCCAGCGCCAGTGCGTATTCTCCTACCCCCATATACGCCATCGCCCGATTGACCAGCAAAGTCACAGACCCGGGTTGCAGGCGCAAAGCTTCGTTACAGTCGGCGAGAGCCTGCTTATGGTTACCCAGCAGTAGGTACGCACAGCCGCGATTGGCCCAGACATCCGCAAACTCCGGCTTGAGCTTCAGCGCCTGTGTATAGAACCTTATTGCCTCTTCTGTCTCCCCCTGACGTAAACTTACCGTGCCGCGGCCCAGATACACATCTGCCCAATCTGGCGCCAGTTGCATAGCGCGGTCGTAGTTCTTTCGCGCCGGCTCCAGCTGGTTCATCCGCAGATAAGCCAGGCCGCAATTGTAGTAGGCAGTCACAAAGGTGGAGTCGTAGATGATAGCCCGGGTGAAATCTTCTACCGCACGTTGATAGTCTCCATCTGCCGCATATAGAAGACCCCTTACTTCATAGGTTTTGGCATAGGTGGAATCCAAAGCTAGGGTCCGTTCCAGATATACCAAGGCCGAATCTTTGTTCCCTTTCTGCATATGCGCCAACGCGAGATTCTGACTGGCGGGCAGGTAGTCAGGCTGCTGGACAAGCATCGTGCGGAACAGGCTCAAGTCTGTGTTCCAGGCAGCGATCTGCTGTCTGGTCACAATAGAGAACACAAAAGCCACAGCTGGCGTCGCCAGAGCCAGAACCGGCCCTGCGCGTGGCACCCTGACGCTGAGCTGTCTAGCCAGCACCAAGAGAACGATGATAATACCCGGGCCGGCCAGATACAGCATGCGACCCGCAGGCCCTTTTTCCAGCATATGGGCAAAAGGCAGATGCAGGAAGACGGCAAGGGCAAAGCCTAAAAGCAGCTTATTGGTCTCAGCTCTAGCCTGCGATCGATGTCGGGCATAAACAAAATACCAGACCAGAGGCAGAAGCAGAAAAAAGCCAGCCACCAGGGTGTAACCGGAAAAACGGCCGCCTATGCTTTTGTCTGTATGAACCAGTTTCAACCCTACCGGCACCAGAAAGGACAATGTCTGCTGACCGAAGTTGTTGAATATGGTCAGAGGTTGGGCAAGTCCCGCACCTATCACAGTTTCGGCAAAAGGAACCCGCGCCACCAAAAGACGCAGGACCAGATAAGCAAGCGGCGGTAGCCCAGACGCCAGAAACCAGACCGGCGGCCTGACATAGCTCTTCTGCGTGAGCAGCAGCCAAGCCAGTGCCGCCAGCACGAAAAGCAGACAGGACTCCAAGGACAGAAGAGCCAGAAAGAACGCCAAACCATAGAGCAACGGCCACCAGCCGGACGGTTTTCTGCGAGTTGTCTGCCTTCTTTTCTGTCCCCGCAAAAGCGCCAAGAGTGCCAGCAGCAGGAATACACCGGCCAAAAGATAGGTACGGTTGGACACAAATGTCACCACGCTGTGCAAAGCCGGATGCAGAGCAAAGAGAAGTCCGCCGGCACCCGCCCACCAGATTGACCGGAAAAGGGTAAAAAGCACCGCACATACCAGCAGCACCGCTACTGTGTGCAAAAGAACGTTGTGGAAATGGTACCCGACTGGGTTGTTGCCGTACAGCTTCTTTTCCAGTTGAAAGCTGAGAATGGGCAAAGGCCGGTAGTAGGTGAAAGTACCGGTCTGCAGCGCTATCTTGGGGTCAAGAACATACCCGGAAAAAAGCACGCGGACCGGACTCAGCCGCGCCAGGTGTTCATTGTCTCTTATCTGCGGCCCGTCGTCCCAGACAAAATCGTATTTCCGCGTGGGCAGATAGAGCAGAACACTGAGCAGGGCTACCCCTGCGAATACCAGCCACTGCCGCCAGTCCACGCGCCGGCCCGGTGCTTTCACATTGTGATTATGGCCCTCTGCGCTTCTGTGGTCAAGAGCAAAAGCCGCGCACTCCTTCAAGCGGAAGCGCGGATTTATTCTTCTACCACCAACTTCTGCGCAGACTTCCGGCCTGGCTTTTTTAGATATGCCAGATACACGCCTGCGGGCAGACCGCGCAAATCGAGCAGAACTGAACTGTTTTCAGGCCCGGCGGATGCCGAGCTGAACGAAACCGACCGCACGCAGCGGCCTGCAGAGTTATACAGACGCAGACAACAGCCGTTTTCTCTGGCAAAAGGAGAAAACCAGACTTGGGCTTTGTCCCGCGCCGGATTAGGCCGGATGCGGAAACTTACCTCGGAAAACCTGTATCCGGCGTCTTCAGCCAGACCCACTTGCGGCACACCCAGATAAAGGTCAATAAGACCGGAATAGCCGCCCACCAAAAGGTCGGGCGTGCCGTCGTTATTCCAGTCGCAGACGCCTACCTTGGATTCCCGCGCTGGCGAGCCGGGCGGCATTATTCTGCTACCTGTCACAGTGCGCAGAGTCTCTGGTCTGGCCAGAGTGGCAAAGGAGTCCGGTCCCAGATTGCGCAGGAAGTGAATGTAGCCGGACATTTCGCCGTAGATAAGGTCTTGGCGGCCATCCTGATCCAAATCATAGGCGCGCGGCTGTCCCCGGCTGAAAACCAGCCAGCTGCCGCCCACGCTCACAATAATGGAATCCTGAAACACCGGCCAGGTATCCGAGCCGATATTCAGAAACAATAACGTAATGGCGTTCTCGCGGGAAATCACCACATCCTTGCGGCCGTCGGAGTTCCAATCTATCACGGTGGGGCAGGAATTAGTGCCCACATCAATCGTATCCCCATTCTGCTTGCGCAGGCGCAGATAAGACACAAGTCCGGAGTCGGTCTGGATAAACACATTCAAATACCCGCCCCGGTCGCCACACAGAAGGTCTCTTATGCCGTCTGAATTCCAGTCCACAACCTGTGGAACAGAACCGATACATCAACCAAACGGCAGTTTGATACGGGTACCCGATATGTCGGTGATGAAGAAAAAACTCTCGAATACCGGGCTGGAGTCTGAGCCGGTGTTCAGATAGCATCTGACGAATCCGGAATCAAACTGTCCCACTATCAGGTCTTTTCTGCCGTCACCGTCCCAGTCCGCCACATCGGGAATGCTGTGGGTGCCCACATCAATGGGCGTGCCGGCGCAGAGCACCGGAAAAGGTCCCTGAAAGCGCGGCACTACCGTAAACAGACATAACAGCCAGAAAACTGTCATATTCTACCTCACCAGCAGTTTGTCCCCGATCCGGCAACGACCGACGGTAGCCTGCACAAAATAAGTGCCAGCCGCCAGTCCTCTCAAATCCAGGTCAACCTTATACCCTGCCTCGTCCGCAAGGCAGGCGGAAAAAACACGCACGCAGCGACCGCAGGCATCGTAAAGACCAACAGCCGCCGGAGCAAATCCGCCAGCGGAGAAATCCGACGAAAACCAGACAGTTGCTCTGTACCGCGCCGGGTTGGGCGCGATGCGCAATCTGCTGTCTGACAACCGACATCCCGCCTCGCCTGCCAGTCCCACGGGATAGTACTCGTCTGCGCCAATGTCGCAGGCGGCTCCGTGGGGCCGCATCTGTCCATCTATATCTCGAGCAATACCGCTGATGGCGCTGCCCGCATCAATGCAGGGCGATTCGGCCTGCAGATGCAGGTCAGAAATCCTGTCCACAACCAGCGGGTCTGCTTCCATACTGTTCATATCTATTCTGTTTCCCGACCGGCTGCGCCAGCTCAAAAGTCCCATTGCCCCCACATTGCTGAGGTAAAACAGGCGGGAGTCCCCGGAATGACGATACCAGCAGTTGTAATCAGAATTGACCGGCTGGGAACTGGTGTACAGGCAGTAGGAAGATGACACCACGATGTTGTTGTAAAAGGTGTTGCTGCTCTGATTCTGATACATACCCACAGCGCCGGCAGCGGTTGAATCGGTAATGAAAGTGTTGTTGGCGATGGTGTTGCCCGACGCGGTATTGAAGTAGACGCACATCATCCGCGCACCGGAAACAAAATTGTTTACTATCCAGCAATTGGAACTGCTGTACAGGTATATCCCGGTATTACCGCTCAGCCGGATGTGACAGTCCACAACAGAATCATAGGAGCCGTTGAACCAGGGACCGGTAGAAGTCAGAAACGTACAGTTGGAAACTCTCCAACCGTTTAGCCTATTCACGGCATAGACGGGCCAGCCGCCGGGTGAGGAATTGGTGAGTGTGAGACCTTCTATCTTCACATTGTGCGTAGCGCCCTCATTGCCGTCTGCCAGAAAAATGGCCGCCGAGCCGCTGCCGTCAATGATTACACTGTGACCGGGCCGGGAGCGAAAAGTCAAAGTCTTTCCGTTCGTGCTCAGCCCGCGCAAATCCAGAAGACCATCGTTGTAAATTCCCTGCAAGGCTTCAAACACCACTGCGCCGTTCATTCCGCGCGCCAGAAGCACGGCAAGAGCGTGAGAGAAACTTCCGAAATCTCCCCCTCCAGAATTGTCAATAGTATATGTTCCGGCCATAGGCTGGGCACTGCCTGCTGCCATCACTACCAGAAGCGCCAGTCCGATTCTTGCATGCACAGACTGCCCCCTCCTCTTTTGCCCGAAAAGGACAGCTGAACCGGCCCTTACCGGCCTTTCCATAGGCTTCTCTCTTCGGTGTATTATGGAGCGAAAAAATACACCTTGTCAAACCTCTGGAAGCATCAGAACAGAGCGGCAGAGCCAAATGACAATGGTTGACTTATACCGCTAATCAGTTATCGTCTATCGATGTCGACTACCAGTATAATTCTTCTGACCGTTCTCTTGCAAGCGCCGGTCGACTCCGGCTATGTGTCCGTGAATTCCAGTCTGCCCGGCCTCTCCATCTGGCTGGGCGGCGACTACATCGGCCGTACGCCCATAACTGCGTATGCCGTGGAGCCCGGTTCCTACAATCTCACTATCGTTTCCAACGACAGCCTGGATGTGCTGTATGCTCGTTTCCGTTCCGGCCGGCTGGGGCAGAAACTATCCTCTGTCTGGTCGCTGGCGGCAATCGACGCCGGCACCTTTCAGCTGGACATAAAACCAGGCACCCAGGTGGAAGTGTTCATCGACTACGGAAGAATCCTGGCCGCGCCTTGTCGGGCCAAGTGGTTGACCGGTCTCGGTCTGGGAGGGTTCTTCCTCGTCAGCGTAGGGTTGGGTATGCTCATCGGTCACTTCGCCTTTTAGAAAGTGCTGCCTCTGTCTCGCTGCCCTGCTCCTTCCGCCTTTTTCCGCTATCTCCGCACCGCCCTCTGGGCACTGGTAGCTGCTTTCCTGCTCGGAACCGGCCCGGCCGGAAAACGGCTGGCGCTGGTGCGCGAAGCCGAGTTCTACTCAAAGCTGGAGCGCAAACTCGTGCGGTGCGAGCTGTGTCCGCGTTACTGCACCATTGCTCCGGGTCAGCGGGGTATGTGTCGGACGCGGGAGAATAAAGACGGCACGCTGTATTCAGTGGTATATGCCCGACCCTGCGCGCTGGGCAAGGAGCCGATTGAGAAAGCGCCCTTCTTTCACTTCCTGCCCGGTACCAGCCGTATCGTTCTGGCCACAGCCGGGTGCAACCAGATGTGCAAGTACTGCCAGAACTGGGAAATCTCCCAGTCTTCTGTAGAAGACCTTCCCTTTTCCGATATGCCGCCGGAAAGCGTGGTCGCCCTGTCCGTCCGGGAAAAGACGCCTACCATCTGTTTCACCTTTTCCGAGCCGGTCGTGTTTTACGAGTATATGGCAGACATCGCCCGCCTGGCCCGCAAAAACGGCATTCGCACTGCGGTGGTAACCGGAGCATACATAAACCCCGCCCCCCTAGCTCAGCTGTGTTCGCTGGTGGATGCCATCAAAATTGACCTCAAGGGTTTCACCCCCGCATTTTACCGCAACGTGTGCAACTCCACTTTGGAACCGGTGCTGGCGGCCTGCAAGCAGGTAGCCCGCAGCCGCACGCACCTAGAACTGGTAAATCTGGTGGTCCCGGCCCTCAACGACGACACCGCGGACATAAAAAAGATGTGCGCCTGGATCCGGGACAGTCTGGGTGACACCATACCCGTCCACTTCACGCGTTTTACCCCCAACTACAAGCTGAAGAACACTCCGCCTACGCCGGTGAAGACGCTAGAAACCGCAGCCGCACTGGCGAAGTCTCAGGGATTGAAGTTCGTGTACATAGGAAACGTCTTCGGCCATCAGCTGGAAAACACCTATTGTCCGGGCTGCAAGAAACTGCTTATTCGCCGCCAGGGCTACACCGTGACCGAAAACAACCTGCAGAAGGGTCGCTGCCGCTATTGTCAGACAAGAATTCCGGGAATATGGTAACAGGAGGAATATGAACAAACCCGAAGTATTCTTCTTTCCTCCGGAACGCAGCCGGGAAGGAATACACCAGGCCCTGGAGGCTTCCGGCTTTTTCCGCTTGGTCAAAGGTGGCCGCAAAGCCGCCATAAAAGTCCATTTTGGCGAAGCGGGAAACTCCAACCACATAGACCCGCTGCTAGTGCGGGAAGCAGCCATCGCTCTCAGCCACCACAATCTCCAGCCTGTTGTCGTGGAAACCACCGCTCTGTACCGCGGCCGGCGGCAGAATGCCAAGACGCATCTGGAGCTGGCGCGCGAACACGGTTTCACGGTGGAAAGAATCCTGGCTCCGCTGGAAATTCTGGACGGCGAAAGAGGCGAAGCGTTCTACACCGTGCCTCTGGACTCCAGCATCGTGCCCCAAGCCAAACTCGGCCGCAAACTCCGCCAATATCGCTATCTCCTCAACCTGGCCCATTTCAAGGGACATTTTGTAACCGGCTTTGGCGGCGCGCTCAAAAACCTGGCGATGGGACTGGCGGCCAAAGCCGGCAAACTGGAAATGCATTCCAGCTCCCATCCCTATGTGAATCCGGAAAAGTGTATTTCCTGCGGCCAGTGTGTGGAATACTGTCCGCATGACGCTATCAGCTATGTGGGCTATGTGGCCAAGATAGGTCGCAACTGCACCGGCTGCGGCGGGTGTCTGGCCGTCTGTCCCCAAGGAGCCATTCAGGTAAACTGGAACGCCGCCTCGGAAATGGTGCAACTGAAGATGGCCGAATACTGCCGCGCTGTACTGCAGAACAGGCAAGCGTTTCACTTCAACTTCTGCCTGCGCATCACCCCCAACTGCGACTGCAACAACAAGACAGAACAGCCTCTGATGCCGGATGTGGGCGTTTTTGCCTCACTTGACCCGGTAGCCTGCGAACAGGCCGCCTATGACCGCATCGGCCCCAGACTGCGCGAACTGTATCCACGCGTCAACCCCGAGATTCTTTTGGAAGCCTGCGCCCACAACGGTACCGGGGTCAGAGAATACAGACTGGTGGAGCTGTGAAACCTCCCCTGCAGCCCGCCGCAACAGTTCCTCCGGTATGTCTGGAAATGTTTGAGGGCCCGGTGGAACTGCTTCTGTATCTGGTGCGCAAGAACGAACTGGACGTTCTGGACGTGCCCATTGGCCGTCTCACCGACGACTTCCTCAGCTTTGTGCGCCACGCGGTCAATCTCAGCCTGGAGTCTGCCGCCGACTTCCTGATTATGACCGGTGTGCTCCTGCGCTTGAAAATGCGCAGGCTCCTGCCGGCCAAGGAAACAGAAGACCTGACCACGCCCACGGTGACTCTGGATGCGATTCTGGACGAATTCCGCCGTTATCAGCAGGCCGCGCGTCTCCTTTTGGAAAAAGAACAGGAACGCCGGCTCGTATTCCCCCGTCCGCTCGTAGTTCCGAAGGGACAGATAGCAGAACAGGCAGAAGTGTCGCTTCTTACCGCCGCCTTCCGGCGCCTGCTGGCCCGACTGGCTGCCGACCGGGTCGTGGAAGTTGCGCCGGTCAAAATCCGCTTTGAGGACAAGCTGGCCGAACTGCGCGCTATTTTGCGGGGGCGGAAGCAGGTGGACTTTGAAGAAGCGCTGCGCAGCAACAGCATTACCGAACTCATCGTCATGTTCATCTGTCTTTTGGAGCTGGTGCGACTGGGAGAAGTGAAAGTGAGACAGGAAGAGCAGTTTGGCCGCATTACCCTGGAACTGCGCGATTCGACCCCTTCCCCACCAGAGCCGGCAGCAGAGCAGATAGAAACCACAAACCAGACCTGATGCGCATATTCACTCTCGGTACCGACCATCGCCCTCCCTACGACTTCACCCGTATTCTCCTCAAACACAGCATCCAGGTGGTGCTGGACCTGCGCCCCAACCCGGAAGCGGAAGAGGAACATTTTCGCCGCGACCGTCTCCAGAGCTTGTGCGAAGAACAAGGCATTGACTATGTATTTTTGGGAAACGAGCTGGGCGGAACCAAAGACAAGGACCGTCACGCCTGGGTCAAAACCGACGACTTTCAACGCTGGCTGGGCCTCATCCGCAAGAAGGTCGAGAAACGGGTCGTGTGCCTCTTGGGCGCCAGCCGCAGCCCGGAAAGATGCACCCGTCGCATTCTGGCCGAAGAACTGGCCAAGCAGGGAATAGAAGTCGTGCACCTGTTGGACGAAACCTCGGTCTGGGCGCCCCGTTTCCCGCCTGCAAGCAAAAGACAGGAACGCCCCGGCCATTTTCGACCGCCTCGCCGTCACTGATGGAACGACAATCACTGCTCGCCGAGATAATCCGCCTCAAACAGGAAAAACAGGCGCTCATTCTCTGTCACAACTACCAGCCGCCGGAACTGTATCCCATAGCCGACTTCATCGGCGACTCGCTGGAATTGGCCCGCCAAGCTGCCGCCACTCGGGCCCGCCATATTGTATTCTGCGGCGTCAGATTCATGGCCGAAACCGCAAAACTGCTCAATCCGGATGCCAAAGTGATTCTCGCCGCGGCCGAAGCCGGCTGCCAGATGGCAGATATGATAAGTGCCGCTGCCCTGCGCCGCTGGCGAGAAGAACTCGACCCGGTAACAGTAGTCGCCTACGTCAACACACCTGCGGAAGTAAAGGCAGAAGCCGACATCTGTTGCACCTCGGCCAATGCCGTGGCAGTGGTAAACTCGCTCCCTGCGGACCGTCGGATACTGTTCGTGCCTGACAAGAATCTGGCCCGTTATGTGGCCTTTCGCACCGGCCGCAACCTTATACCCTGGGAGGGATTCTGCTATGTCCACGCTGTCTTCACCGTCCAGGACGTGAATCAGGCACGGCGCCAATATCCCCAGGCCAAAGTGGTTGTCCATCCGGAATGTAACCTGGACGTGATTCAGGCGGCCGACTACTGTGCCTCCACTGGCGGTATGTATCGTCTGGCACAACAACACCGCTCTCTGGTGCTGGGCACCGAGGCCGGTATGTGTGCCCGTATCCGCCACGACTTTCCTGCCCACGAATGCTTCCCTTTGCGCCGCACCGCCATCTGCCACAATATGAAACTCACCACTTTGGAAAAGGTACTCGCTGCCCTGCGCGAAGAGGTAGAAGAAATAACCCTGCCCCCGTCCGTAGTCCTTCCCGCCCGCGCCGCCATAGAGCGTATGCTGGCTGTTCCCACTTTTCCTTGACATCAGGCCGTATGCACCTAAAGTTCTAGGGTGAGTTTATTTCTTACTTGTATCCTGCTGTTGCGCGGGTTTGAAGCTGGCGGACAGATTGCCGGTGTTTATCCTCTGGCCGGACTGGACCGTTATCATGTCTCCAGCGCTGCTGCCGGAGTAGGTGCGGCCTGGACTACCGGCCCTTTGCGGCTGGAATTGAGCTATCGCTATGCCGCTCTTCCCGGAGTGCAGAATATATCCTACCGACTCTCTCTGCACCAGACTGTCCTGACCAGTGGCTACGCGTTTCTGCGCCGTCCCGACTGGGGACTGGAAGCTCTGACCGGACTGGGCGGCGTTTTTGCGGAAAGAACCTACGGCACGGGCAGGGAAAACGGTAACACCGGCCTGGCTGAACTGGGCATCGGCATCTACCAGTATTCCGGCAAGAGTCGCCTCTCTGCCGGAATTGTCCCTGCTTTCTTTCTGGAGAAGGGAGCCTCTGGCACCCCTGCTCTGGCAGTAACCCCCTTGCTTTCCCTGCGGGCTGGAGTCAGCTATGTTTTCTAAGAGCAAGCTTCTGTTTCTGGGTCTGGTTGTTTTTCTGGCGCTTTCCTGCTCTGATTTGTTCTTCTTCCGTTCCTCCGAAGACTACTTTCCGCTGGTGCAGGGCAGCGAATGGAAATATCTGACCGGAAACGACACTATCTATGTCCAGGTCGCAGGCGACACCTCCATCGCCGGACTGCGCGCCACGGTGGTGAACGTGGACTTTTCGCCCCAATTCTACTACAAGGAACGCACGCAGGTGCGCAAATTCTACCGCCACACGAAAAGCCAGGGCGGCACCGAATATCTGCTTGAGCAGCGCTACCGGCTGCTGTATGTGTTCCCGCTGGTGAAAGGCAACTTCTGGAGAGAGACATTTCAGGACACAATCGTTATTCAGGGCACAGACACCATTCACTATTATCACCGCCTGGAAGCAGTAGTGACCCAACTGGAAGATATAGCCACGCCTGCCGGCAGTTTCAGTCAATGTTACCGCTTGGACTTCACCGAAGAGATACGCGACCCGGACACTACTGTGCGCTACTACTCTGAATGGCTTGCTCCGGGTGTGGGAATTGTAAAATGGTCATCCGGAGCAGAAGAAAGACAGCTGGCTTATTACCGCATCGGCCCTTAGCCGGCCTGCCCTTTGCCCCGTTGCGGCCAGAAGAATGAGACAGCCATCCGCTTCCCGCGACTGGATACCGGTAGCTCCCAGCTGGGAACGTAACCCGGACGATACCGACCTCTGGCGTCGGGTGCCTACCTTGCCTTCCTTAGCTCTCAACCGGGCCGAATGCGAACTGCTGGGCGAGATTGCCGGCCGCCGCGTCTGCGTACTGGGTGTGGGAGATGGTCTGGCTCCACTTGCTCTCGCCGCGCTGGGAGCTCGCCCCACAGTTATAGACCCGGCTCATACGCTATTGGACCTTTTGATGGTACGTTGCCGGATCACCGGTCTGGAATTGGATTTTCTTCCTCTGGAACTCAGCAATCTTTCTTCCCTGCGGCCGGATTCATTCGATTTAGCCTATGCCGCCCAGACCACCACCCAACTCACCGACTTGGGCAGATTCTACGCGGAAATACACCACGTCTTGGTGAGCGGCGGACGCCTGATAATCAACGAATACCACCCTTTGCGCCGGATATGGAAGCAGGAACCCGGCTCGCCCCGTCTTGCCCGCTCCTACTTCCAGCGCTGGTGTGAACCGGAAGAAGACTCTATTGGGACGGGAAATGTGCTGGGCAGACGGGAATGTTATTGGACGGTCTCCGACCATGTCCATTTCCTGTTGCGGGCCGGATTTCGCCTGTCTGCCCTGGAAGAGGTGGGCGAAGTGCGGCAACACTGGGAAATTCCCAACCTGCGCGGCCTGCCCGAGCAACTCATCCTCGCCGCCGACAAGACATGAGCCTGCACATCTCCCCAAACCTAGTTTAGATGTATGGAGGTAAAATATGAATAACAGGATTCTCTCAGTTCTAACCTTGCTCACCGCGCTCAGCCTGGCCTGGCCCGACCTCACACGACCGGTCCTGACGGGAAAAGACGGTGAACGTTATGTGGCCGGACAGGTAATTATAGAACTGAAACCGCATCTGCGCGGCCGCGTACAACTGTCCAATCAGGACGGCTTGGCCTTTTTCGGCGTCCCGGCCTTGGACGAATTGAGCACCCGACTGGGGGTGGACGACATCACTCCCCTCACCCCTCATCCTTCTCCTCATCCCGCCTTGGTAGAACTGGGCTGCGACCTGCAGTACTCGGTGCAATTCCGACCAGAGTTTGATGTGTATGAAGCTTGCAGTATGTACGCCCGGCTGGAAGAAGTGGACTACGCCTGTCCCAACGCCGTCTTGCAGCTGGACGAGATTCCCAATGACCCGGGATATGTCAACCAGTGGCATCTGGCTAAACTGGGCGCTCCCTTTGCCTGGAAGATAGCCAAAGGCAGCGCCAGCGTAGTGAACACAGTAATTGACGACGGCCTGGACTGGCAGCATCCGGATATAGAAGCCAACCTGCGCATAAAGGCGGCTGAAGACATCAACAACAACGGCCGCTTTGACCCCTTTCCTCCTCCTAGCGGTGACTTGGACAACATTGACCAGGACGGCAACGGTTATCGGGACGACGTTATCGGCTGGGACTTCATCTCCGGTGACCCGAACCCCGCGCCCAACACGGGTGATGACCACGGCACCCATTGCTGGGGCATCACCAACGCTGTAACCAACAACGCCACCGGTGTAGCCGGCACCACCTGGAATACCCGCTCTATTGCCTGCCGGGCCGGATACGGCGGCTCCATATACCTGTCTCAGGCTACCAGCGCTATCCAATACGCCACCAACGAACGCATCTGGTCCATCTCTATGAGCTTCGGCGGCTCTTCTGTTTACGCTCCTATGCGCGATGCCTGCCTGGCAGCTTGGAATGCCGGTCTGGTGTTGTTCGGCTCAGCCGGCAACGAAGGACTGGAAAACATGCGCTATCCTGCCTGCTATGCGGGCGTGGAAAACGTAGCCGCTTCCAACAACAGCGACGTCAAAGCTTCCTGGTCCAACTACGGCACCTGGGTGGACGTTACCGCGCCAGGAGTGGGCATCTATTCCACCGTCTCTCGCAGCAGCGGTTCCTATTCCTCTATGGACGGAACCTCGATGGCCTGTCCCCTGGCCGCGGGTGTGGCCTGCTGGTTGAAAAGCCTTGACCCCTCGCTCACCAATGTAGCCTGCACCGCCCGCATCCATGCCGCCTGCGACACTATGCCCGACCCGCTCTATCGCCAAGGCAAACTGGGTGCCGGCCGGGTATCCCTTGCCAACCTGGTTCTCAAGCAATACTACTGCGACCTGCGGCTTACCAATTGGCGTTTCAACGACGCCTCTGGCAACCGTAATGGCCGACCTGACCCCGGCGAGACTGTGGCGCTCATCGTAACCTATAGCAACACTGCCGGCTACCGCAACGCTTCCAACATCTCCGCCAATCTTGCCACCACCAGCCCCTGGGTCACGATTACCAAAAGCACCGCCACCTTCCCTCCGATTCCCGCCGGCTCTTCCGGCAATTGCTCCGCTGATTCCTTCGTCGTCTCTGTAAGATCTGACGCTCCTCCGCAGAATGTACGTTTCTTCCTCACTGTAACCGCCACGCCCCACGCGGCGTATCCGGACACCAGCTTCTCTGCTCTGGCCGGAGAACCGCGGGTACTCCTGGTGGACGACGACCTGGACAAGGACTACGAAAAGTGGTACACCTCCGCTTGTGACTCCAACGGCATCGTCTACCATACCTACAATGTCCGCAATCTGGGTTCGCCCTCGGCCGACACGCTCAGACATTACCCGGTAGTCATCTGGTTCACCGGCGACGACTCTCTCACCACCCTCACCACGAACGACATAGTCAGCCTGGTGAACTACCTGGACAACGGCGGCAAACTCATTATCTCCGGCAAGAACATAGCCCAGAACTTGTCTTCTCACTGGTTCCTCTCTGACTACTTGCGCGCCGAACTGGTCACCGGCTCCACCGGCAAACTCTATCTGCCCGGCATTCCGGGCGACCCCATAACTCAGGGCGACACCATGGTGGCTGGAGGCGGCGGAGGAGCTAACAACGGTTCCTCTCTTGACGGTGTAAAAGCCATAAACGGCGGCACCGGGTGCGCCTTCTTCAAAGACTACGGCGACCCTACGGTTTACTCGGTCATTCGCTACCAGGGAACTTATCGTCTGGTGTATTTCTCTGTTCCCTTCGAAGCCATAAACCACTCCAGTCGCTACCTGCAGCGCTGGACCCTCTTAAAACGCATCTTCCGCTGGTTTGACGAACCCCTGGTCGGCGCTGCCGAACCTGCACCCATGCCTTTCCTGCGTCCCTATGTACTGGAAATTGCTCCCAACCCCCTGTCCAGAAATGCCACCGTCAGCTTCATCTCGCCCATAACCGGCACAGCCGAACTGCGCATCTGTGACCTCGACGGACGGGTCCATTCCACAAATACCCGGGACGTCACCCTGGGCCAGGAGGTCAGATTCTCCCTGAACCGAACCTCCCTGCCTGCAGGATGTTATCTTGTACAACTGGTTACCCCCGAAGGCGTCTTCGCCCAGAAGATTGCCGTAGTCAGGTAAATTACTACTACTATGCGGCTATCCAACCAGCCTGCAAAGGAGAACTTCCTAATGAAATCCAAACTCATATCTATGTCCCTTGTCCTTTTTACCCTGTCTCTGGCCTGGCCCGACCTTTCCCGGCCAGTCTTGACCGCGGCAAACAACGACCAGTATGTAGCCGGTCAACTCATCCTGGAACTCAAGTCTGCACTGCGGGGCAGAGTTTCGGTTCAGGAAACAGACGGGACCGTGCTGTTCGGTGTGCCTGAACTGGACCAGCTGAACCGCAGATACAAAGTGGACGACATCACCAAACTGTATCGCCACCCCTATCCTGACTCCAGAGCCCTGGAGCTCGGTTGTGACCTGCAATACATAATACAGTTTGACCCCGCATGCGACGTCTACGAAGCCTGCCGAGCATATGAAGCCACCGGACTCGTGGAGTTTGCTGAACCAAACCTGCGCTATGAAGTAGACGCCAAGCCCAACGACTCCATGTATTCCGCGCAATGGCATCTGGCCAAGGTAGGAGCACCCTTTGCCTGGGGCGTGGCCAAAGGCGACACTGCGGTTCTGAATCTGGTAATCGACACCGGCACCGACTGGCTGCACCCGGATATTTCCGCCAACCTCTGGATTAATCGCCCTGAGGACATCAACGGCAACGGCCAATTTGACCCCGCTCCTCCGCCCTTGGGAGACCTAGACGACATTGACCAGGATGCCAACGGCTACAATGACGATGTCATCGGTTTTGATTATGTATCAGGCGAGCCCGACCCGCTGCCCGACTACGGTGATGACCACGGCACTCATTGCTGGGGCAATATAAACGCGGTCACCAACAACGGCATTGGCGTGGCCGGTTATACCTGGAACACCCGTTCCTTTGCCGTACGCGCCGGATTCGGCGGCGGCATCTACATCAACTGTGCTGTAGCCGCCATCTATCACGCGGTCCCGGCCGGAGTCTGGGCCATATCCATGAGCTTTGGTGGCAACCGCTCCTCTTCTCTGGCTGATGCCTGCCTCTATGCCTGGAACAGTGGCTGCGTCCTCTACGGCTCCGCCGGTAACGACGGCCAGGAAGCCCAGCGCTGGCCCGCCTGCAACCCGGGCGTGGAAAATGTCGCCGCCTCCACCTCCTCTGATGTCCGCGCCAGCTTTTCCAACTACGGTCCCTGGGTGGATGTCACCGCTCCAGGTGCAGGCATTCTCGCCACCTACAACCGTTCTTCCGGCTACTACGGCTCAATGGACGGAACTTCCATGTCCTGTCCGGCAGCTGCGGCTGTCGCCTGCTGGATGAAATCATTCGACCCGTCACTCACCAATGTAGCCTGCACCGCTCTGATGCACGCCACCTGCGACACTATGCCCGACCCCCTCTACCGCCAGGGCAAACTGGGAGCTGGCCGGGTATCAATGGCCAACATCATCCTGCCTCATTTTTATTGTGACCTGCGTCTGTCTGGCTGGCGCTTCAACGACATTTCGGGCAACGGCAATGGCCGACCTGACCCGGGCGAAATCGTAGGTCTCATTGTCAGCTACAGCAACAAACCCAATATGCGCGATGCCGGCAACGTCACCGCCACGCTCACCGCCAGCGCCAACTCCAGGGTAAGAATTCACAAAGCCACCGCCACCTTCCCCCATATACCCAGCGGCTCTACCCGGGACTGCTCAGCCGACTCCTTTGTCATCGAGATTCCGGCGGACAACGCACCCCAGAAACTTCTCTTCTACCTTACCGTCAATGCCCAGCCTGACCCGGCGTATCCTGATACCTTCTTCACCACTCTATCTGGGGAATCTCGCGTTCTACTGGTGGACGACGATTTGGGCACGAACATAGAACGCTGGTACACTGCGGCCCTGGACTCTTCCGGTATTCTCTACCATCGCTTTGACGTGCAGACTCTGGGAGCGCCTTCAACCGACACACTCAAACATTATCCGATTGTCATCTGGTTCACGGGCGACGATTCCCTCACCACCCTTACCGCCGCTGAGATAACCAGTCTGACCGGCTATCTGGACAACGGCGGCAACCTCATTATTTCCGGCAAGAACATAGCCCAGAATCTTTCCGGCCACCCCTTTCTCTCCAACTACTTGCGCGCCGAACTGGTCACTGGATCCACCGGCAAACTCTATCTGCCCGGTTTCCCCGCAGACCCCATCACCCGGGGCGACACAATGGTTGTAGGTGGTGGCGGCGGCCAGAACAACGGCTCTTCGCTTGACGGCGTACGGGCTGTCAATGGCGGTATTGGCTGCGCCTTTTTCAAGGACTATGGCGACACCACGGTTTACTCAGTCATCCGCTACGAAGGCTCTTACCGACTTGTCTACTTCTCCGTGCCCTTTGAAGCCATAGACCATACAAACCGCTATCTGCAGAAATGGACCCTCATTCGCCGCATCTTCGCCTGGTTTGGCGAACGCATACCCGGAGTCGCCGAAACCCCTCCTCTGCTCAACCGTCTACCCTACGTCCTCAAAATATCGCCCAATCCCTTCACTCACCACTCCCGGGTGAGTTTCATCTCCCCGGTCACCGGGCAAGTGGAACTACGTACTGTCACTATGGACGGTAGAATAGTCGCAACCCAGTCACGACCGGCCAGACTGGCCGAACAGATTAGCTTCGACTTGGACGGCACGGGTTTGACAAACGGCATCTATCTGCTCCAGCTCATCACCCAGGACGGCATATTCGCCCAGAAAGCCATCGTGCTAAAGTAGCGGCAACCAGCTGGGCCATTCTCACACCTTCACCTGCGCAACCGGGACGCCATCCTTCAGAATTACCTCAACCGTCCCTGCCCTCTCCCACTCTTCTGTCATCTTCAATTGCGCCAGAGCCTTGCCTACTACCGCATCTATCGCCCGGTTCAAAGGCCGGGCTCCGTACTTATCTGAAAAACCCTGCTTACGGATTTGCTCAATAGCCTCCTCACTCAAAGTGATATTCTTGCCCAACCGAATGCTCAACCGGCTAAGCTTTTGCGCAATGAATCCATCCATCACCTTCGGCGTGAGCGGCTTGAATACCAGTATTTCATCTACTCGTCCGAGAAACTCTCTCGGGAACTCTGCTTCGACTGCCTTCATCACCTCCTGGTATGCGCTCCTCCAGTCAGTCTGCGTATTTTGTCCGAACCCGGCAATCTTGAGTCCCTGGTCCCCAAATCCCACATTGCAGGTCATCAGCACAATAGCGCCACTGAAATAGATCACGTTGCCCTGCAAGTCCTCCAGCTTTCCGTAGTCAAACGCCTGCAAGAAGGCGAGCCGTACTTGTTGACCAGCCTTCTCAAACTCGTCGAGAAGCAGAACACAGAATGGATGCCGCCGCAACTGCAGAGTCAAAGGTGCGAGGAACTCCGGGTTCTCCGCATTGGGTGGTCCAGGCCGGCCCAATAGCGACTCCAGGCTCTGATGCGCCGACATATCAATGCGCACAAGATTATCCTCACTGCCGGTATAGTGCAGGGCCAGCGCCTTGGCCAACTCGGTCTTGCCCACCCCACTCGGCCCGGCAATCAGAAACACGCCCAAGGGACGTTCCGGGTTCATCTGCACCCGGGAACGCGTCACGGTCAAGCGGCTGCAGATAGCTGCGATTGCCTCTTCCTGACCCAGCACTCTGGCATTCAGGGCTCGCTCCAGACCCTTGGTCTTCTCCTGCTCTTGTGCAATCGTCTCATCCGGAATCCCGGTTATCTCGGCCAGTGCGGCCCTCAAGTTCGCCGCATCACAAGTTTTCTTGTCAGCCATTCGGCACTCTGTGAAAGCCTGCTCCAGAAGGTCAATCGTCTTATCCGGCTGCCTTCGGAAAGGCAAATACTCATTTGACAACCTGATTGCATACTCAACCAGCCCCGGCTTGGCGCTAGCCCCGTAGTACTTCTGCAATTCCCGTAGCTCCGCCTGCACAATGCGCCTGAGATTCTCTCCCTCCGGCTCAGCTATGCTCACCTCTTGAAACCGGCGCCTGACCGCCTCGTCTCGACTAACGAAACGGTGAAACTCCTCGGTCGTTGTTGCACCGATAAGCCTCACCCGATTCTCCGCAATGTAGGGCTTCAGGATGTTTGCGCTGTGCGGATGTCCGAAAATCTGATGTATCTCATCAATGAACAGTACGACCGGTTCCTTGCTGGCTGCTTCCAGCAACTCTTTCAGCAACTTTGAATACGCTCCCCACTCCCAGTATGTACCCGGCACACCGGCCTGCACATCATAGAAACTGGTCCTGATTACCTTCCGTCCCAGAAGCCACTCTGGCACGTCTCTGTTTACGATCTTCCAGGCGAGACACTTCACCAGGAATGTCTTGCCCACTCCCGCGTCTCCAAGGATCATCGGATTCGCCTTAGCTCGCCGGCCAAGGATACGCACCAATTGACGCATTTCCGGCTCACGGGCCGAGAAATCTCCGGGCGGATTGTTCTTCACCCTGAAAGTCAAATCCTCGCCCACGCGCCGGAAAATCGAATCCTCAGGCAGTTCCGTAGTCGGATAGTACCTATCGCGGTTGTTTGAATCCATATCCTTATCAGGAAACAGTCCGTCGGTGAACATCCTTTCCCTTCCCTCTCTTTCTTGTTACGGTCTTCGTATCACTCAAAAAAATACCGGATTCTATCCTGTCTCTTTTCACTTGTCGCCGGTCGCCTGTCACTTGTTTCTTTTCACTTCGTACTTGCTCCAAATTGTCCTAGGAACAACAGCTCCAAGTGACTAGTCATTGGGCGAAGGGACTCTCTCCACCCGTCATTCTTTGCCTCCATCCATACTAGTTCCCAACGGATACCTGTCAAGGACTGGCAGGATGGCCTATGACTTCAACCCTAGCGGCGCACCGTTCGCAGAGCCGGTAGAACCGAATGCTGTCCTGCCCTACGTTGAGCAGAACAGAGAGTTCGGCCGCAAGCTCGGCCAGCCTGCGTTCGTCCAGATTGCATTCGAACACGCTGTACTGCACGCGTCGGCCATAGTCCTTCAGCTTGTTGCAGACCCGGACCCGGCGTCGGTCGCTAACGATGTCGTAACTCACAACGACAACCATATCTCCTCACAGGTAATAAGTGACAAGCTACCACATCAGTGAAAAATGAATGGCCGGTATTGCTCCCTGCCCTTGATGAAGCCAACCAGACGCTGAACCTGTCCTTCCATCGCATTCCGAAGACTCGATCGGCCTCCGCGGTAATATACCGGAGAACCCAGGTTGTCCATCACGGCGGTCACCAGGCGATGCTTGGTACGTTGGTCAAGCAACACCCCGTCCATCCCCAGCCGCGCCTTCTTGCGCAGGAGCCGGATGACCGCCCGGTCAACGACCGGCTGGCGAAACTCCTCTACCACGTCAAACAGCAGGTTGGACCGGTCCGCGGGACCGCGATGGATGAAGCCGACACAAGGGTTCAGCCCGGCAAGGACCAACAGCCGGTGCATCAACGAGTAGAGTATCCCGTATCCGTAGTTCAAGAGCGAGTTCACAAGGTCGGTGGCTCCCTTCTTTTCCCGACGCTCAAAGCAGGCATCCGATGCAAGCAAGGCCTTCACCAGACCCCAGTAGATCCCTCCGGCCTGCCCCTCGAGTGCAAAGAGCTGGCCGCCGAACCGCTCGTCCGATTCCAGACCGGCCAGTTGCTCCAGTAGTCCGGCCAGCTTCTCGACCGCCCCGGGTATCTCCTGTCGGAACTCCGACTCGGCCCGGCCTCGATACTTGGCATAGTAGCGCAGGAGATTCATCTGATTCGTAACCTTACCCTCTATGAAGGCACGCGCCAGGCAGTTCCCGCGCTCCGACTTCTGCGTCTCGAGCTGGGCGATGGTCAATGGATAGGCGGCCCGGTCAGCCCCAACCAGGAAGGCGCAGGGTCGGCCACGTTCATCCTGGAAACTGATAGTTACGCCCTGGCCTGAGCAGAACCGGACCAGGTCGCTGGAAACGCCCACCCCATTAGATTCGATGATGATGTTCCGCAACCGAAATAGGGGCAACTCCCGCGTGCGGCGGCCCCGTTCGCGCACAACCACGCGCCTACTGGTCTTGCCGACAAAGGACCCTGGTCGGTCCACCACCAACACCGACTCTTCTTCTGCCAGCCGCTCATACTGACGACGCCTTGTCTTCACGGCCTGTGCAGGCTCTGGCGGTGACGTGCTTTCTGTACGACCAGGCCCGGACACGGCAGACGCAAACAGCAGACTAATGAACTTCGCCCGACCTGCTTGAGACTTGGGAAGCAGAAACTCCAGTCTTTCCAAGCATTGCCGGGTTCCGGCCCGGCTGTCAACCGGCAGGGTCTTTAGTCTAGTGCCAAGCTCGCGGAACACCACGGTCTCGATGAGTCGCAACTGCTCCTCGGTATCGCCTGCGCCATAGTAGTTCCGCCAGCCGGCAAGCAGCAGATTGAGCCGGCTCACGGTGTCCGGAATGGTCTTGGCACTTCTCACCACCTCTGTCACCTTCCGCTTCATTTCCTCCAGCTTACCCGGGGCTATAGTTTTCTTCCCGCCCTGAAAAAGGAAGCCAAGGAAGACAAACCCCTCGCCCGCGTGTGTCACTTCCGGTGCCTCGGTCTTGAGCAACAACTCGCGCGCGAGGAATCCAGCCGCTTCGCGGGCCGCCTGAACTGCCCGGTTCCGCTCTGGCTCAAGGAACAGATAGTCGTCGGCATAGCGTACAAGACCATACCCACGACGGGTCATTTCCATATCAAACGGATGAAGGTAGATGTTGGAGAGCAGGGGCGAAATCACACCGCCTTGGGGCACACCCTCCAGATTCTCGCGCCAGCTACCCATGTGTACAGAGCCGGTCCGAAGCCAGAGTTCTATGAGCCTCAGCACCGGTTTCTCCCAAACCCGCTCGGCCACGAGCCTGAGCAGAATCGTGTGGCTAATCGAGTCGAAGAAGTCGTCAATGTCGGCTCCGGCAGCCCAGACGCGACCTTCATGAAGCAGTGTTTCCACCCTGCCGACTGCTCGGAGCGGTCCCATTCCGGGCCGATATCCAAAACTACAAGGCAGAAACTTGCTTTCGAACAAAGGCTCCAGCACCGTCCGCGTCGCTTGCTGTACCACCCGGTCTTTCACCGACGGAACGCAAAGACGTCGCTTCGTGCCATCCGACTTCGGAATCATCACCGCCTTTGTCGGCTCGGGCACGTAGCTTTGATTCAAGAGCGACCGGGAAAGGCCAGCTAAGTTCTGGTTCAAACTCTGCTCAAACGCGCCAAGTGATACCTCATCCGCACCGGCCACGCCGGCATTGGCCTTCACAGCAGACCAGGCGCGAAAGAGCGTACTCGGGTCGCAGATGCGACCATAAAGATGTCCTGACACCGTGTTCCTCCTTTCTGTCTGGTACCCGTATCGTATCACCTGTCACCCCCTTCCCTATCCCTGTCGCCTGTCACCTGTCACTCGTCGCCTGTCACCTGTCACTCGTATCTCCGCTGTGCCGGATTGAGGTCGTTATCATAGAAGACGGGGTTTTAATTGAAGAAGAACAGAAAGAGTTTCTACTCCGCTGTGCCGGATTGAAGTCGTTATCAGGCGGAAGGACGAGCTGAAACGATTGTGGGTACTTTACGTTTCTACTCCGCTGTGCCGGATTGAGGTCGTTATCCACAAAGATACGTGTTTTGGGGGCAGGGTTGTTAATGTTTCTACTCCGCTGTGCCGGATTGAAGTCGTTATCAGGCGGAAGGACGAGCTGAAACGATTGTGGGTACTTTACGTTTCTACTCCGCTGTGCCGGATTGAGGTCGTTATCTTGCTAACAGGGTAGCTATGCTCTTATGGGACTTGGGTTTCTACTCCGCTGTGCCGGATTGAGGTCGTT
>CBFGJV010000021.1:0-39283 GCA_965649205.1 Caldifarciminota bacterium | reverse complement strand
TGAAAGCGATAACAGGCCAATACTGCCTGCCGGGTGCGGTTGATATGGGAATCCCCTGAGGGTCAAGCACATTGCCGCCAGGCGTTACCCGGGCGCCGTAGATATCGTCATTGGCACTCCAGACTACGAAGCACACCCCTTGGGCAAAGGCAACTGACGGCCCCAATGCACCTGTGTTCAAGGAGATAGGGATGCCGTCAGTGTCAAGAACAGTGCCGTCCTGGCTGACTCGTGCACCGTAGATACTCGGATTTAACGGATCATGGCGCCAGTCTTCCCAGACTACGAAGTAGTTGACTCCATCGAACGCGACCCCACCCGTCCACTGGTTATCAGTTGCGGCGCTGATGACGACCGGGAGTGTGTCAAGCACGACGCCGCTGGGGCTGACTCGTGTGCAGTGTATGTCGTAATTACCAGAACTGCCGTCCTGCCACACGACCAAGTAGTTGGTTCCGCCAAATTCCACCGCCGGATAGTCCTCACTACCTTGGGCGACTACGACAGTCCGGTTGGTGTCCAGCAGAAACTCGCCGTCGTCAGTGAATTCATCTTCGCCGGCTGTCCAGCTACTCTCCCGACGGCGGTGTTGATGCAGTCTTCCTGCCCGGCCAGACGTAGGGAGAGTAGTTTCGGTAAGCCCCTGATTGCGACGCACTGACCGCACCACCTCCTGCGCATCAAACCCGGGTTTGGGGCTGCCAGCTTCGTGAAACCCGCTTCCCGACGCGACCAGAACCAGACCAAGTACTGCGATCATTACTGCTGTCCTCATGTTTCACCCCTATCTTTGGACGATTACCTTTCGGACTGTATTTGGGTGCTTCCCTGTTTTAGCCTCACGCACAAAGTACACTCCTGGCGCAAGCCGCGACACATCGTTCTCGCCCGGCGCAAGTTCCATCACCTGGCGACCTGTGGCAGTGACAAGAACGGTCGAAACTGAAGCAGAGGCTGATGAGAATGGCAGATGCAGACTGCCGCGCACAATAGTTGCTCCGCCCCATTTCTGGTTCTGGGCCTTCGGCACTAACACCTTCTCTTCCACTCCTCCTTCATACAGTACTATGGCCCGGATGTTCCAATTACAGTCCAGATTCAATGTACGCAGTTCCAACCAGCGGTCCAAATAGTTTATCCAGCCACCCCGACCCGGTACTTGCGGCCCCTCGTCCACTCCGCAGGGATACTGGCCGGCTCCCTGGCGAAAACGCACACCCACCCACACATCCTGACCGGCAGGAACATGAAAGGGCGCCCCCAGATTACAACGCACCCAGCCCAGCTGACTGCCGCTGTAAGGTATGGATTCCACCACTGTTCCCGGTCGGGTAGGAGTATTCTGTCTCCAGACGAAGGCATACTCGTTCTGCGTCTGTTCCTCGTGGTAGAAAATCAGGGCAATAAGATTGCATCCCAGTTCTGGCGTTAGTCTGGCCGCTGCATAGAACATCCCTCCGGATGACAAACCTACCGCATCGTCATAAGGGCCATCCACATGCAGGGTGTCTTCCGGATTGGGCCGGATGTACACCGTAGTCATAACTGTGTCGTTACGCGGATTTCCATCTGCAGCAAGCCGAGTGAAGAATATCACGCGGTAGGTGTTACCCGCCGGGCCGGTCCTCCAGCCGGGGAAAACCACCGGCACGGTTACAAAAGGGGTAAGTGGTCCGGAAACCACCACGCTCTCTGCGTACACGCTGGTCCCGGCTGAGTCTACAACACAATAGACCAAAACATTGCTCAGGTTGGTACGGCCCAGATTCCGTATTCCGCATTTGGGTGCCACCACCCCAGGGTCCAGTTTGGCGGCTGGTGCGTACACCTCCCGCGCACCGGCATCGCGCTCCACCACCGAATCGCCCTCAACCAGTACATCATCCACATACCAGAAGGCCTGGGCATTCGTACCGCCGGCAAACCAGCGCAGCCGCACAGCACCCTTGCCTTCTGCCCAGTTCAGATCAAATCTCTCTGTCATACCGGGGAACACATCACGGTTGTATCGTTTGACAAGAAAAGGCCAGGTGGCGCCGCCATCTGTGGAGCCTTCAATGCACGCATTGAAAGCTACGCTGTAGTGTAGACCGGTCCAGACGGACAACTTCACGTTTGTATGACGAGAACAGTCTATTACCGGCGAAATGAGAATGTTATCAAACACCTCCACCGGCGTCTCATAAATGCGAGCCCGGTAACCGCCCCCCACATAGGGACGCGGATGCCAATCATTGTCGTCCGGCGGCTCTGAATAGACTATCTGCCAGCCGGGAGGCGGATTGGTGGTGCTCCACGTAGTGTCAAAGCTCTCTAACAGCAAAACCGCATCCTGTGTTATCTCCGGTACAGACCCGGATGGCCCTTCCAGTTCATACGACAACGGGTTTCTGCCTGCCGACTTTGCCCCAAAATCCCCTCCCACCGCCAGAACCCCCAGGATACATAAGGTAGTCAGAGCTTCTTTTATTCTCATACTGTTGCTCCTTATTATTATTTCTCCTCTCTCATCTTACCACAACTAATCTACTCCCCAACTCAAAAGGACTGGTGCTGCATGGTGCATATCCCAGTACAAAATACACCCCGGGCACAAGGTGTGACACATCGTTTTCGCCCGGCACAAGTTCCATAACCCTGCGACCCGTTGCCGCCAGAAGAAAACAAGGAGCAGAATAGGACAGCTGCAGGCTGCCACGCACCACAGTCAGGCACGGCGAAAAGGATACCGGAAAACAGACTGGCCGTTTCTCATCCGCTCCCGGAGTTTCGTCCTGATGATATACGCCGCTGTCTGTGCCGATGTACCAGAATGCGCCCGAGGCGCTCTGACTTATACACCGCACCGACCTGCAGGAAAGACCCCAGGTGTCAGGCTCCCACTGGCCGGGCCCGCGATACACCCCTTCCCCGCCCAACTGGCATACCTTATTGAACGCTACGCCAGTTCCAGAAGGTAAAAGCAATTCCCGCAACCAGCTCCTTCCAGTATCATCAGTCCGCCACACTGCAATCGTATCATATACCGAAGCTACAGTTAGAATTGACCCTTCCCACCAGTCCGCAGCGATAATATCTGCCGCGCTGTCCGGACCGAGAAAGCGCCAGGATGTGGCCGAATCCACGCTCAAATACAGACCGTGCCCCTTGGTGCCGCAGACTACGAGTCGGCAATTGCGGGGATTTATGGCAAAACAGCGCACGCGACTGTCCGGCAGGCCGGTATGAGCGGAAAGCCAGGTGAAGCCCCCATCAGTAGAACGTACCGGCGGATTGTTCAGAGTATCGCTACCGACAACCATCAGTCCCCGCCGCACTCTCTGCTCCTGCCAAACATCCAGTGCACCCGCGTAAAGAAGATATATGCCCACCTGCCAATCCTGCCCCTGATTGGTGCTCAACCACAACCCGTCAGATCGCGAACCCCATCCCCAGGCAAGACCGGTAAGGTCTGAACTGTTTTTTACCTGAACTCGCAGAGCCGCATGCGGACCGTAACGAAAAATAGGTACATACCAGCCAAATCTGTCTCCACGGTAAAGAGACGAATCTGTAGCCGCATAGCAGTAATCGCGACTTTCGGCGGCTACTGCCAGAATGCGCTGCCCGGGCAATCCAACCAGTCGCCAGCCCCCTGCCTGTGCTGCCAGAAAACAGAGCAATGTTACCTTCAACAACTGCTGTCCTCAGTCTCTGATACTAAACTGTAACGCATACCTGTCAAATGCACCCGCCTGAATCAGACAGGGACCGAACCCGTAAACGCCCTGTTGACCCGCTGGCAGCGGTACCCGATCTGCCAGAGACAGTTTTACGGTGTGGAGGGCCCGATATTAAACACCTGCTTGCGGATAACTGCCAGAATCTCCGCATCCAGTCCCCGCACCCGCCACTTCTCCAGAAGCACCCCAGCAGCCACCGCCATACTCTCACCCGCAATGCTGCGCCGCGTCAACTTGAATAACTCCCGCGCGTAGTTCAAATACCAGATGTAATTTATGGTCTGCACGCCCCGCTCGTTCAAAATCTCCCGCGTCAACTGCTCCACCTCACACAACGCTGTCACCGCCGCCTCATACCGCGCCAGCATCTGCGCCCGCTGCGCCTCCACTGCCGCCATCACCCGCTGCACATTGTACTTTCTCTCCCACCGCCTTATTCTCTTCTCCGGACTTACTGCCATTGTTTCTCCCTTCGGTTTACAATCTTCTTCTACACCTTATACCACCTCTCCCCCTGCCCGCAGAACAAGAGCATCCGGGCCGTGGTCGTCCCGCTTCACCACACACCTCTCCCCCTGCCCGCAGAACAAGAACCGACCTCCCGGCCGGCAATTATTTCTGTCGCCGACTGCGCAGACCGGACAAGCCAGCTCCACACTTCGGGCTCCTCCTCTCTCAAAAGGTTATATGGCCAGATAAAGCAGATTATCCAGAAACATATGCCGCAGACCGCCTTCTTCCTCCAGTTATTCTCTAATTGTCTGTATTGCCGACAGTTGCCCTCACCCTCCCCGCTTCCAACCTTGCCCCTCCTGCAGAGGGGGGGGAACGACTCCCCCACTCAAATGGCAGGCAGGACTGATTATCAATTGACTTAGCGCAGGGACGGCTGAGCCTGCCCCCAGACCTGCCGCTGCACGGCCCGCTAAGTAGAACCGCGTTAGCTCCGCAGGTAGCCGAGGAAATGCGCCGCAAATTCAGGCTGACAGCATCTACGTCGGTAATCGGCTGAAGCAGAACGCAGAGGGAGCAAGTAAGGCCGGCCCTGCTTTGTGCGTCAATGGAAAAGGGAAATAACAACCTGCAGGCTAGCCAGCCCTACGAGTGCGAATCTGAAGACCTGTATCTGGAAAAGTTCAGACCTTACAGCCGACTGGAGGCAAAGCCGCGGGCAATGTCTATCGCCCGTTCGGCTATCAGTACCGGTTCCGGACCAACCAGCACAAAAAGCGGCTCTTTGCCCCAGCCGCGGGATTCATAGAATACCGGAGGTAACCTTCCCTGGGATGATTCCACCAGACGTTTCACTTTCCAGGGCATAGACGCCCGATCTCTGCCCACCAGCTCCTGCGGTTCTTCCTGTCTATCAATGCTGCCAAGCGCAAGATTGTGTCGGGCACAATAGCCTTTTACATACTCGTGAATAGCTTCGTTCCAGCGGAAGTTCAAGCCCGCACGCACTTGGGGGTCATACCTGCGAGCTTCCATTATCAGCCGGGCCATATGGTCGGAAACCCCGGGCCGCACCGGCCCTGCAGCCTTGGGTTTACCTCCCACCACAGTGATTCTGCCGTCCACCCCTAGCACTTGTTCAGGGCTGTCCGTTCCCTCCGGTGCATACACTATGTTGACCCTCACTTCCGGCACTAACCGGGCAAATTCCGGACATGCCTCTAGGAGCGCTACGGCCTGCTCCAGCCTCTGCCGCGCCGATTCCAAGTTCTCGCTCATTCCTTCTTCTCCGCTTGCAGCGAACGGAAGTAAGCGGCCCAGAACGGGTCAACCTTTACCGGCTGCAATGTCTGCTCTGTGCCATCCCGGCGCACGAATATACGGCCAGAATCCGTAAACTCGCCAATAAACCAGGCAGGAATGCCGGCCGCACGCATGCGTGCTTCGCATTCCTCCTTCTTTTCCTGCGGCACTGCGGCCACCAGAGTTCCCTCGCTGATAGAAACTAGCGGGTCAATGCCAAAGTAGTCGCATACCGCACCCACTGCCTCAGGAATGAAAATGTCTTTTTCCCACACGCGCACGCCAATGCCCGAAGCCTCGGCGATTTCGTAAACTCCGTTCAGAAGACCGCCTTCTGTGGCATCGTGCATTGCCCGCGCACACCCGAACAGCGCCACCGCATCGTTCACCACCGTCATCTGCAGAAAAAAGTCTTTTCCTTTTTGGGTCAACTCCGGGCCTATGGCCTGTCGCAGTTCCGGTTCCGCCTGGATAGCCAAAATGCCGGTGGCTTCAATCGCCGGCCCTTTGGTCATAAGACACAAATCGCCCGGCCGTGCTGCGCTGGCCGGTGTCAGTTCTTTCTCAGTTCCCATTCCCCATACCGTACAACCACCATTCAGGGGATAGGCGATGCCGGGATATACTCCTGTATGTCCACCGACGACAGCAATGCCCAGTTTCTGACACTCTTCGTGCACCTGTCCCCAGATATGGTCGAGGGTAGCGGACTCAGTACCGGGCGGGAGTAGGAGGCTGATAGTCAGATACTGTGGTCTGACTCCCAGAACCGCCACATCGCTGGCGCAGATATGCACAATGCCCCAGCCAAACCAGGGCAGCAGTACTGGCATACCAAAAGTCGGGTCTTCTGCCACCACCATTACCCGTCGCCTGCCTGCCGGTGCATCATCCAGAGCAATCACCGCGGCATCTACGCCGTGCTGCGGCCCGATTATCACGCTGGTGTCTTTTTTGCCCAGCCGACCAAATACCAATTGGTTGAAAGACTCTCTGTCTAACTTGCCAATCTGCGGCAGCATTTCTTGCTCCCTAGTGCTTCAGATACTTTCCCGGATTCTTGGCAAATGCAGCCCGGCACGCCTTGCTGCAAAAATAGTAGGTCTTGCCCTGGTATTGATGCGTCCCGGCCGCAGCCTGAGGCGCCACCTGCTTGCCACACACCGGGTCGGTCTGTTCCTGTGGTCCGCGTATAGCCGCAAACCCCTGGGCCAGCACTTCGGACGTGAATACATACGCCCAGCCCACCACTTGTCCCTGGCGGTCCACAAAAGTTGCGCCCGGGCAAGTCACAAGTCCCAGCACCGCCGAACCAACACAACCCTGATCCAGAACCAACGGAAAATCCAGTCCCAGTTCTTCCTTTACCTGCACCGCTTTTTGCCGCGGACCACACACCACGCCGAAAAGCGTCACCGTAGTGTCACCCGATTCCCTTGCCGCCTTCTGCAAAGCCAGAACCACCTGCCTACCCAGGGAGTCTGGAGCAAAAGTGAAAAGTACTCTGGGTCCTTTCTTTATTTCCAGTGCCAGATCAACTGTGTCGCCGCTCAGGCTCAAAAGTTTTGTATTCAGCTTTACCGTCTGCTGCCCACCGCAGGTCCGGACACATCTTCCGCAATCCGGACCGGCCAAAGCGGAAGCTGTCATCAGCACTAGTGCAATCCACTTCACGGCAGTTCTCCCTTTCTTTATTTTTGATTATATCAGCTCCGCTTTCCATTACAACCACCAAACATACTGTCTCTTGACATCAGCTTACCTTCTGCCAAGATGAATATACCTATGCTCTCTTTTCTGTTTTGGATTGTCTCCTTCTTCACGGCCGCTTTCCTGCTTACTGCCTGCGGTCCAGACCAGAAATCAAGTATCCCTACTGCTCAAGCATCTCAAAACCCACAACACAAGGCTATGTCACCCGAAACTACCAAAACATCAGTTATCAAATTGCCCGAACCTGCGCTCAAGGGCAGTATGTCGGTGGAAGAAGCTCTTGCCCGCCGCCGCTCCCGTCGCAGCTACGCTGAGACGCCGCTGACTCTGGCGGAGCTGGCTCAAGTGCTCTGGGCCGCTTATGGAACCAGCCTGCGCCAGCACGGGTTCAACCTGAAAACCGCTCCTTCCGCCGGTGCCTGCTATCCTCTGGAGCTGTATGCGGTAGTCGGCAAGGTTACCGGGCTTGCGCCCGGTGTTTATCGCTACGATGCGAACAACCACACGCTGAAACTCACAGTGTCCGGTGACCGTCGCGCCGAGCTGGCGCGCGCCGCTTTCGACCAGAACTTCTTGGCTCAGGCGCCAGCCAGCCTGGCTTATTCTGCCGTGTACGAAAGAACCACCCGCCGCTATGGCCAGCGGGGCCGGGATCGCTATGTGTCCATGGACCTGGGCCATTCGGCCGAAAACGTCTACCTCCAGTGCGTCGCCTTGGGACTGGGTACAGTAGCAGTGGGAGCGTTTGACGACGCTGCTGTCAAACGCATATTGGGATTACCCCCGGCAGAAGAACCGCTGTATCTGATGCCCCTGGGACGGCCAAGCAGGGAATAGCAACTGGCCGATTAAGGAGCAGGAGTGAACAATAGAAATCTTCCTTTTCGGATTATGCTGTCCGGATTAGTTCCTCTTCTGCTTCTAACGGTAAACTCCAGTCGCGGTTCCGGCCAGACTCTGCTTGCCGGCTGGCACTGCGAAAAGGGAGTGGAATCAAAACTGCTTGCCACAATCAGTTCCGACTTTCGCGCGAGGACCGGATTTTCCATCAGTACAGGAATCGCCTTCAGTGCTCTCCAGCATTCGGGACTGAGCAGGCTGGGACTGACACTTTCGCCCCTCGTCTGCCCATTCTGGGAATTCCGGCCGCAACTTGGATTCCAGCACGAACAATGGAATGACTGGCAGACAGGCGAAAACCGTGCCTACTTACTGCTGACCGCACAGCCGTTGTCCCGCCTGGAGCTGAAACTGGGACTGGCCTATCGCGCCCCGATATACTCTCCGGCTCACTACTGGCGGCCCTGGTACTATCGCCGCGAGGCAGCAGAACTGAACCTGCTTTATGGCCTGCGCTACAGCCTACTGGATACCCTTCGTTTTACGGTAGAGACCGCCTTGGGAAATGTGAACCTGTTGGAAATGTACAACCCGCAACAATTCCCGCTGGGACTGACCTGTTTATGGCGTCTATCTCCGAACTGGCAACTGGTCAGCCATTGGGCTGCAGGTTTCACCGGCGTGTCTGCCGCGCTTATTTCGTTGAACAGATTCACGGGTGAAATCGGAATAAGACATGAACTCTAAACCCAAAACTAAGACTGCCCCCTGCACCCGCCAAAGGGGAAAACAGGCTGTTTTTCTACTCCGGCTATTCCTTCTTCTTCCTTTTCTGCTGCTGAGCAGTTGCAGATGGGATATCACCCAGTTCCTATTCCGGCCGCCGGTAGACGAACGTGTCGAAGAATCTCTGTCTGGTGCCTTGCCGGCCCCTCCGCCTGCTTCTGCCCATCCGGATTCTTTCCGCTTCGCCGTATTTGGCGACCCCCAGGTCGGCGCCGACGGCCGTCATCTGCTTGGGCATTTCCGAGCAGACATAGCCTCCAAAGCCATTGATTTCTTCTGTGTCCTGGGCGACCTGACTGATGACGCCACCGAAGAAGAATTTGCCCTCATCAAGGCCGCGCTCGACTCCACCGGCATACCATACTACACCACCTTGGGTAACCATGACCTGTACCAGAAAGAAGGCTGGAAACGCTACAAAGATAATTTCGGTCCCAGCTGCTACTCAGTAATCATCGCCAATCGGTTGCAACTGATTTTTCTGGATACGGCTGAAGGCACCATCGGTGCCACACAATTTGACTGGCTGGAGCAGGAACTGAAGAATTCCCGACCTTATGTAACTCTTGTCTGCACCCACTTCCCCTGCTATGACGGTATCACGCCGGGCATCTGGCGTCTTGCCAGCGCTGCCGAACGGCACAAACTGCAGTATCTAATGAATTGCTACGGCGTGTATGCCATCGCTTCCGGCCACATTCATGGCTGGCGCCACACCCAGATATCTGGCGTGCACCACTTCATCACCGGCACCATGGCTTTGAACCTGGACTATGGCACCAACGGTTACCTGCTTTTTACCTTTGCCCGCGATTCGCTCTACTGGGAACGAATAGAATTCTAGCCCCTATTCCACTACCCCTCTTGCCCGGTTGCGAATTTCCAACAGCCGCTTCATCACATCATACAGACTGCCATTCCAATCCCGCACGCCGAAAGCATCATGCAGTTTACGCCAGAGCACATACAATTCTTTGTACACCTTGTGGGCCGCGGCGCGCGGACGGAACTCGCGCTTTTTCGTACCGGTCATCGCCCGTTGCGCTGACGGAACATCAGGATAGACGCCAGCTGCCACTGCTGCCGCTACTGCCGCACCCAGAGCGCATGCCTGAGCAGAGCGAGCCAGTTTCATCGTCCTGCCTGTGACATCTGCGTATATTTGCATAACCAAAGGATTCTTTTCTGCAATACCCCCGCAGTTTACCACCTCCCGCACCGTTACTCCGTATTCCTCCAAGCGGTTGATAATGGTCAAGGCGCCAAAGGCGGTGGCTTCTATCAACGCCCGATATATCTCCTCCGGAGTGGTGTAAAGCGTCTGACCCAGCAAAAGACCCGTCAGGCGCTGGTCCACCAAAATAGTTCTGTTGCCGTTATTCCAATCCAGAGCCAAAAGCCCACTTTCGCCCGGCCGCAACTTTGCTGCCTGGGCACTCAGCGCGGCATGGGTACCGGCACGACCCCGGGGGTTGATGTAGGAAACAAACCAGTTGAATATGTCACCTACGGCTGACTGTCCAGCCTCCAGTCCGAAAAACCCGGGCAGTATGGAATCCCGGGCAATTCCGCAAAGATCGGGAATGTCAGCCAGGGGTTTTTCTTTAGGCACCACCATCATATCGCACGTACTGGTGCCGATGATTTTCACCAGCACTCCTTCTGCTATGCCGCTACCCACTGCGCCCAGATGCGCATCCAAAGCGCCGGTAGCCACCGGTATGCCAGCCGGCAACCGCAGACGAGCCGCCCATTCCGGTGCCAGTCCGCCCGCGGGTTGATTTATCGCCTGCATCCTGCCGTTCAGTCGAGTCCGCAACTCACCCAGCCGCGGGTCCAGCTGACCCAGGAATTCTGCGTCCGGATAACCACCCCAATCCTCGCTATACATCGCCTTATGCCCAGCCGCGCACACCCCGCGCACAATTCTATCGGCTTCCTGGACTCCAGTAAGCATTGCCGGAATCCAGTCGGCGCATTCCACCCAGGTGTAGGCCGCATTGAACACCCCGCGCGTAGTACGCAAACAGTGTAGAATCTTGCTGAAAAACCACTCGCTTGAATACCTGCCGCCACACTTTGCCAGATACTGTGGTCTTATTCTGCGGGCCAGCTCTGTAATCTCCTCTGCTTCCGCTACCGCCGTATGGTCTTTCCACAACCAGGCCATAGCGGCAAGGTTACCGTGAAAACGGCGGCCCAATGCCAACGGTTGACAGCGTCTGTCAACTGGCAGAGGGGTAGAACCGGTGGTATCTACACCCAGGCTAATAACGTCAGTTTCCTCAAACCCCGACACGGATTGCCTTGCCTGCCGCAACGCCAGTCTTACTACTTTTTCAGTAGCTTGAATATAGTCTCCCGGATACTGTCGCGCCAGATTTGGGTCCCGCCCCAGAATGACCCCGTTCACTCCGGAAGCATATTTCCATACAGCTGTTGCCACCTCCCTGCCATCTGCGACATCTGCCACTACCGCCCGTACCGAGTTTGTACCATAGTCCAGACCGATAACGTACTTCTTACGTTTCTTCATAATCTTCCATCCCCATAACTCGTCTTATGGTATCATAAGAAAAACCTCGCCGCGCCAGAAGGGAAAAAAGCCTTTGTCTGCGTACCTTTTCTTCCAGCCCGGCGTAACGTTTTTTCACCTTTTCCAGCAGGGCTCGCGCCGCCACAGATTCGTCTGGGGCTGCGGCCAGTGCTTCCTCTATCTCCGCTCTGCCTACCCCCAACTTGTTCAACTCTGCCTGTACCAGCCGCCTGCTGCGTCCAGCAGTACGAATACGCGCCTCAGCATAATCCTGCGCAAACCGGGCATCGTCCACCAACTTCAACTCCGCCAGCCGTTTCATAACTGCCGCTATTGTAGTTTCGGAAAAACCCTTCCGCGCCAGCCGTTGACGCAACTCGCTGAGAGTGCGGCTGCGATAGGATAGAAGCAAAGTTGCATACTCCTTTGCCCGGCGCAACTCATCTGCCTCTCGCAACTGCTCCAATTTCTCTGCCGTCAGTTTCTTCCCCACGGCTAGCCCCAGTTTCCCTACCTCTTTTTCTGTAAGAATGAAAACGCCGGAACCCTCGAGATAAACCTGCAGTCGTCCCTTTTTCCCGGGCTGGGGACGAATCTCAGTAATCGAAAACTGTTCTTCTGAACCGGACGGGGAAGTTCCGGATTCCTGCGGTCCGGCGTCCGCTCTATTTCTTTTTTGCTGACTCAGCCGGCTGGCCTTCATGCTTGAAGGGCTTGGGCTTCGGAATTCCCAGCTTCTCGCGCAAAACCATCTCTATCTTTTCTGCATCCTTGCTGTTTTCTCTCAGGTAGTCTATCGCCGCTTCCCGCCCCTGACCGATACGTTTCTCGCCATATAGATACCACGAACCTGACTTGGTCAAGATGCCGTGTTCCACCCCGAGGTCAACCAACTCTCCGCAGCGGGATATGCCCTCTGCATAAATCAGGTCAAACTCAGCTTCGCGGAAAGGCGGAGCCAGCTTGTTCTTCACTACCCGTACCCGGGTCCTGGCGCCAATGACCTGCTCACCCTTCTTGATAGAAGCAACCCGCCTTACGTCCAGCCGCACCGAAGTATAGAACTTCAACGCCAGTCCGCCGGGTGTAGTCTCCGGCGAACCGAACATCACCCCTATCTTATGCCTAATCTGATTGGTAAACACGGCGCAGGTCTTCGCCCTGGCAGCCACTCCCGACAGCTTGCGCAAAGCCTGGGACATCAACCGTGCCTGCACTCCAACAAAAGCATCACCCATTTCACCCTCAATTTCTGCCTTCGGCACCAGTGCAGCCACTGAATCAACCACAAAAAGGTCCAGCCCGCCCGAACGCGTAAGAACCTCTGCTATCTCCAGCGCCTGCTCACCTGAATCTGGCTGCGACACCAGCAACTGGTCAATATCCACTCCCAGCCTCTCCGCATAGGCCGGATCCATGGCATGCTCAGCGTCAATAAAGACTGCGGTCCCGCCCAGTTTCTGACACTGGGCGATCAATTCCAAAGCCAAGGTTGTTTTTCCTGAAGCCTCCGGCCCGAAAATCTCCACAAATCTGCCCCGCGGAACTCCCCCGATTCCCAGTGCCGCGTCCAAGCCCAAAGAACCGGTCGGAATAACCTCCACCGGCACCCGGGCGCTTTCGTCTCCCAGCCGCATTACCGAGCCTTTTCCAAATTGTTTCTCAATTTGACCCAGGGCGTTGACTAGAGCTGCTTCCTTTTCGTCTTTGGGCATCTTTCCTCCGGTGTTAGACTTACGGCCAGTATAGAACTGGCCCCCTCAAAGTCAAGAACGGTTTCTGGACGCTGACCTGCCAACCTTTCCACCCAGTTCCGCAACTGCCTTCACCGTTTCCTTTTCCAAATCGTACAGCCGAAACCTTACTGCCTTGAACATAGATGCCAGCCGCATCTGGTCCAGTTTCAGAACTTCTTCCAGCACTCGCGCCGCCTCCTCTGCTCGTTTGAAATTCGCTAGCAGTACATCCTCCAGATTTCTGCGTCTGGTGCGGTCAAACTTGTCTGTCCGTCCCAAGTCATTCTCGCTCTCGCGGCTCGCCAGTACCTGCCGCCGCAACCCGCGGCATTTTGTTCCTATCTGCTCCCGCAGAGCGCGTACTTTGCTTACCAGGGAGACATTCTCCATTCCCAAACGCAACACATCTTCCACTACCTTCAACCCCTCGGTCAACCGATTAAGATTGGCGTCAATAATGCGTTCCCTTTTATCCGCCATAAAAGCCGGAAATGTACCGCTCTGGCTCGATTATCAACTATCCTTATGCTCCGCAGCAACAACCACGCGGTTGTTCCGTACCTTTCTTCTCCATCGGTTTGTCGCAACAAATTATGACGCAATCCTTATCGTCACAACCGCACGACTTGGTTACTGTCACCTCCAGTCCACACTCCTTACAAACCAGTATGTCGCCTTTCTTGGAACTCATGTTTCCTCCCGTAATTCGAACTTATCTCTTCGGCCTTAAGGTATGGTTGCCAATATATCCAGCCCAAGATAAAAAGCCGCTAGCGTGCTGCCCTTGCACATAAACTCCAGGGGCAGGGCAACTTTGGGTCGCACTACCAGCTGACCGGTTGGTTTCCACATCAGCAACAGATTTACTACATGCTGCTGCACTTCTGTGTTAGCCACAGGCCTGCGCCTGACTTCGGTCTGCCCCAGAGATAAACCGGAAATTGCCAGCTCCGGAATTATCTCGGGGTTAACCGCATAGTCCAAAATCAGCGCATATTCCACCATACGGCCGTATTGCGTAATGCTGTCTGCCTTGCCGTTAAACCAGTAGCCCAGCCGAGCATGACCGGTAAAAGGACCCGCAAAGGTGGTGTGAGCAGATACGCCCAATCCTATATCTAAGGTACGGTCGCCCAGCGGAGGTAGGGCATTCTTCGGCGCAGTAGGGAGATTGACCCCAGCAGCCAAAGCTAGTCTCAGCGGCAACTCCGGGCTGGACAGAGCACCATAACGAGCCAACAGCATCATATCGCCCATACCAAAAGAGTTGTAGGTACCCTGCGTTTTGTAAGCAATCGGTATCAGGCCGCCGATGTCAAACTTGGCCGGAAGTCCATAAGAGATAAGCAAATCGCAAAAGAGATTAGTCCGGGCAAGAAAGTTCTGGGGAACAATATACTTCCCGGCTGACCAGTCATAAGCCTTAGCCCACTTGTTGTAACCGAAATTGCTCCAGACAAAAAAACTATTCGGCTTGAGCACTGACCCGCTGCGACCTATCAGAACCGTAGCCCAAGAAAAGTGCCACAAACCTGCAACTACCAGTGACAACAGGATAACTTTCCTCATCCTAGCTCCTTTCTCGATTCGCTATCTCTTAGAACAGAATAAGCGTAGCGATACCAAAGTAAATTAGCAAGCCGGTTGAATCGGCTATAGTCGTCAACAGAGGAGAGCTGACCACTGCCGGGTCCAGTTTCAGCCTGGTACAAAGGATAGGTAACAACCCACCCAGAATATTCGTCCAGATTGCGAGTGCGGCCATTGCCAGTCCCACCACCATACCCACCCGCACCCCTCCCATCCCCACAATACCTCCCAGAAACGATACCGCACCCATGGTAACACCAATAAGAACTCCCGTGGCCATTTCCTTGCCCACAACCAGAAGCCAGCGCCGGAGCGTAAGCTCTCCGGTGGCTAAGGCTCGCGTAACCAGGGTCGCCGCCTGGCTGGCCGTATTGCCGCCCGTATCGATAAGCACAGGTATGTAGAAAGCAAGCGCAATGACCGCCTGCAGCGCTTTCTCAAAATAGGCAATAATACCAGAAGACAAAAAATCGGCTACGAGCAGCACCAGCAACCAGACAATACGTTTGCGGTACAACTTCCAGGGCGAAGCGGCGGCATAGCTGATATCCAAAGGCTGTACTGCTGACCCTTTCTGGAAGTCCTCGGTAGTTTCCTCTTCGATAACCTCAAATATGTCATCAAAAGTCACTATGCCCAGAAGCGCACCGGCCTGATTCGTCACCGGCAGAGCCACAAGGTTATAGTGCTTCATCTGCCGGGCCGCTTCCTCCTGGTCTGCGGTGGCAAGTATGGAAACAAAACTGCCGTCCATCAGGTCCTGCACCGTCTTGTCTCGCTCGGCCAGAACAAAGCGGCGGATGGGCAGGTCATCCAATAGACGTCCTGTCTCATCCACCACATACACCATATCAATCGTCTCTGCGTCGCGGCCATGCGCCCGAATGTGCTCTATCGCTTTGCTGACGGACCAGTCCGGCTTCACCGCCACAAAATCTGGCGTCATCAGCCGCCCGACACTATTCTCCGGATAGCCTAGAAGCTCTAAAGCCTGCTTTCTTTCTTCGGGCGGTAGCAGATTCAGCAGTTTCTGAGTAAGCGCAGGGGGCAGGTCCTCAAAAAGTTCCGTTCGGTCATCCGGAGACAGTTCCAGTACCAGGTCCCTCACCCGCTGTTCGCTCAGCGAACGCAAGAGCGCTTCCTGCCGTTCCGGCTCCATCTCGCCAAAAACATCGGCCGCAGCTTCGGCCGGCAACATGCGGAACAGTACCAGCGCATCTTCTACGCTGAGCGTTTCCAGCAAGTCAGCCAGGTCTGGAGCCGGCCAGGTGGCCAGTATTTCCTTCAACGCCCGCCAGTCCTTCGCCAGAATCAACTCATGAATCTCTGGCAAAAGCAGAGGCAGCAGCATGCGCGAGTGTCGCATAGCCTACCTGCGCACTACTTGGCGTCAGAACCGGGAATGGGCAAAAAACTCCATGCGTAATTTTTCCATTAATGCCGGCCGGGCATCATAGAGACGACGCAACTTACGCTTCTTGTGCCGGGCCAGAGCATAATGAGTGAGAATCGGCAGGCCAATAGTGGAATCCACATAGCATACCACCGCATCTGGCAGCCGATTCGGGTCCACCTTGCCCCAAGACACAGCTTCATGCGGCGTAGCTCCAGAAAGTCCGCCTGTGTCTGGCCGGGCATCGGTTATCTGGAAAAAGTAATCCTGACCGTATTCCTTGATCATCAATACTTCTTGAATCTGCGGCTCAGTCTGCAGCATGAAGTTCTTGGGTGAGCCGCCGCCAATGAGCACCACTCCGGATTTGCCACCCGAACGTTTGGCATCAAGCACATAGGAAGTAGTCTCATTGACGTCAATAGAAGGATTAATGCGCAACTTCAACCCTTTGAGCTCCAGCCCGGCAATGTTCATACCAATAGTAGAGTCTCCTGGAGAGCTGGTATGAATGGGTACCCCACAGCGATAGGCCGCGGCCAGAACCGAAACCTCCTTGAGACCGTTCTTTTCCTCCCACTCTGCGGCGTAGCGTCCCAGAAGATAGTAGAACTCAGCCGTACCCATCTCCTTTTGAAATTCCGGCTTTACCAGAATGTCGCGTAATATCTCGTCCGTCCGACAAAGACAATCAGTGTAAGCCAAAAGCACATCGTAGATCCGAACCACATCATTGCGACGCAGGTCAGCGTCATCTACCATGAATGTACCTACGTGCAAGGGTAGATTGAAAGCAAAATGCAAGTCGTGGTACATATTCGCGCCGGTGGCCACTATCCAATCCACGAAACCTGCCTTGATAAGTGGAACCAGGCAGGAGCAGCCCAGACCGGCAGGAGTGAGGGCGCCCGCAAGGCTCATTCCCACAGTCACATCCGGTTCCAGCATCTTTTCTGTGAAAAGTTGGCAGCCTTCGCGCAGGCGAGCCGCATTGTACGCCAAAAAAGTCTCCTCCAGCAAATACTCCAAACTTTCGCGACCAGTAATGCCCTTGGGCAGAATACGACGACCGGACAGGTAGCGCGCCTTGTGCGGACAGCGACGCTTACGTAACCAGTCTGGAACGTCAGACAAATTTTGTCGCACTCTTCCGGTTCGTTTCATCGCAACCTCCTTATCTATGGAACTACAATCGCCTTGGCCGGCGGAATGCCATTGAAATTGGTGGCACTGGCCAGGGTGTACGCCCCCGCATTCACCGCATAGACCAAATCGCCAATGCCAAGCTCAGGTAGCTCCTCATTTGTAGAAATGATATCAATGGAATCACAGGTAGGTCCTGCCAGCGTCGTAAGCTGCGTAGGACCTTTCCGGAAAACATGATATTCGTACTTGCAATGGTCGTAGATAATGCCAGACAAGCAGCCGTAAACCCCGTCATCCAGATAGTACCAGTGCTTGTTACCGCGGATGGATTTACCAATTACAGACATTACCAGGATGCAAGCCGGCCCAACTATGGCACGTCCTGGCTCGGCAATGATAGATATGCTGGCATCAAACAGCCGGTTCATCTCCATATTGATTGCCGGTGCCATAGACTCAAACCAGTCCTCCTCAGAAGCAAAGTGCGTGATGGGAAAACCGCCACCGATATCCACAATATCCAAAGGAAGCTGCTTGAGGCGGGCGTCGGTCAGTATTATTTTCACAAGCTCAAACGCTTCCAGATAGTTGTCCCCATGAGTACACTGCGAACCTACATGAAAGCCTATCCCGCGAGGATTCAAACCCAATCGCTTGGCCTTTATCAGCAGCGGAATAACGTCCACCGGTTCGGCCCCGAACTTCAAGGACAGCTCCACCACCGAACCCACATTTGGTACTTTGGTACGCACCAACACCTGTGTTCCTGAGGCATGCGCGGCAATCTTCGCCAACTCATACTCAGAATCAAATGTTGTCAGTGTTACCTTCTTGCGGGCGGCAAAAGCGATGTCTTGTGGTCGCTTGTTGGTGTTGGCGTAAATCAGGTCCTTGGGGTTTGCACCCGCGGCCAAAGCCCATTCTATTTCCGGAGCCGAAGCTACATCGAAGCCGAATCCGGCTCGCGCCAACGTGCGTAGCACCGCCGGGTGTGGATTGGCTTTCACCGCATAATAAGGTTTCACCCGCGGCAGAAGACGCCGGAATTTAGCCGCCTGCTCCAGAAGAAGTGTGCGGGAAATCACAAAAAGCGGCGTGCCATGTTTCTTTGCTAGCTGCGGAAGAGCTTTTCTCAGCTTTCGCCAGTAGTTGTTCTTCGCCTTGCTGTTTCTTCTTGCATACATAATTTTTAAAACACTTGCGCCTATTCAACCGAGAAAAGCCTCAAAGTCAAGTAGCGTTTGCTCGCATCGCCACAACTCACTAGCCGATTTTCTCCATCACATCTTTGCCAGCTCTTCGCTGATAAGTTGACGCTGATACAACTTCCAGTACAGCCCTTTTTTCGCCAGCAGTTCTTCATGGGTACCCTGTTCTTTCACCTCTCCCTCGTCCAGAACATAAATAAGGTCGCACTCCGCCAGCACGCTCAAGCGATGCGAAACGATAATCACTGTGGTATTCTTCAATTCCCGCATCAGCCGCCCTACTAATTCCCGTTCGGTCTCGGCGTCCAGCGCAGAAGTAGCGTCGTCTAATACAATCACCGCCGGCTTTCCTGCCAAGGCCCGGGCTATGGCCACTCGCCCCCTTTGTCCACCAGACAGACGCGTACCCCTCTCTCCTAGCATTTCATCCCATCCCCGCGGAAGCTCAGCCAGATCTTCCGTCAGCGCCGCCATCTCCACTACCCACCGCAGCCGGGCCTCATCCACTTCTTCCCGTCCAAACGCTATATTGTTGCGCAATGTATCTGAGAACAACATCGGTTCCTGCGGCGCGTATCCGAACAAACGGCGATACTCGTCCAACGCAAACTCTCGTATATCCCTGCCGCCAAGGGTTACGCGGCCGGACTGCGGGTCAGCCAGACGGAAAAGCAACTGGAAAACAGTGCTCTTGCCCGACCCTACCGTGCCGGCAATACCCACCTTTTTCCCCAGAGGAAATGACATCGTCACATTCCGCAGCGCCGGTCTGCTATCGGGTGCGTAGGCAAAAGTCACCCCTTCTAGGCGCAGCTCTGCCGGTTGCGGCCGCTGGGCAAAAGGCAAGGCTTCTACTTCCTGAGGATGCCGCCTCATCGCCTCTATGCGCTCGGCTGTACCCTGCGCCCTTCGCCCGGACACAAACATCCGACCAATGTCAAACATGGGTCCTAAAAGCATAAGGACATAAGCGTTGAACGCCACGAACTTACCCAATGTAAAGTTCGGATTTGTCATCACCAGCCGGCCACCTACCCAGAGAATAAGCAGAACGGCTGTTTCGGCAATTGCGGTGTAGAACATCTCTATGCGGGCCTCCATCCGCGCCTCGCGCACAGCTACATCCACACGCTTATCCAAAGTCTGACGAAATCTTGCCGCCAACCTGTCCTCCATCACGAATGCCTTGACCAGTTTGATGCCCATGAAGGCCGCTTGAAGCTGGTTGTTCACCTCGGCTATTTTCTCTCGCCACTGCATAAAAAGAGCATACATCTTCGGCCCTAGCTTAAGCCAGCCCAAAACGACAAAACCGGTAGGCAGAACTGCCAGCAACGTAAGAAGTGGATGCATACGCACCATTATCGCCAGAGCAAACACCACCAGCAGCACCGCACCTACAAACCGGAAGATTACAGAGCAAGCAAAGAAAGAAAGCTCGTTCATATCGTGGTCCAGCCTCTCCATCACATCTCCGCTGGGATATTTCATCTGGAAGCTGTGTCCGGTGTCGAGTATGCGGCGGAACACTTCATTGCGTACGCGCCAGGCGTAAAGCTCGTTGATACGCCCGCGGATGAAAGGCATCAGTACTTCACCCAAAACTCGCAACACGCCCAGACCAAAAAGCAGCGCCACATAACGCAGCAGCTGCTGCTGGGACACTCCCGATTTTATCGCATCTACAATAAGGCGCAGAATGTATGGAAAGGCTAAAGAAAGTGCCGTAGCCACCACTGTGCCAGCCACAAGTCCCAGGGCCCATCCCGGCCGTTCTTTCCAGAACTCATACACTATCCGCAGACTGTTTTCCCTACGGACTTTATTTTTCTGCTGCCCTGGCACCTGGTCTGTCATCTAACCCTCTTCTCCCACGTACTGCAGACGATATAGCCTGGAGTATATCCCATCCCGGGCCAGCAATTCCCCATGTGTACCCTCTTCTGCTACCCGACCCTTGTGTACCACTGCTATCCTGTCTGCCATTCTGATAGTGGCCAACCGATGAGCGACCATAATCGCCGTTCTTCCCCGCAGCAGCTCCTCCAGCCCTTCCTGTATGAGATACTCGGTATGCGGGTCAACAGACGAAGTCGCCTCGTCCAGAATCAATATCTCCGGATCTCGCACCAAAGCCCGGGCAAAAGCCAAAAGCTGCCTTTCGCCCAGAGAAAAATTTGCTCCCCCCTCAGTCAACACCGAATCATAACCCCGCTCAAACTTCAATATCGCTTCATGAATCCGCGCCCGCTTTGCCGCTTCGATCACCGTCTCGGCCGGAATCGTCTCGTCGTGCATCCTGAGGTTGTCCAGCACCGTACCGGGAAACATCACCACCTCCTGGGGCACAAATCCGATTGCGGCCCGCAGCCGCTTCCGCTCTATCTGTTGCAGGTCGACGCCGTCGTAGGCAATACGCCCCCTCTGCTGCAGATAAAACTTCAGCAGTAAGTTCACTATGGTACTTTTGCCGCCACCGGTCTCGCCCACCAGTGCCACTTTCTCCCCTTTGCGCACAACCAGGTTCAAGTCATGCAGCACAAACACCTGCCCGTCATAAGAAAAGTCTACATGCTCGCAGGTAATCTCCCGCTGCAGATGCAAGCGCGCAACGGGTTGCCCAGAGGTCTGTCCCAAAGACCGACGCCCGCCCTTCTCATTTGCTTCCTCTTCCGGCTTATCCAAAATCTGAAACGACCGCTCCGCCGAAGCAAACGCTCGTTGCATAACATTAATCTGGTCGGAAATCATGCGCAGAGGTCCGAACAACCGGGCAATGTAGGAAACAAAAAGAAACAGGGTGCCAACCGTGAGTCTACCCTGCAGTGCCAGCACCCCACCTATGCCCAGAACCAAAGTTGTGCCGATGACATCGCCGAAGTCGACCAGAAACCAGCTAATGTTCCACAACACCATCGCCCGCAGTTCATGGCGAAACTTCAACCGGTTTAATTCATCCATCCGCTGGGCAAAGCGGCGCTGCTGAGTGAAAAGTTGTATGACGGGTAATCCCCGCAGCGATTCGGATACAAGATTGTTGGTTTCGCCCACCGTCCTCCGTATGTCCAAGTACACAGGCCGCACCTTCTTTTGAAACAACCAGAAAGCAACCACAAAGGGAGGCAGCAGTGCCAGCACCAAAAGATACAATCGCCAGCTGTTCAGTATCATAATGACGCTCATTCCCACTATCATGAGTCCACTCTGCAGCAGCACCACTGAAGTGCGGGTGAAAAGCATCTTGATGGCTTCGGTATCGCTTTCCACTCGCGAAATAAGCTTGCCCACCGGCGTCCGATCAAAAAAGGATACGGGCAGATTCAGCAAGTGTTGAAATAGTCTCTGCTTCAGGTCTGCTGTGCCGCGTTCTCCGACCTGCGCCAGCCATATGCTTTGAAAATAGCCTGCCAGTATCGCTGCGACCTGTACCGCCAAATACAGAAGCGAAGTAATACCCAAACCACCAAGGTCATTGTTCTTGATGTTTACATCTATTGCCCGTTTCAGAAGAACTGGCCCCAGCATCCCCAAACCGGAGGAAACCGCCAAGAGAACAGCGGCAGCTGCCACCCGACCAAGATAGGGCGAAAAGAAAGGCCACAGCCGGGCAAGATACTGCGAGGCCTTTCCTCTCGGTTTTCCCTCCTCAACGTCCGCGGCAATATCGTGCCAGTGCATCAGGCCCGATTATCCCTGACCAGCGGATAAAGTAAAGTTATACCGGAAAGAGAAACTGACGCTACTCCCGGCAATTCTGCTCAAGCTTACGCAGCCGCCGGGCGTGTCTTCCCCCTTCAAACTCTGTAACCAGCCAGACCCGGACGATACGTTCTGCCTGTTTGGCTGTAACCACCTCTGCGCCCAGACAAAGAACGTTCGCATCGTTATGCAGACGGGAACGCCGCGCCAGCCACACGGAATCGCACAAAGCGGCACGCACACCCGCTACCCGGTTAGCCGCGATAGACATACCTATGCCGGTAGCGCAGATGAGAATCCCTCGCTCGGCCCGGCGAGTAGCCACATTGTTGGCGACTAACCGGGCGTAGTCCGGATAATCGGCAGGATCGGGTGAGTATGTGCCGCAGTCTTCTACCTTGTGTCCCAGACGTTCAACCGCCGCCTTCAGCTTTTCCTTCAGACGGAAACCGCGATGGTCCGAGCCGAAGGCAATAAGCATCCAGCAAGCTAGCGAACAAAGGTCAACCAGCCGTACTTGTCTTCACGCTTGCATTCGATAATGGAAAAGAACGCTTCCTGCAGGCGCCGAGTAACGGGCCCACACTTTCCCGTACCGATGGTAATCTTGTCTATCGAACGAATCGGCGTGACCTCAGCTGCACTGCCGGTGAAGAACACCTCGTCGGCGATATACAGCATTTCCCGCAACATCATCGTTTCCACCACAGGAATCCCCATTTCTCTGGCCAGGGTGATAATGGTATGACGCGTAATACCCGGCAGAATGGTGGCGTGCAGCGGAGGGGTATGAATCACACCCTTGTGCACCACAAAAAGGTTCTCGCCCGAACCTTCGGAAAGAAAGCCATTCACATCCAGGGCAATACCTTCCACAAAACCGTACTTGATGGCCTCCATCTTGATGAGCTGCGAGTTCATATAGTTGGCACAGGTCTTGGACATAGCGGGAAAAGTATTCGGGGCCATCCGATTCCAGGAAGACACCATTACATCCACGCCCTGCTCCAGCGCTTCCGGTCCCAGATACTTGCCCCAGTACCAGGCGATAAGCGCCACATCCACCGGGCAACCAAAGGGATTCACACCCAGTTCCTTGTAGCCGCGATAAACAATCGGACGGATATAGCATTCCTGCAGCTCGTTTTTCTTCACCAGGTCCACACAGGCTGCGCATATCTGTTCCTGCGTAAAGGGAATGTCCATGCGGTATATCTTGGCGGAGTTAAAAAGCCTCTCTATATGATCGGCCAGCCGGAAAATAGCCGGTCCTTGCGGTGTCTTGTAGCAACGGATACCCTCGAACACACCGGTGCCATAATGGATTACATGTGAACAGATATGAATGTTGGCATTCTCCCAGGGCACGTACTTACCATTCATCCAGACGAACTTAGACTTGGTTTCTTCCAGGCCCACGTTACCTCCAGTTCTTCTGTTTTTCCCTGTAGTCTGCAACCCGGTACTGACCTTCGGTTCAACCGCAGCCAATACCTGCTGCTCTAACCTTCAATAAATGGCGGCGAAGGGAATTGAACCCCTGACACGCAGATTATGATTCTGCTGCTCTGCCAACTGAGCTACGCCGCCAGGCGTCTGGCGCCGAAAGCCCCACGCAGTCCCGGCAAGATATTGCAGCAAACTTCTTGGTCGGGACTGCCGGCTGTTGTTATCTACCCATCCGGCCGTGATTGTAGCCGACTGCGGGACGGTGTCAATTCACGATTGACAAAACGGTTACGGTCTGTATATCTCTTGCCCGTGCCCAAAAGAACAGACCGACCGCTCATTCTGCTTTCCAACGACGACGGCATAGAAGCCCCGGGGCTACGCGACCTCTATCAGGGTCTAAGAAAAATGGGACGGGTATATGTGGTCGCCCCGGCTGTCAATCAGTCCGCCGCCAGCCACTCTTTCAGCCTGCGCAAACCCATCCGTGTCTGGCGCCTGCGTCCGCGCTGGTTCGCCGTACACGGCACGCCAACCGACTGTCTGCTCATTTCTCATCACGGCATACTGAAACGTTCCATTGATCTTGTCTTCTCTGGTATCAATGACAGTCCCAATCTGGGGGACGATGTCCTCTATTCCGGAACAGTAGCCGCAGCGATTGAAGGCGCCATGCTCGGAATGCCGGCTGTAGCCGTATCCTACCTTGAGCAGGGACGTAATCGGAATGTGGCGCTTGCCTTCCTGCAACGGCTAACCGGCCTGCTCCTCGACGGCATTCTGCCCCGGAAAACTCTTCTGAACATAAACATACCCGCCTGCGAAATAAAAGGAGTAAAAGTCACCCGGCTGGGCAGAAGAATCTATCGGGACATGGCCATCAAGAGTTCGCTGCCTGATGGCGGAGTATCCTATACCATAGACGGAGAGATGTCTTTTGCTGAAACCAAAGGATCAGATTTTGAGGCAGTTTACTCCGGCTACATCTCTGTAACGCCGCTGCATCTGGATATGACGCACCATCGGGAAATCAGCCGCTTGCAGCGCGCTCTCAGTCATCTGGGTTCCTGGTTGTAGCTGTCGCACACTTATCCCTCTCATTCCGCATATCCGGCCGGATACCGGCAATGGAATTCCCAGGCGTCTTTGATCATTGTCTCCAGATCAGGCTTCTGCGGCTTCCAACCCAGCTCGCGTTCAATCTTCTCAGACGAAGCCACCAGCACGGCCGCATCGCCCGGCCGGCGGCCCGCAATGCGATAACGCAGCTTGCGACCCAATACCTTTTCCGCAGCCGCGACAACCTCTCTGACCGTAAATCCCCTACCTGAACCCAGGTTGTACACCACAGTCCTGCCCGCGGCAAATTCTTCCATAGCCTCAAGCACGAGCAGGTGAGCGCGACACAAATCGTAAACGTGAATGTAGTCTCTGACGCAGGTACCGTCGCGAGTGGGATAGTCGTCTCCAAAAATGGTAAACTCGTAATCCGGATCCTGCGCCGAACGCAGCAGAAGGGGAATAAGATGGGTTTCCGGACGATGGTCCTCGCCCAGCCCTGCGTATGAACCGCAGACATTGAAATAGCGCAGACAGGCGCACCGCCAGCCGCAGTAACGGGCATAGAAGTCAAGGACCTGCTCAAAAAGCAGTTTGGTCTCGCCGTAGGGGTTGGCAGGACGAAGGGCGGCGTCCTCTGTCAGTGGTATTTTTTCTGGCTCGCCATACACCGCGGCAGTGGAGGAAAATATGAACCGACCTGTTCCAGCCCGAGCCAGAGCTTGGAGCAGAGTAATGCCCTTGGCTACATTATTCTCAAAATAAAGCGCCGGTTTCTCCACCGATTCCGGCACACGGATAAACCCGGCAAAGTGCAATACACAATCAAACACCGGTTTGTTCTCAAGCAGGCGCTGCAGCAGAGCTGCATCGCCAATATCTCCTACTATCAGCTCCGCGCCAGATGTAACTGCAGCACGATGACCATAGGACAGATTATCCAGCACCGTCACTCTGTGCCCTGCTTCCAGCAAAAGTCTTGTCATCACCGAGCCGATGTAGCCGGCACCGCCAGTGACCAGGACACGCATCTCTTTAATATAGCCAAGCACATACGACAGGCAAGCAAGCCCCTAGGCGCAAGCAAACTTGCCTTGACCGCAGAGCTGACCTATAATCCGCACAATCGGAAATAAAGAGAGGTTCGCATAATGAACAGAAATGAAGCGTGGTCACTGGTACAGGCCCGCGTGGCCAACCGTAATCTGCAAAAGCATATGCTGGCTACTGAAGCCTGCCTGCGGGCCCTGGCCCGTAAGCTGGGCGAAGACGAAGAAAGGTGGGGTCTGGCCGGACTGCTCCATGACATTGACTACGAAGAAACTAAGGATAACCCTGCCCGACACGGTCAGGTGGCCGCAGAAATGCTCCAGAACCAGGGATTGGAACCGGACATAGTCCATGCGGTTCTCGCTCATGTTTCAGCCGTACCGGCCGAAACAAACTTAGATAAAGCCCTTTATGCCACAGACCCGATTACAGGTCTTATTGTCGCCGCCGCGCTTATGCATCCGACGAAAAAGCTTGCCAATGTGGACACCGAGTTTGTCTTGCGCCGCTATGGAGAAAAACGTTTCGCGGCCGGGGCAAACCGGGAGCAGATAGCCACCTGTTCCTCCCTGGGTCTTACCCTGGAAGAATTCACCACCATCTGCCTACGGGCAATGCAGGAGATTGCCTCAGAGCTGGAACTATGATGACCCTGCAGGAAATTGTCCAGCGGCTGCAGTCCTTCTGGGCTGCGCAAGGTTGCGCCATCCTTGCGCCTTACAACTCTGAGGTCGGTGCCGGCACCTTCAATCCCGCCACCTTTCTCCGCGTCCTGGATTCCCGGCCCTGGAATGTGGTATATGTGGAACCTTCCAAACGCCCCCGGGACGGTCGCTACGCGCAGAATCCTCTCCGCGTCCAACAGTTCTGGCAGCTTCAGGTTATTCTCAAGCCGGTGCCGGCCGACATTCAGAACCGCTATCTGCACAGCCTGGAAGCCATCGGCATAGACCTGAAAAAAAACGACATCCGCTTCATCGAGGATGACTGGGAATCTCCTACTCTGGGTGCATGGGGTCTGGGCTGGGAAGTTGATCTGAACGGAATAGAAATCACTCAGTTCACCTATTTTCAACAATGTGGCTCTCTGGACCTGCCCGTCATACCGGTAGAACTTACCTACGGCCTGGAGCGGATTGCAATGTTTGTGCAGAACGTGCATTCTATTTTTGATGTACGCTGGAACGAAAAACTCACTTGGGGAGATGTATATCGGCAGAATGAGGAAGAATGGTCTGCCTTCAACTTCCAGGAAGCAGACGTGGCTCTTTACCGGGAACTATTTGACCGGTTTGAGTCAGAGGCGCGCCGGCTGCTGGGATTGGGTCTGGTTTATCCCGGCTATGACCATGTCATCAAATGCTCTCATTTCTTCAACCTCTTGGAAGCGCGTGGCTCCATCAGTGTTTCCGAGCGCGCCAACTATATTGCCCGCGTCCGCCGTCTGGCCCGGCTGGCCGCCACCGCCTATCTAAAAAAAGCAAGCGCGGATCAGCCCGTTCCCACTTCTGACTGCTCCGCTCCTGCAACCGGCTAAGTCCCCTGTAGTTTTCTCGCGTTTTTCCCCGTTTTTCATCCTTCCGACTCCGCAAAAGAAAAAAAAGTAGCCTAAGTTCGGCTGCTTTCTTATTCTGCTGTCTTAAAATGGCGTCGGGAGCGGGGAAACAAGGGGTTTTTGGTGGGTTGGGAAGGAGGGATACCCGCTCCCGACAGAGTCTTCAGATTGTTAGCCTTGCGGCTTTACTACTATATTACCGTCTTTTGCTTCGACTACAACTTTCTGTGGCCGATGCTCAAGAACCAGAAGAGCAATGGGGTTCTCAAGCCGTTGCTGGATAACTCTCTTCAGAGGTCGTGCCCCGAATTCCGGGTCATAACCCTCTTTTGCTAGTATATCCTCCACGCCTGGGCCAATTATAAGCTCAATATCCTGTTCTGTCAACATATCCTTGAGCCGTGCCAGCTGTATGTCCACTATCTTGCGGATGTCCTCTCGGCTCAGAGGATTGAATACCACTATTTCGTCTATCCGGTTCAGGAATTCGGGCCGGAAGCTCCGGCGCAGCAAAGCCATCAGTTCCTCTCTATCCTGCCTGCCGCCCCGGGCCAGCTCGGTACCCAGATTGGAAGTCATAATGATTATGGTATTTTTGAAGTCCACCGTCCGGCCGTGTCCATCGGTCAACCGGCCATCATCCAGAATTTGCAAGAGCACGTTGAATACATCGGCATGCGCCTTCTCAATTTCGTCCAGCAGCACCACCCGGTAAGGCCTGCGTCTGACCGCCTCGGTCAACTGGCCGCCTTCCTCAAAACCAACATAACCAGGCGGCGCACCGATAAGTCGTGAGACTGTGTGTCTTTCGCCATACTCGGACATATCTATGCGCACCATGGCTTCTTCGGTATCAAACAGCGCCTGGGCCAGCGTTTTGGCCAGCTCTGTTTTGCCCACGCCCGTAGGCCCTAAGAACATAAAGCTGCCTATGGGTCGTCGGCGGTCACCGATGCCAGCTCGAGCGCGCCGAATCGCATTAGCCACTGCGGCTACGGCAGCATCCTGACCTACGACCCGCTTGTGTATCTCTTCTTCCAGCCGTAACAGCTTCTCCCTCTCTGACTCCATCAAATTCTTTACAGGAATGCCGGTCCACTTTGCCACCACTTCGGCAATATCCTCTTCCACCACCTGTTCGCGCAGCAACCGGTTTCCCTTGTCCTTGGCACGCAATGCTGCCAGTTGCTTTTTCAACTCCACCAGCTTGCCGTACTCCAGCTCCGCGGCTCGATTCAGGTCGTACTTCCGCTTGGCCGCCTCGATTTCATTTGTTACCCGCTCTATCTCCTCCTGCAGCCGGGATATCTTCTCCACCTCCCTGCGTTCTGCCTCCCACTGGGCGGTGAGACGTTTCTGCTCTTCTTTCAGATTGCTTATCTCTTCTTCTATTTCCTCCAGCCGCTTACGGGAAACTTCGTCCTTGTCCCGGGCCAGAGACAGCTTTTCCATCTCCAGCTGCATCAATTTCCTGTCCACCTCGTCCAGTTCCACCGGCTTGGAAGTAATCTCCATCTTCAACTTGGCCATCGCCTCATCCACCAGGTCAATCGCCTTATCCGGCAGAAAACGATCGGAGATGTAGCGATGAGAAAGCACGGCCGCGGCCACCAACGCAGCATCGGTAATCTGTACACCATGGTGCACTTCGTAACGTTCCTTCAAACCCCGCAGAATAGAGATAGTCTCCTCCACTGTTGGCTGGTCCACGTACACCGGCTGGAACCTGCGCTCCAGGGCCTTGTCCTTTTCTATGTACTGGCGGTACTCGTCCAAAGTGGTCGCACCAATACAGCGCAACTCGCCCCGCGCCAGCATCGGCTTCAGAAGGTTTCCGGCATCCACCGCACCCTGTGCCTTGCCCGCGCCTACTACGGTGTGCAATTCATCAATGAACATAATGATGCGGCCCTCAGAAGCCGCCACCTCCTTAAGCACCGCCTTCAGACGATTCTCAAACTCGCCCCGGTACTTGGTGCCGGCAATCAAAGCCCCCATATCCAGAGCAAACACCTTGCGGTCCTGCAGAGACTCGGGCACGTCTCCCCGCACGATGCGCTGGGCCAGACCTTCCACGATGGCCGTCTTGCCTACGCCCGCCTCGCCGATAAGCACTGGGTTGTTCTTGGTACGTCGGGACAAAACCTGAATTACCCGTCTGATTTCCTCGTCCCGGCCAATAACCGGGTCCAGCTTTCCTTCTTTGGCTAACTGCGTGATGTCCCGGCCAAACTTTTCCAGTGGCTGGTATCTTTCCTCTGCCCCCTGGTCAGTCACACGTTGCGAACCGCGCAGCTCCTTCAAGGCAGCCAGCACCTTGGATTCGGTAATCCCGAAATTGCGGAATATCCTGGATACATCACCATCCCGCAACTCCCCAATGGCCAGGAACAAATGTTCAGTGGAAATGTATTCGTCCTTGAAATTCTTAGCCAGCTCCTCAGCTCTGGCCAGCACACGCTGTGCCCTGCCCGACATGTAAAGTCGGCCATCTCCACCTGATACCTTGGGCCTATCGGCCAGTGCCACCCGTACATGTTCCTGTACCTGCACCGGATCAGCGCCAATCTTTTTTAGCAATTGGGGAACCAGCCCTTCCGGCTGTTCCAGAAGAGCAAGAAGAATATGCTCCGCATCCAGCTCGCTATGCTGCAACCTTTCTGCGATAGACTGAGCTGAAACTAATGCCTCCTGTGCTCTTTCGGTAAAAGATTCCATTTTCATATTTCTTTTCTACTCACCTTCCTTCCATTTTTCCTGCCAGAGAATGAAAAAGCGACTTTATGGACTTTTTCTTCTCCGGCCATCTGGTTATTTGTATCTTTAGTCATTAGACCAGATTATCTTTCGCGCGATGCAGAGTAATAAAGCCTGTGTATGGCCCTATCGACTCGTATCGTTATGCTCCTATCTGGCCAGGGTGTTGGTTTGCAATCCCAAACTGCAGATTTTCTCAGCTCCGAAAAGCCTGGTCCTGCAACAGACCTCAGGGCAGGTACTTTCGCTTCTCTTTATTTGGTTATATGACCAAGCTGGTCAGTTTATCCCTGAAAAATCGCTGCAGGCACACCTTTCCCCCAGGACCTGCCCTAACTACCCTTGCTCCAATGGAGTTACTCCGCCTAGTCTAAGCTCGCTTTTCCTCCTTCCCCTGAGGGGGGAACGACTCCCCCAGTCAACCGGACAGCCAAAAGGGAAGTGTCCGAGAATCGCTGCGGCCATATTCCTGGACAGGGAATGCAGTAAATAGCCCAGGCCTGATACAGAAAGCAGATTAGAATCAGCGAGGGAGGTACAACCAGCCTTCTGGCCGCCACCCGAAATGAAAATCGACAGGAAGGACGGCTCAGTCGCTCAGAAAGCTGATAAGGGGAGCCAGGGCGCTGCGGTCTGTGCGGTCAAAGTCTTTGGCTCTCATTATTCTCATTATCATCCGGTCCAGAGGCTTCATTCGCGCCAGAACAATGCGGCCGGGCAAATACCAGAACTGCATAGCCGCACGCTCCTTCTCACAGAAGGTCTTGTCGTATATCTTGCGGCAGTCAGGACTGGTCGGTTCCTCGCCTCCAACTGCAAAAAAGCCGACCTTCTTGCCTGTCAGCCTGGGTAATCACTGTTTGACGAATCCGGCTATCTTGAGACGAAAAGCATAGTAGGGACAGCCGAAGACAATGCGGTCGTAGCCAGAAAGGTTCAGATGCTTTGCCTCAGCCAACGACATAACTTCTGCTCCGCTTGCCTCTGCCAGCCAGCGCGCATAGTCTGCGGTGGAACCGTACTTGCTATAGTAAACTACGATTTTTTTCACTGTTGCTCCTTTCTCATAAGCATAGCACAAACCGGCCGGCTGGGCTAATTCTGCCGACAAAAAGAATCGGCTTCAGTAACGAACGCCAGAAATAAGTGCCCCCCGTTTGGGCGAAACAAGTAGCGCCACCCCAAAAATGACACTGGAGGTAATGATTATCACGGCGCCGGCCGGGGCATCAGTAAGCCAGGATACAACAAGACCGACAAGACAGGAAAGAACGCTGAACAAAACCGAAAGAAGATACATCGTCTTCAAACGGTAAGTGAGCTGGAATGCAGCCGAGGGCGGATTGACAATCAGGCTGAAAATGAGCAGGCCGCCAACCGTAGAAAGATTGGCCGTCACCACCAGTCCGGACAGCGCCAGCATCACAAAGAAGAATGCCCGCTCCGGAATGCCCACAGCCCGGGCAATCTCCCGATTGTAGAGGAGGGCACAGGTCTCCTTGTAGAAAAGGAAAAGAAAAAGCAGAATGACAACCGCAACTACGGCCATCAGGATAAGGTCCTGGGACGAAACAAGCAGAATGTTACCCCAGATAAGACTGAGCGCTTCACTGCGGGGACCGCGTAAAAGTCCCAGGCCCAGAAAGGCAAGTCCCAAAACCAGCGAGAAGATGATACCGAGCGAAACTGATGGTGCGAGGTCAGACCGCTCCGCCACCGGCCCAATGGCTAAAGAAGCCACCAGACAGAAAAGCAGGGCCGAAACAAGCGGGTTGATGCCCAGCATCAGACCGGCAATCGAGCCGGCAAACGCCGCATGGGACATGGCCACGCCTACAAAAGGTATTTCCATCATTACCACCCAGACGCCCACGATGCCGCATACCAGACCGCCAAGCACAGCCGCAACCACCGGTTTCCAGAGCAGCATAAATTCAGACAGCATCGGCAAACAGAAGTTCAAGCTGCCGCTTATCAGCCAGCAGACTACGGTCGCCGGTAGCCAGAATCCGTCCGTTTTTCACCATGACAATGCGGTTTGTAACCTCGGGCAGGTGATCAAGCTGATGCGTGACCATCACCACCGTCAGCTGGAACTTCCTCCAGGCGGCTACCACCAGTTCACTCAGCTCCTGCACTGCCCGGGGATCAAGGTTGGAGGTAGGCTCGTCAAGCAGTAAGAGCTCCGGTTCCTGCACCAGTGCCCGGGCGAGCGAAACCTTGCGGGCTTCGCCGCCGGACAACTGCCCCACCGGTCGGTGTGCCAAATGCAGAATGCCGGCAAGCTGCATCATTTCCCGGCAGCGGTCGTAGTCCTGCTGCTTCAATCTGCGCAGCACGCCCGCCCGTCCGATGCGACCCACGAGCACCGCCTCCAGACAGGAAATAGGCACGCGCGGATCCACTCGCTCCTGCTGGGCAACATAACCGATACGCCGGCGCAGACGGGCAAAACTGCGACCGGTGCCGCGTTCACCCAAAACCTCCACCGTGCCGGAATGAATCCGGCCCAGACCGTTGAAAACTGTAAGAAGTGTAGTCTTGCCGGCGCCGTTCGGCCCGATGATGCCGCAGAAATCTCCGCGCTGCAAATCCAGCGAAACGTTACGCAAAGCCACATTACTGCGATAGCTGACAGTAACCGAACGGATGGAAACAGCAGGAAGAGTGGAAGTCAATGGCTCAGGGATTTGAACTTTCCAGAGCAGCAGCAAGGGCGCGGACGTTGTCCAGAAGCGCCCGGCAGTAGGCTGGCTCTTCTGCCTCCTGGCTTTCTGGCTTTCTGGCTTTCCGGCTCTTGGGGCTTCCAGCTTTTGCGGGCAGAGGAAAATTAGTCAGGGTCACATGCGCCACGCCGTGGGCTTCCGCGAGCGGCTTGCCCGCTTCCGCGCCAGATTGCAGATTGTCCACCACCAGCCTGACCCCGGAATCGGCCATCACCCGGGCCAGACGCACCAGCTCCTGGGCGGTGAACTCTTCGGGCCGACCATAAGTGGCAACCACAGAAAATCCCAGCCAGCGCAGAAAAGGAGCCTGATGCTCAGCCGCAATGACTTTGGGCAGAACCCGACCGGCAAAAAGGCTGCGCGCCTGCGCCGCAGCCGAATCTATTTGCGCTGTATAGCGTTGTGCGGCCACCCGGAAGCTGTCCGCATGGACGCTGTCAATTTCCCCGAGCAGTTGCAGAACCTCTTTTACCGCCTGCTTGTGTATATCCGGCACCATCCAGTTCCCCTTGATGCTCAGAGTTCTACGTATCACTCTGGGATTATGCAAGACCTGTTCCAGCTTGGGAAACCACTCTTCCCAGCCATGATTGAGCAAGAGCTGGGCATCGTTTGCCGCAGCCACGGCTGAAGGTGAAATGTCGAAATGGCCCGGACACATGCCACCAGGCGCAATGGCAGTAGCCTGCACATACCTGCCGCCAATCGCCTCAACTATGGAAGAAATGAGAGTAGTGGTAGTCACTACCCGGAGCCGGGAACCAGGTCTGGCCGCGCAACCAAAAACCGCCAGTCCCAGCGTCATGACCACCGGCACCCAGCCGAGTAGCAGCCATAGTCTTCCCCTCGCACCCTGCTCCGACGCGAAACCGCTGACTCGAATCAATCCGTCTGACTTTGTCATTTCCTACGGTTTCCTCAGGTCCAGCCCTACGGTAAAGGAGCGGCCTGGCATGCGATACAGACCTGCAGCCGCGCCAGGCAGGTCGCAGAAAGTATCATATTGCGCATCTAACAAGTTCTCTGCCGCTGCAAACACCCGCAACCAGGAAAGCGCCTGCCATCCCGCTCGCAGGTCAAATATGCCATAGGCAGGAATAGGCGAGCGGGAACTGTCCTGCGCATAATAACGGCTTACATGTTGAAAACCAAGCGCAAAGTCGAACCGGCTCAGGTTTACTCCAGCCTCAGCCGAAATTTTCAGCCCGGGCCGGGCCCGAGTATTCACGCCCGGGTCAAGAAAACTTATGCCCAGACGACTGCGCAGGAACTGATAGCGCCCGTCAAGTGTCGCCTCCATCCCCTTGAAGGTGAAACTGCCCTTGTTCTGGAACTGCACCGGTGGTGGCGGATTGGGATTGGGCCCTAGCTCGATCAAGTCCTGACCCTTGAGCACAAATCCCGCCAGGTCTGCATTCAGAATCTCGCCCACAGTCAGATTTGCGCCAAACTCGTAATTCCACGCTATTTCCGGCCGCAGGTCCGGATTCTTGGGCGGAAATACACTGGTATAGTTGAGGGGGGCAAAACGGAATCCGCGGTTCACACTGGCCCGGCCGGTAAGACCAAAACCGGTCTTTGCTACCAGGCCCAGCTTGGGACAAACTGCTCCCCCGGAAATCTGGTCATGGCTGTAGCGGATACCGGTATTGGCACTCAGAAATCCTAGGGTCTGTTCGTCCTGAATGAACACATCCCACTGGTTGCGAACCCAGGAGGGCTTATTCGTGTCCGAAATGATACGGGTGCCGGAAAGTCGCTTGAACTCGGCCCCGGCCTGCACCAGATTGCCCGACACAAACTCTCGGTGCGCATGCAGGATGGCGCCATTCGTGTAGTCAGTGGAATGCCAGCCATCCCTGGGGTCAAACTTATGTTCGCCGAAGGTGCGGTACATTTTGGCAAAACCGTTGGCGGCCTGGGTGCGGAAATTGGCGGTCAGGTCCAGACCACCGCGGTCGTACTGATTCCAACCTGTGGCAACCAACGTGTCGGGATCGGTTATCCGCTTCGGCTCGTGCTTCACGCCAGTAAAGTACTTGCCGGTGAAATCAAATGATACAGCCGGCGACAATTCATAACCCGCGCGCAGCGAAAGGTCGTTGCCGTTGTATTGCGAGTTGGGCAGATGCCCGTCAGACTTTGCTTTGTCAGCAGAAAAGAGGACGTTGAATTTACCTTGTTGCGTGCCAGCAGCCAGGCGCGAGTGAATCGTGTTGAACGAACCATATTCCACCCGGCCGGAAAGTTCCAGCGGCGAAGATGCCCGGCGCGTGATAATATTCACCACTCCCCCCATGGCATCGGAACCGTACAGCACAGACAGAGGCCCACGCACCAGCTCAATCCTTTCCACATTGTTCAAAGGTAAGGTATGGGTGACCACACAGCCGTAAATAGGCATCTTCTCCGGTCGGCCATCCACCAGCACGGCAATCCGGCAACCCCGGTCACCCACGCCGCGAATGTCCAGGTCTGTGCGGCCGAACTGGCTGGTGCGCTGCACAAAAACCCCGGGCAGACTGGCCAAGGCATCGGTTACAGTGCGGGCGCCGCTCTTTCGTATCTCCTCACCGGTCAGAACCGAAACCGAGGCAGCCACATCGCGCACTTCGCGCGCCACCCGTTCCGCGGTTACAACCACTTCGTCAATGGGGAAAATTGGTGTTGCTACCGTATCTACAGACCCAATAAGTAAAAGCAGTGACAGTGCTAAACTCATCCTGTATCTCCTTTTTCAGTTTCCTAATCTTGCTGCCTTTTCGGTTACTCCTCGGATGGAAATGCACAATTTACTTCTCTGTAACACGTAACGCGGCAACTCCGTAGCCCCTATTTCCTCTTAGCTTCCCTGGTTTTCTGCCCCCTTGCGCGGGCAAGCGGACAGGCAGCAGGCAAAAGCGACAACCGGGCGTGCCTGACTCCCCGCAATCCAGACAGGCGGTCGGCAAGTTCCCGCAACCGGCTGGCCCGACCGCGCATAATCAGCACCTCCAGACAGGCATTCCTGTCCAGATGCACGTGCACACTGGAGACCACCTCGGTATGACGCTCATGCTCCAGATGCAGTAGCCGCTCCGCCAGGTCCGGCTGATCGTGACTGTAGATAAAAGAAAGAATGCCAACCGCCGGGCCCTGACCCGACTCCAGCTCCACTTCTGCCAGCCGGGCCCGGACCATATCCCGCACCGCCTTGGACCGGCAGGAAATACCGGCCTGTTCCAGCAGCCGGTCGAAAGCGGCAAGCAGCTCCGGCTCCATTGAAACGCCGAAGCGTACCAGTCTTTGTTCTTCTCCGTTGTTCCTGCGTAGCACGATTTCACTAATAGTAGCACGAAAACTTACCTTGTCAATCAGAAAAAACTGAGACTGTTGGGTCAACCCAGGCACGAGGCGATCTCCTGTCTGACGCTTGCGCATTTCCTATCATACCCGCAGCACTAGCAACTCGCCAAGGTCAAATGCCGACAAAAGAAGAATGCTTAGATCCAGGTATGAATTAGCTATCGCAAGGTATTGACAGAACCACGCCCCCCCCCATAATCGTTCCATATAACCACGATACTTGCATGAACGGCAAGACAATTAACCTCAAGATTGCAAAGGAGGAAAAATGCAGAAGAAAATAATGGCCGCGCTGTTGTTCTTGCTGGTTCTGGTCCCGGCCCTCTGGGCAACAGAAACCGGCATTTCTGGCTTTGTCCGGGATTATGAAACCGCCCAGCCCATTGCTGGGGCCGTCGTCTGTTGCGGCTCGGCAAGCGCGACAACCAATCGCGATGGCTTCTACCTGTTGGCAGATTTGGAACCTCGCAAATACAAGGTGATCGCTGAGGCTCCAGGCTACGTGCCCTTAGCCTATCCGGAGTCCGTACCCGTGGTAGAGGGCAGGGTCACACCGAACATCAATTTCTACCTGCGTCGTAACGCCCTGCCTCCACCCGGAGCTGTCCAGGGGAAAGTGCTGGCTCACCCCAGCGGCCAGCTGATTCCCGGAGCCATAGTCAAAGCCCAAGGTCCGGTCGTACGCGAAGTGGTACAGGGCACAGAATGCTTCAAGTTTGAGGGCCTGCCGCCAGGCAAGTACTGGGTAAGTGCCGTGGCCCGCGGCTTCAAACCCGGCTGTTTCCCTGAAAGCGTACTGGTCAAGTCGGGACAAACCACATACGAAGTATGCTTCCACCTGATTCCAGATAACCCTCCCGAGTTCGGCACCATCATCGGCATGGTCATGAACGCGGCCAATAATCTGCCCATACCCGGTGCCATAGTCAGGGCTGCTGGCCCAGTCACACGCGAGGTACGCCAGCCTGAACATGAGGGCTACAAAATAGATTGCCTTCCCCCGGGCAGATACTGGGTCACGGCCAAGGCCGAGGGATTTGAACCTAGTTGTTTTCCGGAAAGTGTACTGGTAGTAGTTGGTCAGGTACGCGACCACATAGACATCAAACTGGTGCCGAGTGGTACGCCGCGTACCGGCGCCATCACCGGCAACGTCACGAACGCCGCTACTGGCCGTGTCATCTGCCAGGCGGTGGTGGTCGCCTCTGCGCCAAATATAACACGCCGGGTGCTCCAGACCGAGGAAGGCTACAAAATACCGGATTTACCACCGGGCAAATATTGGGTCTCGGCCAAAGCCGAAGGGTTCGAACCCGGCTGCTTCCCCGAGAGCGTTCTGGTCAAAGCCGGAGCAGTTACAGAACGTATCTGCTTCAGCCTCAAGCCCTGTGGCGGCCAGGAACCGGGCCAGATAGCGGGTCGGGTGATCAATGCCGAAACACGCGAGCCTGTTCCGGGCGCGGTCATCGCAGTAGAAGGCCCGATGCGCGGACACGCCACCTCGAACCGTGAAGGTGACTTCCTCATCCCTGGGCTCATTCCCGGCTTGTATGTGTTGGAAGCATCCGCACCAGGATACCTTCCCCTGCGTCAGGATTCAATAAAGGTGGCGGCTGGAGAAATCACCAGACTCCTTTTGGCCCTGAGGCCAAGGCAGACCATTCCGGGCGGAATATCGGGAACGGTCAAAGATTCGGCCACCGGCGAGCCCATCCCTGGGTCTGCGGCTTTTGCCTACGGCCGGGCCGGCTCAGGCTTTGGCTTCGCTGACTCCACCGGACACTATGTAATCCGAGGTCTGCCGCCCGGAGCGTACAACGTGTTTGCCGGTGCACGCGGTTACTACGAAGCACGCTATCCTCGGCCGGTGGAGGTACTGCCCGGACAGGTAACCGACGGTATTCATTTTCTCCTGCGCCGCTTGCGCCCGGGTGATGCGGGCATTTCCGGCTTCGTGTTCGATGCCTACAGCCAGGCGGCTGTCCAGAATGCCCGTCTGACCGCAATCGGGGAAAGTGGCACCTGGGAGGTACGCTCCACCGAAACAGGTGACTATCTCCTGCACAACCTTGCTCCCGGCGAGTACGTTCTGCAGGTAGAAGCAGAAGGTTATTCGGCAGTGCTCCTGCCAGAACCGATCCTGGTAGAGGCAGACCAAATCACTGCCTTTGTCTGGCCCGCGCTGTACCCCCTGGCAGGAACGGCGGAGGATCTAAAACAAGGCAGAGTGGGCCAGCGACTGGAGGTAACCCCGAACCCGTTTGTCGGCAGCACTATCATTAGCTGGCAAACACCTTTGACCGGACCCGCCCAGCTTCAGATTGTAGACAATTCCGGCCGTGTGATTCATTCGTGGTCGGTACAGCAATCTACAAGCGTAAGATGGAACCGTACAGACACTCAGGGCAATAGAGTACCTGCTGGCATCTACTTCTGCCGCCTTGTCTCGATAGACCTTACTACTATTGCAAAGATAGTGTTGCGCTGAGCACAAGACTCTGACGGCAGGGGGCGCAGATAATCTGCGCCCCTGTCTTTTGTACCCGGGGCCCCCTAAAAGATGCAAGTGCTTCTTCCTTCAGTTTCCAGTGCCCCATATACTCACAGAGGCCCTGCTGTCATAGCAAGGCCTCTGTGATGGAATGGAACAGAACTATTTGGTAGTCTTTTCCGGTTGAGTCTGTGTCTCGGCTGGCTTGGCCGTGACCGGGAAAGCTATGTCTATCTTGAGGGACTCAGCCGGCGTGTTTGCCGGGTCGTTCAGGTAGAACTCCATGGCCGGACCGGTAATCACATAGCCATTTTGGTCTACCCACTTCGCAAGCTTTTCATAAGTCGCCGCGGCACCCTCATAGGGACCAACATGCAGAGTTTTCACCACCTGAGTCGGCGGCATCGTTTTCACGATGACGTCCTTGTCACCCTTGGTTCCGGCCGGAACCGGGACGCATACTTCCCACTTGGCACTGTCCTGCGGCACCTCAGGCCCGGTGTAGAACACTGCACAAGGCCCACCAGCAGGTTGAACCTTGTTCTTTTCCAACCAAGCAACCAGGTCGGCCATCGCCTGTTTTATTCTCGTGTACGGCCCGGTCCTGGCTACCGAAGCTACAACCATTGAATCCATTGTTTGAACCGAAACTTCCAGTTTCGGCTCTTCCTTCTTGGCTGCCGGCTGCTGACTGCCGCAACCGAGCATAAGTACCACGACCAACAGT
>CBFGJV010000020.1:0-40446 GCA_965649205.1 Caldifarciminota bacterium | reverse complement strand
GGCTGCGGGCAGTTTCCAGAACGAGTACTTCGTCGGTGAGGCGGCGGAGGTCGGTGTCTTCCAAGTGGAGTTCAAATCTGCCGGCTTTTATGAGGTCTTCGTAGATGATGGTCTGCCCCAGTACGTCGCCGGCAGAACGCATGAGCCAGGCATGTTGGTTGTAGAAACCCAGAGAGTTGCGCAGTTGCTTCTGGGTGCTGATGTAGTTCACCCGTTCATAGAGCATAGTATCAATCCAACGTGTAGTATGCCGACTGACGGGATGACAGATTGGGCATCCCTGCGGCAGGGTTTCCAGTATTTCTTGCAAGACAGCACTGGGCGGCCCAGTGTGTACTTTCATCGCGCCAGACAGATAATTAAGAGAGTAACAACCATATTCTGTCCAGATATAGTAAAGACAGCCACAAGTTCTGTCCTTAGGGCTTTATCGATAGCCCTCCTGTGGCTATAGGGCAGTAACATCCATAACGCACTGAAGGTTATGCGTTCCGGCAGTCAGGCAGTATCGCAATCAACGCCGTCACTCGGAGCATCCTATGAACCAAGTGGGGTGGTCGCATCACTCGTAAATTCGGCCTGCCTGGTAGCGTTGAATCTGCTCTGTATATCACCCCCCTTTTCTCTGTCGCCACGGCGTCAAGGTTATCTGGTAACGACAGTTTCTGACCTTTGGCTTTTGCCTTCTGGCTTGATGTTTGGGTCAGATTCTAGACTGCTGGGTCGCCAAGTCACTTTCTTGCGCTTCTTGACACCCCGCCGAATTCAGCTCTAACACTCCCGATAGCAGACGGAGACTTCGCCCACAGCTAGCGGACACAGGGGTTTCTTATTGTGTTCCCTGAGGAAATACGCGAACAGAACAAAAGAAGGAGGCATAGTATTATGAAACGGATATACGTCACCATGCTTGCGCTGTTGGCACTGTTGTCGTACGGTCAAGACCCGAAGTCGCCGACCGGGCAACCTAAGAAAGGGCACACCGGCTTGTTGTGTGTCAATGTCAACGGAAAGTATGGATACATCGACAAGACTGGTAAGTATGTCATCAACCCGCAGTTTGACAAAGCAGGGAGTTTCTCCGAGGAGCTGGCAGTTGTCGAGATCGGTGGCAAGTGGGTCTACATTGACAAGACAGGAAAGTTCATCTGGGAGTTGTCGGGATAGCACTTCACTAGGCCTACGGGGTCAGGTGCTGCGCTCTTCACGGAAACGCTGAGCGATGAGTTCTGAGTACTGAACGAAGGGAGAAAAAGACGCTGACCGCCTGATTGCGGCGTAAGCTCTATTCGAACGTCTGCCGCTAGTTACCTCTGACACGCTATTCCGCCAACCACTATTCGCTGCCAGTGTAATGACCTCCACGGCGGGCGATTCACCTTTCTAATGGCTGTTCCGGACGTATCTATTCTGCTTGACCCCACTCCCCGGACACATATGTTTCCACAAATGGCAGACAGGCATCTGAACCTCTTCTACTCATACAACTAGAGCAGGGAAGCTGAGTTCATCGAGAACAACCTCACCCGAGCCTTCATCCAGGTCTTGCGGGCATTGTCAGGTCCGGTTCGGAACTGCCTGCTTCGCTCGCTTTTCAGCAGCCGTCCGGAGTCGGCTACGCTGACTTCCTACGACTACGAACGAGCCGAGACTGCTCTTCAGGATGATATGGACGATGCCGTCAGCAAGAAGTGCGCCGGCAAGCACATCATCACAATCGCCACTCACGAACCGGAAGAGGAGATGGACAGTGGTGCGGCGGAATTAGACAATGATGGCGATTCAATCCCTGATGCTTGGATAGTCGACAAGGAAAGATGCGAGTATTGCCTGCTGATTGAGTGCAAGCGTGGCGGCAATGAGATCGTCCCAGAACAGCTACAGCGTCACGCAAGACGGTGGTTTGGTATGGACGCCGCAGATGTGCACAGGGTTGACTTGACCTGGCAGGACGTGCTCAAAGTGGTGGAACAGGAATTGCAGTTCGCGCAGAAAGAAAACCACCACGAGCGCAAGTACATCCCTGTCCTGTTTCATCGGGTTCCTTGCAGAATTTGGTTACCGGCTGTTCAAAGGCTTCCACTTCGGAGACCTGAGGGGCGTGCCGGGCTTCAGGCTGGCGAACATAAGAACTAAGTCTGAGCGCGGCGGGCTGTTTCACTTCGCCAGTCTTGAGCCGCTTCCCGACTTCAGACTGCGGACAGCCGCAGCAGGTTCACCAACAGCAAATAATCGACTATCCCGCTTTGGGGAACTCGGCACCGCGCCGAGATTCAGACTGTGTACAAGGAAAGGAGACAACCATGGACGCCGAGATGGCAGAGAACTTCTACGAGAATCACGAGTGGTTCCTGCGCTTTTTCAAAGACCTTGAGTACCTGTTAGCTGACAGGGTGAAAGCCGCTCTGCCAAAAGAGTACAAGGTGTGGCAGACCTTCGAGTCGAAGAAGGCCCGACCGGTGATGACTCGTTATTCCGGTGTCTACTTCTACCGAGAGAACCAAGAACTATCCAGTATTCATGCGATCGCTCTCTTGGGGCGTCAGTGGGACAATGAAGAGATTCCCCAGAAGGAACCCTTGTTGATGGTGATGGCTTACAATGGTGAAGAACGGTGGCGCATCACCAGCGTGATTCTCGATGGGAACTGCGAGTACAAACCAAGTGACGATGGTATGTCCTTCTCCGGCACCGATAGCGAAAAGAAGCAGGAGAGTTTCCGCGGCTTTTTCGTCCCGCTTGATGCCTTCAGCGACAGAAACTGCCCGGACGAGGCAGCTATGGATAAGGTGATTCAAGAGAAGATAGTGGTGCCTTTGCCGGACATCCTGGACAAACACTTCCCGGACGCTGGCGTATCTGGACATTGAGATAGCCGGGCTGAATCGGCAGCGGTCAGAGTTTGACGGCTAGAGGAAGCTGTCCTGAGCAGGGCGGCGGGAGCGGAGCTGTCCATGTTCACTAAGAAACTTTGATACGAGGAAACTTCTTCACTGTGCTGTAGTGCAGATATCCTTTACACCTGCAACGGCTTGTAATTCGACATGCTGAAAACAAGTCAGAGCGTAAGTTTTGTTCTCTATCTGGAACTGGGGAGGCAGTCAGGAGCAGATTCGAGAGAGTCTGTGACCATGGTGCACTGGTTGACTTGGGCAGAGGAAAGTATAACATTCCCCAATCCAAACTGATGTTTGACCGTCTAGGCGAGGTTCTACCCCTCGTTACCAAACCTGTACGCTACACGAACAGCGAGTACAACGCCCTGTATAAGAGCGCAGGGAAGTCGGCAGTGAGCTGGGTGTTGGCCATGCCTGATGTGTACGAGCTAGGGATGTCCAACTATGGTCTGCGGGTACTCTATTCCATTCTCAATCGGCAGAAGGACGTGTCATGTGACAGATGTTATTGTCCGTGGCCAGATTTCGGCAAAGAGCTTGTCAGCCGCGGTATGCCGTTGTTCGGCCTGGAGTCGCGGCGGCCGATTAGAGACTTCGATATACTGGGCGTATCTTTGCAAAGCGAGCTTTGCTATACAAATCTGCTCTATTTGTTGGAGCTGAGCCAGATTCCTCTGCGCAGTTCTGAACGTTCCAACCGTGACCCGTTGGTTGTCGCTGGTGGGCCCTGCACGGTCAATCCCCTACCTGTGGTTGAGTTTGTGGATGCTTTTGTTGTGGGCGACGGCGAGGAAGTAGTGAAGGAAATCAGCGAAGTGGTAAAAGGGGAAAAGGGTAGAAGCAGGGATGTCCTGCTGGATGAGTTGGCCAAGATTGAGGGGGTGTTCGTACCAGGCAGACAGGGGACAAGAAGCAGCAGTTTGCAGGCGAAATCGGTGGTCCGCAGAAGGGTGGTAGCAGAGCTGCGCGAAGAAGATTTTCCTTTACCTCCGCTTGTGCCTATCTGCGAGATTACGCATGATCGGTTGACAGTGGAGATTTCGCGGGGATGTACCCGGGGGTGTCGATTCTGTCAGGCCGGTATCATCAACCGACCAGTGCGGTTTCGGCCGGTGGAGCAGATAGTGCGACTGGCCGAGCGGGGCATAAGGGCAAGCGGCTGGGAAGAAGTATCCCTGCTTTCGTTATCGGCTCTGGACTATCCGGATATTTTGTATCTGGTGCGGCAGTTGAATCTTACTCTGCGTGGCCGGCGAGTTTCTCTTTCTCTGCCTTCTACCCGTGGAGAAGAGTTTTCTCCCGAGCTTGCTTTTGATCTGCAGGAGGTGAAAAAGGCAGGACTTACCTTTGCTCCCGAGACCGCTTCCGGTCGGCTGAAAGCGCTGGTGAACAAGAATATCTCCGAAGCTACCATTTTGGAGTCAGTGAGGACGGCGCTGGATGCAGGCTGGAACGGGGTGAAGCTTTATTTCATGATAGGGCTGCCGCAGGAGACAGATGCAGATTTGGATGAAATAGGCCGGTTCGTGAATGAGATAGCCCGACTCTGCCGGAACCGGGCGGTGCGGTGCAGTTTAAGTCCGTTTGTGCCCAAACCTCATACGCCGCTGCAGTGGGCGGGTTTCGCGGGCGTGGAGAGTTTGCGGGCCAAGATGGAAAGGCTTAAGGCGACTTTGGTGAGGCGTAACATCAAGGTGAAGTGGGAAAACCCGGAGAGTTCCTTTGTGCAGGCTTTGCTGGCACGGGGCGACGAAACACTGGCTGGGGTGATAGAGCGAGTTTACCGGCAGGGCGGTGTCTTTCAGGAGTGGTCGGAGTATTTCCGCTATGAGACTTGGATTCAGGCGTGTCAGGAAGCGGGGGTTAACCCGGAAAGTTTCACCAAAGCAAAGGATATACAGGAACCGCTGAGCTGGGATTTTGTGGACGTGGGGGTTAGTCGCCAGTTTCTGGTGGCAGAGTACAATCGGGCCATGCAAGGGGAAGCGACTCCGGACTGCGGTAGAGCGGGTTGCAGCGGTTGCGGTGCCTGCGTAGATGGTAAACCACCGTCTAAACCGGAGAAGACTCAGTTGACCGCGAGTCTGTCGCGTCGGTCATGGCCGGGACGTCTGGCCGAGCTGAAGATAAGGTTCCGGCTCAAGTACGCAGTGGAAGAACCTTATCGCTATGCGGCGCATTTGGACAGAGTGCGGGCTTTGTATCGGGCATTGCGGCGGAGTGAGCTGCCCATAATTTATACAAAAGGTTTTGCACCTAAACCGATGCTCTCTCTGGGACCGCCACTGCCAGTGGGCGTTCTGTCAGAGGGCGAATATTTTGATCTGTTTACCAGTCTGGAGTATTCCCAAGACCCGGTAAGGGAGCTGTCTCCGTTCATGCCTCGTGGACTGCGCTTGATTTCTGGCCGTGCTATTCCACAGCATTGGCCCGCACTGGGACGGATTATCAATCGGGCCCGGTACCGGGTGCTCATACCGGAAAGGCTGCGGTCGCAGGTGAAGATGTTGACGGAGCAAGCCCGGACTGTCGGCGGTGTGCGTGAGGCTGTAGTCAGGTCCGACAACAGTTTGGAACTGGATTTGGCGGTTGGTGCGGGTGTGCGCCTCTTTGAAATTCTGGAGCGCACATTGGGACTGACCGCAACAGAGGTACGTACTCTGGATGTGATACGAATGGATTGTCTGGTAGAGACGACAAAAGGAATTGTTACACCTCTGGAGGATATGTGAAGGTGAAAACTAAGATTGTAGTAAGTGCTAATGAGTGGGAAACCAGGGTTGGTATTCTGGAAAATGACCGGCTAGTTGAGTTCTATGTGGAACGAGAGGAAAGCAAGAATCTGGTGGGAAGAATATACAAGGGGCGGGTGGAGAATGTGGTAAGAGGTTTGCGCGGAGCATTTGTGAATATAGGACTGCGCAAGAACGGCTTTCTGCCTCTGACAGAAATAACCGAGTTTGATTCTTTGGAGACGGACGAAGCAGAGCCAGAACGGGCTGAGACGCCACAGCCCCGCACCATAAGTCTGAATGAAGGAGATGAAGTACTGGTACAGGTAGTGAAGGACCCTTTTGCAGAGAAAGGAGCCAGGCTCAGTTCCTACATCTCCATACCAGGCCGGTATCTAGTGTATTTTCCTAACGCGGAGAAGGTTGGCGTATCACGAAGAATCTGGGACAGAAAGGAACGGAGTCGGTTGCGGGCGATAGTGAAGAAGTTCAAAAGCCCGCATGCCGGTCTTATCATCAGAACCGTGGCCCAGGATGCCAAGCCAGAAGAACTGGAGTTCGAGTACCGGGAACTGGAGAAAACTTGGGAAGAATTGAGAAAGCGGGCAGAGCAGGTAAAACCGCCTGCTCTGCTGTATGAAGAGCCATCCATCGGCGTGAAGCTGGTACGGGACCTTTTCACGGCTGATGTGGAGAAGGTGCTGGTGGATGACGAAAAGCGTTACCGAGAGATTACCGAGTACTTAAGCAAGATTGCACCCAAGCTCAAACGGAGAGTGGAAAGATATCAAGGCGAGGTTCCGCTTTTGGAGCATACAGGCATAGAACAGGAGCTGGAGCGGGTATTCCAGAAACGGTTGTGGTTGCCTTCGGGAGGATTCATCACCATAGATCAGACGGAAGCCATGGTGGCGATTGATGTGAATACGGGGCGTTCAGCCCGGGAGGAGGACCCGGAGAAGCTGATTCTTTCCACTAATCTGGAGGCAGCAGCAGAGATAGCGCGGCAGATACGACTGCGGGATTTGGCCGGGTTGTTGATTATAGACTTCATTGACATGGAGGACCCGAAGAATACTGAGCGGGTAATCGCTGAGTTGAAGAATCAACTGGCTAACGACCGTGCCAAGTCAGACTTCTCTAAAATGAGCAGATTTGGTCTGCTAGAGATGACTCGGGAGCGTACCAGACCTGGTATGATGTATGCAATGCAAGAGACTTGTCCGACCTGCAAAGGTTCCGGCCGGGTGCGTTCCCGATCGGAAATAGCCATGAAGATAGAACGGGCCATCATCGCCCGCCTGTCCAAAATCCGAGGGAAGAGACTGCGTATCCTCGCCGCACCCTGGATGACGGACTTTCTTACTACGGATTGGTACGAACGTCTGAGCGAATTTGCCCGGCGCTACGAACTGGCCATAGATGTAAAGACAGACTACCAGTTGCAGCCTACTGATTTTAAGCTGCTGACCGAGTACGAGTAAAAAGCTGCCCTTGGTTAGCAGGGCGGGAAAATTTCCAGAATTTTACGACGGCTAGAGGCACCGGTCCGGATGACAACAGAGCTTTTCGGTACACCATAGAAGCGAGCCACCGCGGCAAGCATGGCCAGGTTAGCTCTGCCGTTCTGGGCTGGTTCGCGTACGCGGACCAAAAGAGAGCCATCGTCCTGTTGCTTTACTTCTTCGGTATGGCTGCCGGGCTTGACAACTACTCTTACGCGCAAGGGCTGATGCTTGGCTGCTTCACGGCGACGGACGGTGGGTTCCTTAATCTATATTACCTAGACCGGGTTTGTAACGGTCTATAAGCTCGGCTCTTTTTCCGGCGTTCCAGCCGGAAACACGGGAGAAGTAGCCGGTCACCCGGGTAATGAAGTCCACATCAGTTCTGCCGCAGTGGGGACAGACTTCGTGCAGCCCGCGGAAAGTCTGTCGGCAGTTGGCGCAGGTCGTGAATTCCGGCGAAAAGGCTATCTGGGCGTTGCGAGTTTTTTCGTAGGTTTTCATCACAAAGTTGGCCACAGATTCCTTTGGAGGCCTGGAGTCGGCGAGCCACACGTGGGTGAGCGCACCCGCTTCAATCATATCGTGAAACTTTCCTTCCCGATATACACGCTCGATGGGGTCTATTGGTTCTCCCACGTTTATGTATGTGGAGTTGGTGTAGTAGGTGGAGCCGTCGTCGATATTCCCTTTGACTACCTGACTGGCATGGTCGTGGTAGTACTCCAGGTCCAGCTTGGCCAGACGATAGGCGGTGGATTCAGCCGGTGTTTGCTCCAGAACGAAACGCATATTGTATTTTTCTGAGAGGCGCCGACATTCCTGAGCTAGAAACGCTATTACCTTCAGACCAAAACGAAAGGCAGCATCGGTGTCGTGCAACTGTCGCCCCAGATGATACTGCACCATTTCGTTCAGGCCGAGAATACCCACCAGATAGGTGGCACGGTGCATACGCAGGTAGGGTTCACCGTCTCTTTCCATAGTGAGAAGCGCCAAGGGGCCGTCTGCCTTCAGGGCCAATAGTTTTTCCAGGAAGGTTTTCTTCTGTATATGGGCGCGAGCCACCAGCTCCATATGTTCACGCAACAGTTCCTGAAGAGTAGCGTCATCGCGATTGGCCCTATAAGCCAGTCGAGGCAGGTTTAATGTTACATTCTGTAGGGCGCAGTAACGCATTTTCCAAGGTGTTTGGGCATCCTTAAGGTCCTGGGCATTCAGTTTGAAACTGAGCCGACAGCATTCGCTTATTTTGGTGGCAGAGCGGTCAAAAACGAAATAAGTGTTGCCCTTTTCCGCAGCGACATCACAGATATGATAGAGAAAATCCTGCCAGCCTGGTGTCTGGTAGAACCTTTCCGTCATATGCACGAGCGGTTTGGGGAAAAAGAAAGGTCGCCCGCAGGCGTCGCCATCCCGGTAGATGTCAAATATGGCCCAGGCAAAACGTTGAGCTTCCTTAAGGTATTCGCCGTACTTCTTGCCTGTATATTCTCCCCCCGGGCCGATGGCGTCCACCTGCTCAAAATGCTGAGGCACTTCCCAATATAAATTGATGTCGGAGAATATTGCCTGTCCGCCGCGGGCCACATTCTGCTGCGAATATTCGAATACCAGCATCTGCGCCAGCTGGTGCAGTTCACGGTCACTCATACCGGTGAGATAAGGGGCCATGAACAGATTGACGGCATCCCAGCCAATGGCGCCGGCAAAGTGGCCCTGAAGTGCAGCAGAGAATTTCACCATATGAGCCAGGAGTGTTTCCGGGTGACGAGCAGGTCGAGCCATGGAAAGCGCATTGGGCAGGGACAGGCCGAATTTCTTTACGTATTCCAGCGACTGGCCGGAGCAATACGGACGATTGATGAAGCCCAAGTCATGCAGATGAATATCCCCTCGAGTGTGGGCGTCGGCCACATCCGGTTCGAAGACGGCAGAAAGGGCGAACTGCTTGTTTATCCATTCGGCCAAGGTCATATTGGTGGCTTCCGGGTTATGCGGTATGTTGGCGTTTTCCTTGTTCTTGAAAAACAAGATACGTTCCACATCGTAAAGAGGTACGCCCAGTCGCATATGCCGTTTGCGCTGTTCTGCATAGCCGTGTTCAATCAGCTTGGTATTCACCACTTCGCGAATGAGGTTAGCGGTGATGTGTTTCACTCCGGAGTGAATGATTACCTCTTCTACCTCGGCAGCGATCTTCTCCGCTTTTTCCGGAACGAGGTTGGTTTCCCGTATCAGGGCTCTAAAGATACGACTACGGTCCCATTTGTGAATACTGTCAGAGCTGCCCCGTACGAAGAGGGCGAAGTCTGTGGCCTCTTTTTGAGCAGAGAGCATTTTCTTAATGCGGGCCTGATTGCGTTTCTCTCGATACAGGATGTACGCCTTGGCTGTGCGGGCGTGACCACGACTCACCAGTACGCGCTCCACCGCATCCTGCACTTCTTCCACCGTGGGGATATGTTCTCCCTTCTCCCGGTAGAGATTTCTCACCACCTCTGTGGCGAGCTGGGCGGCCAGCTCCCGGTCCTTACCACCTACAGAAGCAGCAGCCCGGAATATGGCCGAGGTTATCTTATTTACATCGAAAGGAACAACCTGACCATTGCGTTTTCTGATAAATTTAATAATCGGCTCCGAACTGGTTTCTTCTGGCGGAATATGTTTTTTTGTGTCGTCAGCTGTGAGTTCGGAGTCGGGCGTTTCCCTTCTGTTTACGTCGTCATTTTCGTAGAGCAAAGTTCCCCCCTTTGGGTTTGGTTTCTGTACCCTTCAGCTTTAAGACTACAAGATGGATGCTTCATAATGGCGACGCTGGGAGTTATACCACGATAGGCTGATGTGTCAATATAATATGAATGTCTAGCCAAGATTTTGTAACTCTATGAAAACATTTCTGTTGTGCACGGCGCCCCGTCGTCGCAATATTACAACAAAAAGGGCGAATGTATCAGAAAAACGGCCTAGGTGAGACTGCTGGCTAAATGGTCGTAGCCGGTGAATACAACTGCTTCAGTTCTTCCTTTGTCTTCTGTGTACAGTCCGCTTCCTTTCTCGACCCGGCCTATGCGGGTTACGGTTACGCCAGCAACTTTTTTGGGAAGCAGTGCTGGGCTGGTAAAAAGAAGTTCGTAATCTTCTCCAGAGCAGAGGGCAAAGTGGTAAGGGTCGATGCCCAGTCGCCTGCAGACGCTCTTTGTTTCCGGCAACAAAGGGAATAGCCGGGGACTAATTACGATTTTTACCTTGCTAGTTTGAGCTAGATGCCAAGCATCAGTGGCAATACCATCAGAGGTATCAATGAGAGCGTGGATTACAGGCTTGAGTTTTAACATGGTTTTCAGCCGGGGCAGGGGGCGTAGGTGGCGAGTCAACAACCTTCTGCAAGGTAGTCTGGGCAGCCTGTTTTTGAGCACTAGCCTCCCGGCTTCGGCACTGCCCATATAGCCGGTAACATACAACCAGTCACCGGGTCGGGCCGAGGAACGGAGCAAGGGTTGAGTTGTCTTGCCCAACGCTGTCAGAGTAAGTGTCAGAACGGGGGATCTGATGATATCGCCACCTGCAACTTCGCAGCCCAGTTCGGCACAAATTCGTTCAATGCCCTGATAGAGGGACCTGATGTTGGTAGAATCCGGGGTTGTGGGTAGGGCAAGGGCGACTAACAACACTTCTGGTTCTGCTCCCATGGCCACAATGTCTGAAAGAGCTGCACAGGCACATCGTTCTCCTATTTGAGTATGATTCATGTAGGAAAAGCTGAAATGTACCTCTTCAGCATATGCGTCGGTGGTAACTACTGTTCCGTCTGGGAGAACGCACGCATCGTCGCCGATACCCACCAGCAAGTGTCCTCGGCTTTTTACTGTGCGTTTGATGAGCTGGATAAGTTTGGTTTCGCCCGAAGGCGGTCTGTTCATACGGCGACCGGTTCTTTGTTTCCGTAACAGGAATGGTAAGAAAGGACAACAGGGGAGAGTGGTTGTTTTGTCATTTTTGTCTAGCATAGGGCAGGGCAGGAGAGAGTCAAGCCTGCACGGAGTCTGTCTTGACTAGAACGGGTTTTTAGCCATACTGGCACGGTGACAGTAGCGCAATTTCAACGTCTGATAAAGGAGATATACTATACTAAAGACAGCCGTAGGGGCAGCGATGGTACTTTTCGCTGGTTGGTGGAAGAAGTAGGGGAGCTGGCTAAGGCTATGCGTCGGCGAGACGCTCAAGGCAAGGGGGAAGAGTTCGCAGATGTTTTCGCCTGGCTGGTAAGTCTGGCTACTCTGGAAGGGGTGGACTTGGAGCAAGCATGCGCCAAATATGCTGCTGGTTGCCCCAAATGTCACCAGATTCCCTGTACCTGTAAAGAGTAGACGAATGAGTACCGTTATGTCAATTCTTGCTGTTTTGTTTGCGGCCGACCAGATGACTGTGCTACCGATAAGAATAAAGGCTTGGGATACTCCCAACGACAAGGGAGGTTCAATAACGATAGAGTGGCAGAGTGATAATCCGACAGAACCTGACTTTTGGCTTCTGCAACGAACCCAACTCGCTGCAGATACAACAGTAATTGAAGTTGTCCCGGCGGGAGCCACAAGCTTTCGGGATGAAGGAACACAGGATAGACAACAGTATCAGTACCGGGTAGGCGGGGTTTATGGTCCAGACACCATTTGGAGCGAAATGACGGCGCCGGTTGCGAGTTCGCCCCAGTTTTTCAACACCAGCCGCATCAACATACTGATTGGCATACTCGTTTTTTCTACTCTGGTTGTTTACTATATCAATCAGGCGAAAGCCGGAAAAAAACAGCTTTTTGTACGTCGTATTACCGGTCTGGATGCAGTGGAAGAGGCCATCGGTCGAGCTACAGAGATGGGCCGGGCCATAGTTTATGTTCCGGGTATCGGAGGTGTGGATGGTATAGCCACTATTGCTTCCATCAATATTCTGGGCGAAGTGGCGAGGAAGGTGGCGCAATATGATTCCAGGCTGATTGTGCCGTGCGCTGACCCGATAGTATTCACAGTTATGCGTGAGGTGGCAAAAGAGGCGTATACCCGGGCGGGCCGGCCTGACGCATACAGACCAGAGGACATTTTCTTTGTTACCGATCATCAGTTTGCATTCGCAGCTGCGGTGGACGGTCTGATGGTAAGAGAAAAACCGGCTACCAATTTCTTTCTGGGCGGTTTTGCGGCGGAATCGCTGATACTCGCCGAGACCGGAGCTACGACTGGAGCTATTCAGATTGCAGGAACAGACGGAGCCGGACAGCTCCCCTTTTTCATCGCTGCTTGCGACTATACCTTAATCGGGGAAGAGTTGTACGCAGCTTCAGCCTATCTGTCCCGCGAACCTCTGTTTCTTGGTTCGCTCAAGGGGCAGGACTATGGCAAGCTCATTATTCTGGTTGTGGTAAGCTTGAGTTCGATTTTACTTTTGCTCAGCCGCTTCCCGGCGCTGCGTTTTCTTTCGCATGTTGCCGGGTTCTTTGGAGCGGATTAGATAGAAAAATATCAGTGAAGATAGACGAAGGGTAACTTTTGGAAGCCGAGGAGGTAGGTTTATGATATCCATAGCACTTGTACTGACGATGCTGGCGTCAACGGCAGCTCCGGCTGATTCATCGCCGCCGCCTCCGTTAATATCCCCGCGGGGAGTCAGGGCCTGGGATACTCCCAACGATAAAGGTAAGAGTATCACCTTGTGCTGGCAGCCGGCTACGGATGCGGAGGTGGAGGCATGGTTGGTGGAGCGGACCGGTCCGGACAGTGAACCAGTAGTAGTAGCTAGAGTGAAGGCGAGTGAGCACAGCTATACAGATGAAGAAGTTAGAGACAGGATACCCTATCGTTATCGAGTAGCGGCGATTGCCGGAGCGGATACTGCTTGGTCAGAATTCACGAACCCGGTGGCCAGCTCGCCTCAGTTTTTCAATACCAACCGTCTCAACATATTGATTGCGATGATAGTTTTCTTTGCGTTGGTGATATACTTCATCGAAACAGCGCGGTCGGGGAAAAACTTGTTTGTCCGGCGTATCGCCGGTCTGGACGCGGTAGAAGAGGCAGTAGGCCGGGCGACAGAGATGGGCAAGCCCATAGTCTATGTTCCGGGTCTGGGTGGGGTTTCAGATATTGCCACTATCGCTTCCATTAACATATTGGGAGAAGTAGCCAAGAAGACGGCTCAGTACGATTCTGCTTTGCTTGTCCCGAACCGGGATCCGATTGTATACACTGTGGTCCGGGAGGTGGTGAAAGAGGCTTATACGAAAGCAGGAAGGCCAGATGCGTTTAGGTCTGATAACGTATTCTTTGTCACTGACCAGCAGTTTGCTTATGCCGCGGCAGTCGACGGCTTGATGGTGAGAGAAAAGCCTGCCACAAATTTCTTTTTGGGTACCTTCTGGGCCGAATCTCTGATACTGGCGGAGACTGGAGCCACTACTGGCGCTATCCAGATTGCAGGAACTGATTCGGTATTCCAGCTGCCGTTCTTCATCACGGCGTGTGACTACACTCTTATTGGCGAAGAGCTGTATGCGGCCTCCGCGTATTTGTCGCGTGAACCTCTGCTGCTGGGTTCGCTTAAAGGTCAAGACTGGGGAAAGATGATCATATTAGGCGTGGTTACCCTAGGTTCTGTTCTGCTACTTCTGAGCAGAATTCCCCAGCTTAGTTTCTTTGCCAAGATTCTGGGTTTCTTCAGTGCGAGTTAGGAGGTTAAAATGAAACGAAGTTTGCCGCTGGCAATATGCCTCATTATGGGCATAGCCATGATGGTACAGTTTTTCGTGCCGCATCCGGTGTCCGTGGGCTTCTACGATTTGACGACTAAGTGGATAAGAATCGTGGCAGCCTTTGCTCTGGTTCTGGGCACCGGCAGTCTAGTTCTGTATCATACTGATAAACTACGGCGCCGTCGGGAGGGTTGGTACTATTCCATAGTAACGTTGGTGGCGGCTGCAATTACTACAATCATCGGCTTGGGCGGGGGAGTGAAACCTGGTTCCATACTGCAGAATATCATATTCTCCAATATTCTGGTTCCCTTGAATGCTTCCATGTTCGCCATTCTGGCATTCTATATGGCTTCGGCAGCATATCGCGCCTTCCGGGCTCGCACTAAGGAAGCGGCGCTGTTGCTTCTGGCCGCCTTCATTGTCATGCTAGGTATGGTGCCGGTAGGCAACGCTCTCTGGCACAAACTGCCGGAAGTAGCCGAGTGGGTGCTTTCGGTGCCGAACATGGCGGCTAAACGGGCAATTCTTTTTGGAGTAGCCTTGGGTGGTATTGCTACTTCTCTGAAGGTGATTTTGGGGATTGAACGGGGCTGGCTGGGAGGAGGGAAGTCATGAGGAGAATAACGTCTGTCAAAGGTCACGGTGAGGGGAGGGCGAGATGAAGTTCTTTCAAGCTTTGTTGCGCATTGATCGCCGCATCATTTATTTGGTGATGGCGGTATTCGTGATTGTGCCGCTGATCAAACCTCTTGGTCTGGGAGTAACGTCTGGTCCTCGTGCTACGGCTCTGTTCCGGGCTGTGGAGGCGATTCCAGAAGGCAGAGCTCTGCTTATTTCCGTGGATTTTGATCCCAGCTCTATGCCCGAGTTGTATCCTATGTTGACGGCCCTGATGCGCCATGCCTTTGCCCGTAACCTGAAAGTGCTCTTGTGCGGTTTATGGCTGCCGGGTTCAGGATTGGCAGATCAGGCGGTATCAACGGTTGCGCCCGAGTTTGGCAAGAAGTATGGCGAAGATGTGGTATATCTGGGTTGGAAGGCTGGAGTGGATGCGGTGATTTTGGGTATGGGAGAGAATATCAAGACCGTTTACCCCACAGACTACTATGGACATCCTCTGGAGTCCTTACCCATGATGAACGAGATACAGAAGTTGCGGGACATTCCTCTGGCAATTTCGTTATCTGCTGGGGCACCGGGCTATGGCGACTGGGTACTGTACGGTCAGTCGCGTTACGGGTTGAAAGTGGGAGCAGGCGTGACAGCTGTTTCGGCTGCCGATGCTTATCCATATCTGCAGAGCGGACAACTGACCGGCCTTCTGGCCGGCATGAAAGGAGCTGCCGAGTATGAAGCGATGGTGGCGAAGGCGGGATATTCCCATGCCTATATGCCGGCCGTGGCAGCAATGGATTCACAGTCCCTTGCACACGTAGTCATTCTTCTCCTAGTGGTTATTGGTAATATTGCCTTCTTTGTGACCAGAAAGAGAAAAAGGGCGTGAGAAGCAAGAAGAATAAGGGAGACTAAGTATGCATATCTCAACTAATATTTTGACCTGGATTGCCGTCATTCTTACTTTTGGCATTTTCTCTTTTTTGTGGAAGGACAACCCTTTCTACAAGTTTTGCGAGCACTTGTTCGTGGGGGTTTCAGTTGGTTATTCCATTTCTTTGACTTGGTACAATGCGGTGTATCCGGACCTTATCACTCCGCTTTTCCGCCAGGGACAGTTACTTTACATTATTCCCTTTGTACTGGGGTTGTGCTATTTCTGTCGGTTTATTCCTCAAGTTTCTTGGCTGGTGCGTTTTCCCATGGCTTTTGTACTGGGCTGGGCTTCTGGCGTGGCTATACCCGCATTTTTCCAGGCGAACATCATGAAGCAGATTCAGGGCACTTTGTTGACCCCTGCTCTATTCTCTCGCTGGGATGCGTTGCTCTGGGGGTTGATTTCTTTTGTCGGCGTTATCTGCTCGGTTTTTTACTTCTTTTTCTCAAGGGAGCGAAAAGGTGCGCTGAAGCTTGCGTCTGAGGTCGGCATCGTATTTCTGATGGTCGGGTTTGGAGCTTCGTTCGGTTACACGGTTATGGCCCGTATGTCGCTCCTTATTGGTCGGTTGCAGTTCCTGTTGCGAGACTGGTTGGGAGTGATTCATCAATAGTCGGCTCGTTCTGGTGCGCATCCTTTTGTTGAGCTGGCTTTGGTGTGCCTTGGGGTTTGCCAGTCTAGAGAACTTGCCCCTCAGTTCCCGGTTCTATCGGGACTTGGACCTGCTCAAGACTTCTGGTTTCATAGTTTCATTGCCTTCTACCAGTAAGCCCTGGACCCGGGCCGAGGTGAGGCGGTTGGTGGACGAAGCAGAGTCGGTGGCGGCCATTGTCAAACCGGGGCCCGGCCAACTTGGTGCGCTACAGCGTCTGCGGAGCGAGTTCTCCGAAGCACTCGCCGGGTCTGCGTCTGGGAAGCCTCGACGCCGAAAACCGATGGATGTAGCTGTGCCCGGTCTGGCTGATGCTTTTGTACAGGGGGATGGTTTTTCTGGGCTGCTGGCGGATAGAGATACGCAGCGGTTGTCGGTAGGTGGAGTGGTGAATAACCGACCGGGAGACGTCTTCGCCTTCTACGAAAAGTTTGAGTTCACAGCTTGGCGTCCGCCGATACTGGAAGAATCTATTGTGCGGGATTCTGCCGGCCGACACATACCAGGAAAACGGGTGCTTCCCTGGAGGAATCGAGTGACATTGGAGACAGAGTTGGCGTATTTGGCATTTAAGATTCCCTGGTTGCGCCTAGAGCTGGGTCGGGATGAATTTGTCTGGGGTCCGGGGTATTCCGGGTCGGTGATGCTGTCGGACGCGGCTGCCGCCTTGGATCATTTGCAGCTATCTGCTTCTTATCAGAATTTTAAGTTCTTGTCTTTTGTGTCATTGCTTTCTCGCTGGGGATTGAAACAGCGTTTGCTCGCTGGCCAGCGGCTGGAATTGTCTTTTGCTCAGCGGTTGACCCTAGGAGGAGCTATGTTGGCCGTTTCCTCGTGGGATGAGTATCAACCCAGCCAGTTGGGCGGACTATTGAATCCACTCATTCCTCTCTACTTCACCGAAGCGAATAGCGGTCATGAAGGGAATTTTCTAGTGGGATGGGATGCAGTGTTATACCTCCCTCGAACGAAGTTGTACGCGCAGCTGTTTCTGGACAACTATGAGTTTAATGCCCGCAGAAGTGCACCTAATGCTACTGCTTCTCAAATGGGACTGTATTGGGCACCGAATCTGCCGGTTGCCTGGCGTTTGGAATATACCCGCATCATGCCTTTTACCTACTATAATCACATTCATTCGCTCCTGTATGACAACTACGGGGCATCTTTGGGTCATCCGCTGGGACCGGATGCAGACCAGGCTTTGCTTGTGACGAGTCTCATACCTTCGGCAAAACTTCAGTTCAATCTGGCGGCTGATTTTACACGCAGAGGCTACCATAATCGGGGAGACTATCGTCGGAAGAGCTACAAGAATCCAGATGATACCCTTTACTTGAGACACCATACTGAGTTTCCTTCACGAGGGTGGGATGTAAGTGCGGAGCCGGATACGGTTATTGAGGAGGTGGATAAGACTTGGCGACTGGGGCCAACGATGGAACTGTACGTCTTGCAGGACTTGTATCTTTCAGTCGCGTTATGGTTCTGGTCCAGCCAGAATCATAAGGGAGTTATCGGGCAAAATAAGACAGGACTGGATTTTGGCTTGAAGGTTGAGTACCGTTACTGAGAGACAGTTAAGTTTTGGACTGGTTTACCGGTAGACGGTAACCAATCACTGCTTCAATTTCTCGCAAGGATACCGCACCCAAGCGGACGAGACGAGGCGGTTCTACCGTAACATCCAGAATGGTTGAAGCCTTACCAGTTCCGCAGATTCCGGAGTCCAGGACTACGTCAACGCGGGAGAGCAGATTCTGGTCCAGCCGAGATGGATCACTGGTAGCGGGTTGTCCGTGCAAGTTGGCGCTGGTTCCGGCTAAAGGTGAGCCAATCTGGTCTATGAGTGCACAGGTTACAGGGTGAGCAACCATACGGATGCCGACAGTATGGCCTGGACCGATGACTGTCGGGGGCAAAGCAGGGTTGGCTTTGAATACCAAGCAGAGGGAACCGGGCCAAAACTTTTCCATCAGAAGCCGGGCGAGGGGACTGATTTCGGTTACCAGCAGTGTGAGTTGCGAGACCCGAGAGCAGTGTACCAGCAGCGATTGGTGGAGAGGGCGGTGTTTGAGAAGAAATACAGTTTTTATGGCTTCAGGGACGCGGAGGTCTGCGCCAATGCCGTACACAGTTTCGGTAGGAAAGATTACAGTACCGCCCTGTGAGACAATATTTGCGGCTTTGACGATGAAATCAGATTCTGGATGAGTGGGGTCAAAGCGTAGTATCACAAGTGCGAAAGTGTTGTCAGACTAGGGGTAAGGCAGAAATTTCCTTGATGGTGTGTATGCGACCTTCCAATTCCAGCGATTCTCCCAGCTTACGTCCTAGCAGTTTTTGTCCTAGAGGAGCAAGGTAGGAGATAATTCCTTGTTCGGGGTCAGAATCCCAAGGGCCAAGAAGAGCGTACTCTACTGTTGTGCCGTTTTCATCAATCAATTTTACTTTACAGCCTACAGAAACTTGAGAGCAATCTACTGTGGTTATAGGCCGTGCCTGTGCAAGTTCGGCGCGCAGACGATTGATACGTTGAATCAATCTGGCCTGTTTTTCCTTTGCAGCCTTGTATTCATAGTTCTCTGACAGATCTCCGTGGGCGCGAGCCCGTCCGATTTCCTCGGCTAGGCGGGGGAGTTCTTCATTTGTGAGTCTGGCCAGTTCTTGTTTTGCTCGAGCGATACCGGCAGCGGTCGAAAGAACTACGTTCTCTGTCTCGGGGCGAGCTAGGTCGGGCAGTCGAGCGGCGAAAAGCTGGCGGATTTCGTCCTGGCGGAAGTTTTCTATTGACTGCAGCCGGGTAAGACGTAAGTAGAGAGCGCGTAATTGCGGTTCAGAGAGGGTCTCTAGAGCAATTCGGAGCAGGCGGTATTCTTGGGCGGCGAGTGCGTGCTCAAAGGCAGGCCAGCGTCGGCGAAATGTCTGAGATTCAAGCAGGTCAAGTAAACGAGTAACCACCGCCGGCGTCAGGTGAGGCGCATGGTCAGTAACATAGTCTGCCAGCCAGAGAAAGGCGTCCGGGTATTCGCGATAGCTGGTAAGCGTTGCCTCCAGGAGATTTGAAACCGTCTGGCGTTGACCGGTATTTTCCAGTTCCCGCAGCAGCCAAGCGCGTATCTTGTTATCCTTACCTGAGACGAACAATCGGGGTAGAAGCTCGGGCCGAGTTCTGAGCACAGCTTCCAACAGCTGGCGTCTTTGGGCGGAATTACTCAGAGTCTTGTATTTTTCGAGTAGCTCTTGTTCGGGCAGGTTGGCAGTTTCTTCCGGCGGAGGTAGCTCGATTTTGAGCGAGGGCGTCTTGGGGGGCGTTCTGGTTTCTTCTTGCCGAGGTATGCGCTGATCCGACCATTGGTATGTTCTCTGCGGTCGAGTACGCACGAGCACGTGCGGGTGGCTTTCCAGCTCCCGGCGCGCCCGGCTCCAGAATCCTTCCCAAGCCTGTTCTGGGACCAGCTCGGCCAGCGCCGACTTCAATTCTTTACTGCCAGCCGGTTCCTTTGTATCCCTGAGGTACAGGGCTACCAGCTCAGCCGGATTCTCTTCGGCTAGGAGCAAGAGCGAGTTTTTGTTTTCATGCAACCGCTGGAAAAATCCCCCGGCTGGCAAAGGGCGGAGTCGCATTAGGGCCGAGTCTAGATTGAGGGTGTACTCGGTGAGACCGGCACAGCTGACCGTCACACGACCTAAAAGTAGGTCTAGTTTTGCCACCCGACATGCGCCCCATTCTGTACAGTAGAGCCAGGAACCGGGCAGCAGGTGAATGTAACGTTCCATGGTGTTGAGGGCCTGCTTCAAGGGTTGACCGTAGGTGAGCCCTGATTTCTGCAGCAGCTTTTCCAGCTCCGGCACGTGGCCATAACTTTGACGGAGGTTTGCGGCCAGTTCGGAGGCAAGCTTGCTTTCCTTCTCACTCAGACGCACCAAGCGCTTCAGGGCTTGAAACTGCGGCTCCCATTTTTTCTTGGCTTTCAGGGCGTCGGCTAGGATCCAGAGAAATTCCTCAGCTTTCCCAGCCGGGGCATAACGCTCGACGAGTTCCACCAGTTCAAACAGTTCCTCCGTGTCTACATTCTGGTCGATGAGTTCGAGCCAAATAGTATCCAGCTGGTCGTATTCCTTACGACCCAAGTGCAAACGGAAGGATTGAACAAGTGAATTCATCGGGGTGAAGCATAAAAGCGAGGAGGCCGAAGTCAAGAAACGGGAAGAAAAAACAGAGAGGGGCTCTTGGCCCCTCTCTTGTAGATGGACGCTAAGCTACTTCTTTTTCTTAGCGACCTTCTTCTTAGCGACCTTCTTGGTGCTTTTTGCGCACGCCATCGGACCTCCTTTGTTGCTACGGGGTGATAATATGATTTCTATTTTTGTTGTCAAGATAAAATTGTGTTGTGCGAAGGAAGTCAGCGATTTTTCCTGGCGTTACTTGGCTTTAGCGAGGAGAGCGATACAGATAGAAGAGTTTTTCTGTGATGCGGTTTTTTATCACCGGCAGCGTACAGGTCTGAGGAGAGTAGGTGCTGTCGGGTCCGAAAGCTGTCAGTTCATAGGTGCCGACAGGAAGATGCTTGAGCACAAAACTGCCTTGTTTGGCATCAACCTGTTGTTCCCCGTATAGCGGACCTTTGTAGAATATGGTACCGCTGAGAGTGCGACCGGTCTGGGCGTCGTAGAGACCCCCCCAAATTTCTCCCCGCGCCAGCGATGACAGAGCAAGATTGGCGCGCTGGGGAAAGTGGCCTGTTATTTCCATAGTGTCTATGCGGGTTTCGTAGCCTTCCCGACTGGTGCGGATGACCAACACGCCCGCAGGAAGCGAGGAGAGCCGGAGCTGGCCGGAAGAGTTAGTCTCGGTTCGCAGTTGGGTTACGCCAGACAAAAAGAGGCTGGCCAAGAGGGGTTCGTGCGTCTGAGCGTCGGTGACGGTGATGAGTAATTCTCCGCGATTTATGCTGTGGGAGCGAAAGCTTACGCCGATGTGGTGTGCAGGGCCGAGTTTACCGTAGGAAGCGAAGCAGTAGTCAAGGCTGAAGCCGGCTAGATTGATACCGATTCCGGTAGTGAGTCCTGCGATCCAGCCAAGGGAGGTGATGTCAGAAGGGCCGGTGCGGTAGCCGAGGCGCAGGGACAGTTGCCGGAACGGTAGATACTCTATGCCCGCTCGTAAATTCGGCCGCGAATCCAAAGGGTAGAAGAAGTCGGTGGCTACCGCGAAGCGGGGGCTGAACCAACTGATGCCAAGTCCTAATTCGGAAGGAAGCGAAAATTTTTCGTCCATCTGATAGAACAGCCCAAGGTTACGAGCCCCCAGCCCCAACGAGAATGAACGCGGCAGCCGCCAGAAAATCCCCAGGTCCCCGCCTGCTCCATAACCAGATTGTGCAGCCAGGTTCTGCCAGAGGGCTTTGCCAGAGAAGCCCACCCAGACGGGATGGCTTAGTCGCACGCCATAGGCTAGTGTAGCGGCGGCTTCATGAGTGTTGAACGGAGGTAGGGGGCGGTTGTGTTCATCCCAGCCCTCGATCTCAGAATCACCGCTGTATGTAATTCCCAGACCTAAGCAGCCCGAACGAGTAGGCAGAGCAGTGTGAATTACTTCATTTTTCGGACCGGAAAGCCATTGCTGGTGCGCAAAGGCAAACTGGAACTCGGAAATGCCTGCCAGTCCTGCAGGGTTGGAGCTGATGCAACCGACGTTTCCGGTCAAAGCCAGGGAGGCATCGGCCAGGGATGCAGTCCGGACACTCTGACCCACCCGCAACAGGTAGAACGCAGAGGTGCCGGGTCCGTACCAGGAGAGCGGAGGAAGAGAAAAACCGAAGGTCGAAAAGCCGAAGATACAGACCAGAAAGAAGACAAAAGAACGATGGGGCGTCAACTGGCTGCGGGCGGTTTTCATTCCCAGGCCCCCGCGGTCTTGACCAACTTTTTGATTATGCGGCTGGTCCGGCCATGGCTGGAGTATTCCAAAAGATACTGGTAGATGCCCGGCGCTATGAATTCACCAGCGTCGTTACGACCGGCCCAGGAGAAGAAGTGATAGCCTGCAGGCAGGCGCTGACGGGGGATGACGGTAGCTACAAGTTCGGCGGCGCGAGTATAAACAGTAAGGCTGACGATGCCATCCTGAGGCAGGTTCAGTTGGAAGACAGTGTTTCTCTGAAAAGGGTTGGGAAAGTTGTGCACGTCCGGCTCGTCGGGCATAGGAATTATTTCTAAATGAGCCTCGTCTGCTACAGAATTATCCCCCGGGCAGTAGGCGCGGACTGCCAACGTAACAGGATCTGGCGCGGAGTGGCCCAAGGAGAAAGAATCGGGCGCGGTGAGTCGGAGGCGAAATTGCTTCTTCTGCCCGGGAGAGAGTCGGCCAAGACCGGTTATTTCGTGCCGGCCAGTAGAGTCACGTAGCGAAACAGTCCAGCCGGGCGGGGGGGAAGTTGCAGCCAAATCAACTGTAGCCCCGGTATCACCCAATAATCTGGCATAGAAAATAAAATCTTTGGTTTCTTTCCGGCGCATGGTTGCAGACAGGCTGTCGCCCACTTGTAAGCGCAGAGGACGCACTGCGGTAAAAACCAAGCGGGCGGTATCGTTTGTCGGGTTGGAGTCGCGGGCCAACATGGTAGAGCAAGTGGCCAGGAAAGTACCGGCGGCAGCAACCCATTCCGGGAAAACCACGCGTACACTCGTGCCGGGTCTGATACTTTCCACGGTACGGATTTCGTCATACAGGCCGTCAATGCGGAAGCGAACATCAAAGTAGTTTTCAGTTTCTGTTCCCAGGTTGACGACGTCTACAGCAGGTTGTAGTGGGTGACCGGCAGCAACCAGAGGACCGGGTTCAATGATAGCCCTTATGCCTACGTCGTGGCGAACTGAGTCCTTGGGAGGAGGGACAACAGGAGAAAGCTGGGCCAGGAGGCAAGCAAGGGAGACTAGCCAGTTGCCCATCGGGAGTTCGAGTATAGGACGCAGAAAGGTAGTGTCAACACTAGCCGGTTAAGGGACGGAGAACGGCGGCGACAGTTGCAGAATGAAGTACCTTGTGTAGGCTTGTCTTCTATGACGAAAATGCTACTTGTTCTTCTGGGGCTAGGGTTCTGTTTCGCCTTGGCTGGGACAGAAGATTCTGTAGTTGATACTTCTATTTTACTAGCGGAGAAGAGCCGTCCGCCGGTAGTGATATCATGGGTGGGCGACATCCATCTGGGTCAGTCTGTCGGCGAATTAGGTATATTGCGGGGAATGGATTACGTCTTGGCGGATGTAAGGGATTCTCTTCTGGCTGATAGCTTGACTGTGGGTAATCTGGAGTGCTCGGTGTCAAGGTCGGGTCAACCAGAGCAAGGAAAAGAGTACACTTTTCAGGCCTCGCCGGTGCTTCTGCCCGGTCTGCGCATAAACGGAATCGAGTTTCTTTCCTTAGCCAACAACCATAGTTTAGATTTTGGCAAACAGGCGATGTTGGAGATGCTAGAGCATTTGCGCGCGACTGGACTGCTTTTTGGTGGAGCCGGAGCAGATATTGCGGCCGCTGCGGCTCCGGTGTATGTAAGTATTGGGGGACAAAGGGTGGCGGTTTTGTGTTTTAGCCGGGTGGTGCCTGCAGGGTGGCAGGCAGGGAGAGCAAGTCCGGGCGTTGCTGGATGTCTAGATCCTTGGCTTCTTTTGCAGCGCATCACTGAGGCACGGGACAGCGCAGACTTGGTCTGTGTATATCTGCACTGGGGCAAGGAGAAGTTGACCCAGCCGGAGGATTATGTCCGGGCCTTGGCGCGACGTTGTATCGAAGCTGGCGCTGACCTAGTGGTCGGAAGCCACCCTCATGTACTGCGGGGTTTTGAATTCTACCAGGACAAGCTGATCGCCTATAGTCTGGGCAATTTCGTTTTCACTAATCGGGATGGTCGGCCGAGTATGATTCTGCGGACGACGTTTGCAGGCGACAGTTTGGTTTCGGCTACGGTTATACCGTGTCGCATCCATATGTTCAGACCAGAGTTGGAAACAGACCAGGTCGGCAGGCAGGCCATATTCCGCAGTCTGTCTGCCCTTTCGCTGAATGCGAGGGTGGATAGCACCGGTGCTATCAGACCACTAAAGTCAGAATAGTGCCCGCCGCAGGCTGACTTTCGTCCTGTTACTTGAGACATACCCGGTCTCCAGACTTGCAATGATCACATTCCAGTTCGAGAGTGACGTGATCTATCCTGAAGTTGTCGCGCAAGGCACATTCCAATCGGGTGAGAAGCGGATAGAAGTCGGAAAGGTTCTGGTCTGGCACGATGAGGTGAGCCATCAGGGCCCGCTGGCCTTGTCCTAGAGTCCAGATGTGGAGGTCGTGAATGCCGAGGATGGCCTTGTCAAATTCAAGTATGAAACTGCGTACCGCATCAAAGGATAAATCTTTGGGAGTTGAGTCAATGAGAATGCTGGTAGATTCTCGGAACACAGTCCAGGCTCCCCGTAGTACGAAGATACTGACCACAAGGGACAGAATGGGGTCAATTATGTGCCAACCGGTGAGTCTCATCACTATGCCGCCGACCAGTACTGCAATCCAGCCGAAGAAATCTTCCAGCAGGTGCCACATCGCCGAGCGAATGTCAAGGGCCTGACTGTCCCGGCGCAGGATGAGAACACCGAGTCCGTTTACGAACAGACCTGCTACTGCCAGAGCAATAAGTAGTGGGCTTTTTACCGGCTCCGGATGAAGGAGGCGGATGAGGGCGGCACGAATGACAATTCCGGTAAGGCCGATGAGAAACAGGGCGTTGAGGAAGGCAGTGAGAATACGCACCTTCTTGTACCCGAACGTCCGACGACGGCTCGGCGCTAGCTGGGACAGATGTAGACCGAAATAGGAAAGGCCAAGAGCTACCGCGTCGCCGGCGTCATGCAGAGAATCGGCTACCAACAGAAGCGAGTTGGCGACAAGACCGAAGATGAGTTCGGCCAAGGCAAAACCGAGGTTGAGGCCTATGGAGATAAGGAGGGACGATTTTTGGCGTCGGAGATTGTCGACGGTCGGCATAAGACTTATCTTACCAGGCGGTAACTTGCTGGCAAGCAGCAACCCCGACTTTCGGGGCCAGCCAGGGTACATCGTGCCCCCTTGCTTCGTACTTGGACGCCTCATATGATATCCGCAGCGCCAGCAACTCGTCGAGTGCTGGCAGCAGGAGGATAGTTTGGTCCACGTGCGGCGCAACCTCGGCCAGTATTTCACGCGGGCTCTTGTTGTCACGATTGCAGTTCTTTCGTTCCAAACGGTATTGGTTGAGTTGGAGTCGGGTAAGTCAAGGTCGTCAAGGTTGAGGAGGTTTTCTTCGGTGCGGATGCGGGCGAGGAGTTATCTGGTTTCGGCGCGGAGGGGGATGTTTTTCATTTTTCACCTCTATAAGTTTTATATGCCGTGGGGAGGGAATTTCGTAAAAGTGTGTGCGGCAGAGGGGTGGTACGGTTGGTAAGTGTGGTGGAGCGGTGTTGTAAGTGAAGCTTTTTCGTATGGGGGTCGCCGGGGGGACTGCTGGGTAGGCGGTCTGGCGGGTTGTTCTGGGAGCAGAATACCGGGCGGTGAGGCGGGCGGTTTGGTGAGTAGTTTGCCGGGTCGGGGGTGGGGTCAGGGAGTAGGCTGGCCGGCGGGTGGTCTGGAGAACTGTTCAGAGGGCCGGTTGGCAGGCAGAGGGGAGAATGGAAGGGAGGATTGTCCCAGGGGCGGCTGGGTGAGGGGCTTAGCGGGTAGCCTGGGGAGTGGCTGAGTAGGCCGGTCTGTGAGTTGCCGGCCAGGCTGGTCAGGGAGCAGTTGGGGGAGGTGTCTGGCCGGAGGGAGCGGATGCGGTGGCCGGGCCGGTTTTGGGCAGGCGGAAGTAGAAGGTGCTGCCTTTGCCGTAGCGGGATTGCACACCAATGGTGCCGCCGTGTTGTTCCACTATGCTTTTGCAGATGGAGAGTCCGAGTCCGCTGCCGGTTATCTGGGGCAGGTCTTCGCGGCGGATGCCGACACCCTGATCGGTGACGCTGATTTCCACCATGCCGTTGAGTTCGCGGGCGGCAACCGTGACTTTGCTGCCGGCAGGGGAGTATTTTATGGCATTGGAGACGAGGTTGTGGATGACGCGACGGATCCGGTCGGGGTCCACGCACACAGGCGGGAAGTTTGCCGGAATGGCGTTTTCCAGTTTGTGCAGGAGGCTGCGGGCAGTTTCCAGAACGAGTACTTCGTCGGTGAGGCGGCGGAGGTCGGTGTCTTCCAAGTGGAGTTCAAATCTGCCGGCTTCCAGCTGAGACATGGTGAGGAAGTTTTCCACCAGGGCGGAGAGACGGCGACCCTGTTCTAGGAGTATGTTGAGGTAATGTTCGCGTTTTTCCTGCGGCAGGTTCTGGTCCTGGAGCATTTCGGCAAAGCCGAGCAGGGGGACAAGGGCGGTGCGGAGTTCGTGGGAGACGATGGAGACCACATCGGCGCGGAAGCGGTCCAGTTCCTGTTCCCGGCTGAGGTCGCGCAGTACCACAACGGAACCGGCGGGGTTACCTTTTTCATCGAGCAGGGGAGCGGCGCTTACAGATACCGGGAGCGCGCGGCCGTCCGCAGCGAGCAGGGTGGTGCGGGAGCTGGTTGTCGCTGTGGCCGGGCCCGGCGCTCTACGGGCAATTTCGCAGAGCGTGGGCGCAGAGGGAGAAGCCGGGCGGAGAAGTTCTGCGCATTTGCGGCCGAGGGCGGCAGGAGCGGAGAATCCGGTCATTTTTTCGGCGGCGTTGTTCCAGAGGACAATGTTGCCTTCCGCGTCAAGGACAAGCACGCCTTCGTTCATCGCCGCCAGTATGGCTTCCAGAGATTCTTTGCGCTGATTGAGTTCGGCAGTGGCGGTCTGCACCTTTTCTTCCAGGCCGTGATAAGAGGCGGCCAGGCGTCGGGCCATATTGGTGAATTCCAGTGACAGTTCTTCGATTTCGTCGCCGGTGGGCAGTCGGAGTTCCAGGTCCAGTTTTCCGGCGGCGATTTCGCGGACGCCGTCACGCAGCCGGCGCAGGGGCAGGATAATCCGTTCGGATAGGTAGTAGGCGACGATGAGCACCACGGCCGCGGTGAAGAGGAGCACCGAGACGGCGAGGCGACCGAAGTTATGGGGAACAGCCAGGATTTCCGCTTTGCTCTGTTCGGCCAAAATCAGCCAGAAGGCGCCGCCGAGGCTGGCCGCGCTGGGGCCGGCTGTGGAGGGCAGGGGTGTTACCGCCAAAAGGGCGGGCGCGCGGTCGGCTAGACCGGGCGCTTCGGCAAGAGTAGGATAGCTGGAGTAGAGAATGGTTTGAATGCGGGGCGAGGCCAAAGGGGAGGTGGTGAGCCAGTCGGGTCCGGCTATTACTTCTCCGCGGCTAGAGAGGAGGGCCAGATAGCCAGTGCGGCCTATTTCCACGTCTGCCAAGATTGAAGCCAGAGCGGCGATGCGGGTGCGGGCGCGTACCAGTAGGGGAGGAGAGGCATTGCGGAGCGGAGCGCTGAATTCCAGGACGTTGACTTCTTTCAGATATTTGAGTTCTACGCCGGGTCGGGGCTTTTCTGTTGCGGAGGTCGGGGCTGGTTCTGGGAGCAGTTCCGGTTTTCCGGCCCAGCCGAGAATGGTGCCTTGGGCGTCGGTGAGAGCCACAAGGTCGAACAGGTCCGGGTTTTCCTGCAGGAAGCGCTGGAGTTCGGCGTTGGGGGCTTTCTGTCCGAGTGTGGGAGAACGGGTGAGAGCAGGTGCGGCGAGTTCGTAGCGTTCGGCAAGCAGGCCCAGTCCGCGGATGCGTTCGCGGATGCGCGCGTCGATTATGGCTGCGGCCCGGCCGGATTCGGCGAGCAGTTTGGCCCGGGCGTCCTGCAAGGCAGAGCGGTACATTTGCAGGTGGCCGAGCAGAGAAAGGATCAGAGCGGGGAGGACGCCCAGAACGAGGAGCCAGAATATTATCCGGTTCCGGATACCTGCGAGCAGACGTCGGCGAGTGCCGGCCATTTGTCCCAAGTCTAAGCCGGTCACAGGCCGCGTCAATAGGAAAAGGGGGCGGCGGTGCCGGTTGACAGGTTGAGAAGGTGTAATATAGTGCTGTGATGCGGATTGCCGCCGGGAGATACCGAGGCAGAGTTCTGCGTTATCCTGCTGGCGGGGTGCGACCCACAAAGGATATTACCCGGCAGGCTATTTTTAATATGCTGGGGGAGAGCGTGCGGGACGCGCGGGTGTGCGATCTTTATGCCGGCGGAGGAGCGCTGGGACTGGAGGCTTTGTCGCGCGGAGCCCGGGAGGCGGTGTTTGTGGAGCAGAGGGGAGCGGTGCTGAGGTTCTTGCGCGAGAATGTGCGGGAGGTGGCGGGTGCCAGAGTGGTGCCTGGAGATGTGTTGCGGGTTATCCGGCGGCTGGAGACCGGTTTTGACCTGGTGTTGTGCGACCCGCCTTATGACCGGGGTCTGGTGCAGGCTACGCTGCGGGAGATAGCCCGGCAGGGGCTGGTGAGGGCCGAGGGGCTGGTGGTGATGGAGCACAGCCGCAAGGAGCAGCCGGACCCGGCCGGAGAATGGATAGTGGAGAAGCAGGCCCATTATGGCGAGAGCTGGGTCACTGTTCTGAGGAGGAAAGCGTGAGAATGGAAGGGAAGCAAGAAGAGTGTAAGGTAGCAAAGGTGGCGGTGTATCCGGGGACTTTTGACCCGGTGACTTTGGGCCATCTGGATGTGGTGAAACGTGCCTGCCGACTTTTTGACCGGGTGATTGTGGCGGTGGCAGAGCGAAAGGACAAGCGGCCGCTTTTCAGTCTGGCGGAGAGGATAGAGCTGGTGCGTAGTTCGGTGGCAGGTCTGCCGCGGGTGGAGGTGAAGGGGTTTACGGGCCTTTTGGTGGATTTTGTGCGTCAGGAGCAGGCTTGCGCCGTGGTGCGGGGTTTGCGGGCGGTGATGGATTTTGACTACGAGTTTCAGATGGCGATGACTAATCGCAAGCTGGCTGCCGAGCTGGAGACGGTGTTCTTTGTGCCGTCGGAGAAGTATTTTTATCTGAGTTCTTCTTTGGTGCGAGAACTGGCCGCCGCGCACGGGCAATTGTCCTGTTTTGTGCCTGAGCCGGTGGAGCGGGCGTTGCGGGAGAAGTTTCGTCGCTAGCCGGCGTCGGGCAGACCCAGTTGCAAAGATGCGGTTTGTAGATCAGGCGACAATCCGGGTGAAAGCCGGAGACGGAGGACGGGGCTGCGTTTCGTTCCGGCGGGAAAAGTATGTGCCGAAGGGCGGGCCAGACGGCGGAGACGGGGGAGACGGCGGCTCGGTTTATCTGGTGGGAAAGCCGGAGCTGGCCACTCTGGCTGACCTGGAGTACAGAAGGAGCTACCGGGCCGGCCGGGGCCAGCACGGCATGGGCAAGAATCGCCGGGGCCGAGACGGAGCGGATGTGGAGATTCCGGTGCCGCTGGGCACAGATGTGTATGTGGTGAATAGACCAACCGGCGAGGGGATAGAGAAGGTGAAGATAGGCGAGGTGCTGGAACCGGGCCAACGTCTGCTGGTGGCGGCGGGCGGAAAGGGAGGCAGGGGAAATGCCCGGTTTGCCACTGCCACCGAGCAGGCCCCGCGTCGGAGCGAGCCGGGAGAGCCGGGAGAGGAGAAGGAGCTGGAGCTGGTGCTGCGGCTGGTGGCAGATGTGGGGTTTGTGGGGTTTCCCAATGCGGGCAAGTCAACACTTCTGGCCGCTTTGACCAATGCGCATCCCAAGATAGCCGACTACCCTTTTACCACTCTTACGCCGAATCTGGGAGTGATGTCGTCTCGTTACCACCGGTTCACCATTGCGGATATGCCGGGCATCATAGAGGGTGCGCATCAGGGCCGGGGACTTGGTTTGTGGTTTTTGCGGCACATAGAGCGCACCCGGCTTCTGGTTTTCGTCATAGACCTGGCGGCAGGCAGAGCCGGCAAGGAATACCGGGAGTTGTGCGCCGAATTGGGAGCGTATAAAGAAGAGTTGCTCACCAGGCCGCGGCTGGTGGTTTTGAACAAGGCAGATTTGGTGGCGGACAGTCACTTGCTGGCAGACAAAGTGGAGAAAGAGATAGCTGCAAGCGAAGTCGGACCTGTGGCGCCGGTTCTGGTGGTGTCGGCGCTGCAGGGCACGGGCGTGGAGAAGCTGCGCGCAGCCATAGAGCAGATGGTGCCGGCAGCGGACAAAAAGGCTGTTTCGGGCTGATGCTGATGCCGCGTGGACTAAGAGAGGCGTACGTAGACCTGTACGCCATTCCGCGGATGAGCGAGGCGCGGCTGCGGAATCTGCTGGCGCGTTTTTCCGAGCCGGAGCGCGTTTTCGCTGCTTCTGAGTCCGAACTGCGGGAAGTGGAAGGAATAGATGAGGAGCTGGCCCGGGCCGTGCGTTCCTACCGGCGCAGTGCGGAGTTGAACCGCAGAATAGAGGAAGCGAAAGCGGCCGGAGTATGGACCCTGGCCTCAAACGAACCGGATTTTCCGGCAGGGCTGGCAGAGCTGCGCCATTGTCCGCCGGTGCTGTTCGGCCAGGGCGAGCTTGTCCCAGATGACTGGCCCGCGGTGGCGGTGGTGGGCACGCGCCGACCCAGCGCCTATGGCCGGCAGGTGGCAGAAAAACTTGCCCGGCAGCTGGCGGAAAATGGCGTTACGGTGGTCAGCGGGCTGGCCCGAGGCATAGACACCTGCGCGCATCGCGGAGCTCTTCAAGGTGGAGGTCGGACGGTGGCGGTGCTGGGCAGCGGGATTGATATATGCTATCCGCCGGAAAATCTCAGACTGCTGCAGGAAATAGCCAGCCGGGGAGCTGTGCTTTCGGAATTCAATCTGGGCGTGGGGCCGGTGCCGATGAACTTTCCCCGGCGCAACCGCATTGTGTCCGGGCTTGCGGGTGTGGTGGTGGCGGTGGAAGCTGGAGAGAGGTCAGGAGTGTTGAACACGGTGGTCTGGGCAAAAAGTCAAGGTCGGGAGGTTTTTGCGGTGCCTGGTCGCATTACGGACCAGACCAGCACAGGATGCAACCGGCTGTTGCAGCAGGGAGCCAGGCTGCTGGCTGACGTGACCGATATTCTGGAATGTCTGGGCGTGGCGAGACGAAGCGCAGAGGGATGCGGCGCGGTACTGGACGCCGAGCAGCGCCGGGTGCTGGACTTTCTTTCCGGCGACCCGGCGCACGTGGACGAGATTTGCGCAGGGTTGAAGGTGCCGGTGGCGACACTGCTGGGCACGTTGATGCAACTGGAAATGCAGGGGTTGGTCAGGCAACTGCCGGGCAAACTGTTTGTGCGGCAGGCTTAGGCCGGCCGGTCTGTCTGCAGAAGTTCCAGCGAAAAATTGAGGGCGGGCGCGGAGTGGGTGAGCGCACCTACCGAAATGCGGTCTACGCCGAGGCGGGCGATGCGGGCGACGCGAGAAAGAGTGATGCTGCCGGAAGCCTCTAGACAGGCGCGGCCAGCAGTCAGTTCTACAGCCCGGCGCATCTGCGCCAGCGTCATATTATCCAGCATTATCAGCCGGGCGCCTGCGGCCAGGGCCTGGCGCAGTTCCTGCAGGTTCTTGACCTCTATTTCCACCGGCAATCTGGCATACTGACACCGCCGCAGGGCTTCGGTCACCGAGCCTGCTGCGGCTATATGGTTGTCCTTGGCCAGCACCATATCGTAAAGGCCGAAGCGGTGATTGTGACCGCCGCCGCACCTTACCGCATACTTTTCCAGAAATCTCCAGACCGGCGTGGTCTTGCGCGTGTCGTAGATTGCCGCGCCGGTGCCGGCTACGGCCTGGACATACCGCCGGGTCAGGGTAGCGATGCCGGAAAGCCGGCAGAGAAAATTGAGAGCGGTGCGTTCAGCCGCAAGCAGGGAGCGCACCGGGCCTTGGATAAGCGCCACCTTGTCGTCTGGGGCAACTGCAGTTCCGTCCTGACGCAGAGCCCGAAACTGCAGCCGTCTGTCCAGAAGAGAGAACACCCGGCCGCAGATTTTGATGCCGGCAAGCACGCCGGACGCGTGACTCACTATTGCCGCCTGACCGGTAAGCCGGGCGGGCACAGTCAGTTCTGAGGTGATGTCGCCGGAGCCGATGTCTTCGGCCAGAGCGGCCCTTATGAGCTGATCCAGCTTGCGGCCTGCGGGTTCAGAGCGGAGCAGTTGTTGCGGGCGCAAGACAGAACGCCGGTTAGTTTTCCTTCTTCTTTTCTTTCTTGCCCCAGCCGAAAAGACGGGCGAAGAAGCCCGGTTTTGTCTCCGGTTTGGCTGCGGCTGATTCGGCGGTAGCTTCCGGCGCAGGCGGTCTCACCCGGGCGCTCAGCTCTGCCGGGGTTACGGGTCGGGGCTTTTCTGCTTGGGGCGGTGCTGCGGCTGGTTTTGGCTCTTCCGGCTCTGCTGGCTTGGCAGTTGGAGCAGGGGATACAGTCGCCGCAGCGGCGGTTGGTGCAGCCGAGACTGTAGCAGCGGCCGGGCCTGCCGGTTGCGGCTCTGGCACAGCGGCTGTTGCGGCCGGCTGAGGCTTAGTCTCCGGAAGAGGAGAGGTTGTGGTCGCAGTAGGTTCAGAAGCGACAGGAGCTGGCTCGGCAGGCGGTGCGGGAGTCGTTGTCGCCTCAGCTGCGGGCTTGGTTTCTTGCGGAGCGGCCGGCTCTGCCTGCGGAGCTGGTTCTGCAGGCGGGGACACAGCCGCAGTCGTCGGTGCGGCAGCGGCGGGTGCCGATTGCGGCGCAGCGGGTTGCGGGCCGGCGGCAGTGCCTGTGGCGGCGCGCAGCGCGTCCAGTTTCGGCTTCAGCAGTTCTTCTATCTTGCTCAGCAGGGTGGCGAAGTCGCCGGCCTTGCTCACAAAGGCGTCGGCGCCCAGTTCGATGCCCAGACGCGCATCTTCAGGCGCAGAACGCGCAGAATAGAGAATGATAGGCACCGGCTCATGACCACTGGCCTTCATCATCCGGCAGATGGTATAGCCGTCCAGCTTCGGCAACATCAGGTCCAGAAGCACCAGGTCAGGCTGGAAGGTGCGATACAGAGAAAGACCCCGGTATCCGTCAGCCGCAGACTGCACCTCGTAACCGGCCTGTTCCAGCCGGGCCTGCGTAAGCTCGCGGATGCTGGGTTCGTCTTCAACAATCAGAATGCGCAGTTTTTCAGCCATTTTCTTCTCCTGCGGGAATAGTGAAACTGAAGGTAGCTCCCTCTCCCAGACGGGAACTGACCCATACTCTTCCGTGATGCAACTGCACTAAAGACTGCACAATGTGCAGACCAAGTCCAATGCCCGGGCCATGCGGGTCCAGTCTTTCAAACTTGCGGAATATCCGGTCCTGGAATTCTGCGGGTATGCCCGGGCCGGCATCAGAGATATCTACCTGCACATAGGGCGTACCCGGCAGCGGGTCGGTGCCCGGACTGCCGGCAGGCAGCAGGCGGGCGGCCACCCGGATGGTGCTGCCGGGGGGCGAATACTTGATGGCGTTATCCAGCAGATTGAGCAGCACCTGCAAAAGACGGTCCTGATCAGCCTGCACCGGCGGCAGAACAGAAGGGAATACTTTTTCCACCTGCAGATTCTTTCTGGCAATAAGCAAAGACAAGTTATTCAAGGCCCGCTCAATTGTATGACGCAAATCCAGCGGTTCCGGCTTCAGGGTTACCCGGCCTGTTTCCATCCGGGAAGACTCAATCAGGTTGGTAATCATGCGGGTCAGCCGGTCTATTTCCTCCTGAGCGATTTCCAGATAACGGCGCGGTCGGGAGGAAAGGGCCGGTCCGGCTGTTTCTGCCAGCAGGGCCATAGCCTCGCGGATGGCGGCAAGCGGAGTGCGCAACTCGTGAGAAACAGTGGCCAGAAAGTCAGCCTGCGTGGGCGACTGGCGACAGAGGCGCGACAGGTCCCGGAAGATGAACAGCTGCGCGGGCCGGCCGGCAAGCTCCACCGGTATCACCTGCAACTCGCCCTCCAGCTCTTGGCCATTACTGTGCGCCAAGCGCACCTCGCGCAGGTCGGACAAAGGTAGCTGCTTCGCTTCGGCGCCAGCCAGAAGCTTTCGCCAGTGCTGATCGGTAAGCTGCGACGGCTCGCGGCCCAGCAGCCGGGCCAGAGCCCGATTGGCAAACACAATGGCGCCGCTTTTATCCGCCACCCAGACTCCTTCCGCCATCTTTTGCAGAAGTTCTGGCGTAACGGCAATTACTTCCTTTGTGGACGTCTGCATAAAGGTAAGTGCTACTCCTGTCTGCCCGCGCTCTCTCCTCACGGGCGTCTGCCGCCAGCTCTTTCCTAGCCTGAAGTCTATTTCAGTTCGTTTCAGTGTCAACTCTGGTACTACTGCAATACCGCAGCGATACGTTCCAGAGCCCAGTCCAGCTCCTTCTGCGTGATAACTAGCGGCGGAGCCAGCCTGATTACGGTCTCGTGCGTCTCCTTGGCCAGCACCCCCAGTTCCATCAGCCTTTCGCAGAACTTGCGCGCCTTGCCCGACTCCGGCTTGATTTCCACGCCCACGAGCAATCCCCGGCCTCTGATTTCCCGCACATGCGGAGAACGTATCTCCTTTAGCCTGGCCCGCAGATACTCGCCCATCCGGAAGGCGTTTTCCACCATTCCTTCCTCCAGAATCACCTCCAGCGCCCTCTTGGCTACCGCGCAGGCCAGGGGATTTCCGCCGAAGGTGGAACCGTGATTGCCGGGCACAAAAACGCTCATCATCTTTCTGGACGCCAGAATGCCCGAAACCGGAATCACGCCGCCGCCCAGAGCCTTGCCCACAATAAGTATGTCCGGCTTCACTCCGTCGTACTCGCAACAGAACAACCTGCCGGTTCTGCCCAGACCGGTCTGAATCTCGTCGGCCACAAACAGCACATTGTGCTCGCGGCAGACACGATACGCCTCAGCCAGATAACCGGCCGCCGGCACATGCACCCCGGCTTCACCCTGAATCGGCTCCACCAGAAACGCCACCGTATTTGCCGTAATTGCCTTCTCCAGCGCTCGGGTATCATTATAGGGGACGATGACGAACCCGGGAGTAAAGGGCCCGAACCCGTCGCGGTACAGATTCTCGGTGGAAAAACTCACCACCGTGGTGGTGCGGCCATGAAAATTTCCCTCGCACACGATAATCTCGGCCCGATCCTTCTCCACTCCCTTCTGCAAATACCCCCAGCGGCGCACGGCTTTGATGGCAGTCTCCACCGCTTCTGCGCCCGAATTCATCGGCAATATCTGGTCGTATCCGCACACCCGGGTCACCAGCTCGCAGAACGGCCCAAAAACATCATGGTAAAACGCCCGCGAGGTAAGACACAGACGGTCCGCCTGCTCCTTCAGGGCGGCGATAATCTTAGGGTGGCGGTGTCCCTGATTCAGGGCAGAATAGGAGGAAAGCATATCCAGATAACGTCTTCCCTCCACATCCTCCACCCACACGCCCTCGCCTCTGGTCAGCACTACAGGCAAAGGCTTGTAATTGTGGGCGCTATATCTTTCGGCCAAATTGATATGTTCCTGAGTATGCATTCGGATTCCTTTCCGCCTGACGGCTAAAGGGTTATTTTACTCATTCAGCCCTGCGGGTCAAACTGACCTTGACAGCTTTCCTCTACTCTCTATCCTGAGCCGTGAGGCCTGAGTACTGGGCAATTCTTGCGGCTGGCATCCTGGCGATTATCGTTATTCTTTGGGCTACCGGGCCTTACGGTCCCGGCCTCACCCACGACTCAGCCCACTATCTGGCCGCAGCCCGTAACCTGATCGCGGGCAAAGGCATGCGGGGATTCGACGATGCCCCCCTACAGCGGCTATGCGCCTCTCTTCCCGCTCTTTTTGGCTCTGCCCGGAACCATGGGTCTGGACCCGGCCCAGACCGCCAGATTCCTCAATGCCTTTGCCTTTGGCGCCACCGTCTTCCTCTTCGGCCTGCTTCTGGCCGCAGAAACCCGATTCCGGCCCCTGGCAGTCATCGGCTCGCTTGCCGTACTAACCTCTCTGCCTCTGCTCAAAACTTCGGCAACCGCTTGGAGCGAACCGGTCTTCACCCTGCTTGTGCTCGGCCTGGTTGCCAGCCTGGTTCGCTGGCTGCGTACGGTGCGCCCGCGCTGGCTTATCCTAGCCTGCCTTTGCGGCGCAGCCGGCGTCCTGCAACGGTACGCTGGCGTCTTCATAGTCGGCGGAGCTGTGGTTGCACTCCTTATGCTCAGCCAGCAACGATTCTGGCGACGTCTTCTCTACGCTGGGCTTCTGGCCACTGCCTCGGCTTTGCCTCTTCTCTTCTGGATTGCGTACCGACATCTGCAGGGGGTCAACGCTCTGGGCCGGCACAGCACTCCTTACCTCAGCTTCCTCGCCGCTCTGCAGACTGCCGCGGAAACCATACTTGTCTGGTTTTTTCCCCGCTCATTCCTTCCTGCCAGCCGGTGGGTACTTCTTGTCGGTCTTCTGGCTCTCGGCTTGGCGCTGGCGCTCCTTCTTCTCCAGCGCTGGGAAAACCTGTGCCTGGCCTCACAACAGCCGCAGCAACCTCAGAACTCGCCTCCGCTCCCCTTGTTTCAGGTTACAGGTTACATCGTTACATGTGTTTATGTTCTCGCTCTCTGCCTTCTCTCTATTCGGGTCGGCGTAAGCTCCTTTGACCGGATGCTCGCTCCGGTCGTGCCTCTCACCCTGGCGCCCGCACTTGGTATTTTTGCTCCTCTGGGTGAAAGTTTGGGTCGCCGGATGCACAAACCCCGGCTGGGCACGGCGCTCATAAGCTTTTTTCTTCTTTTGTGGCTAGTATATCCGGCACGCAAAGCCGCACTCAGCGTCGTAAGATGGCATCAATTCGGCGCTGGAGTTTACGACGGCGACATTGTGCGGAACTACAACACGGTACAATGGCTCAAACTCAACCCCCTCAACGGCATAGTTTACAGCAACGACCCCGCTCTGGTGTACTCGGTCACCGGTCGTCCCTGCCGTATGAGCCCGGCAAAAGACAAGCCCCTCTGGCAGGCAGAAGTCAAACCGGGCGACTATCTGGTGTGGTTTGTGTACCTCCATCGTCCCTACCTTTACAGTGTGGCAGAACTGGGCCAGCACTTTGAGCTGGAGGAACTCGCCTTCCTCGAAGACGGCGGAATACTGATTTTCCGCTAACCACTTCTTCAACCGCACCTCGGATTAGGGAGTAGGGAGTGGAGAGTAGGGAGTGGGGAGTAGAGAGTAGTCTAGTGATTGAGGGAACTGATCAGTCCACTCAGCATTCGACCAACGCAGTCCAACTGGGACTGAAGCTCTGCCCGGCACCTCTCATTTAGGTAGCCGAGACGGAAGGCTATTTCCAGCTGGGTGTCAAGCTCGCTCAGTGAACCGCGTGCGGTATGAAGAAACTGGACATACTCTTTTCGGCCTTTTCGGGCTGCACCCTCGGCAATGTTACTCGGGATTGATGCGGCGGCGCGCCGCATCTGTGCCACAAGTGCGTACCGCTCAGCCTGTGGGAAAGTGCGAGTGTGCTTGTAAACCTTGGTCACGAGCTCCACTGCAGCCTGCCACACCAGCAGCCGGCGGTGAGGCTTATCGTTCATATTTGAACCTCACTGCTGCAGCATACTCGGGTTCTAAACAAACGTCAACGCCTGTCACTACCACTCCCTGCTCCTTTCTTGTCTACTCCCTTTCTGTCCACTCTCTTTCTGTCCACTTCCTTTCTGTCCACTCCCTCTCTGGCTACTCCCTCTCTGGCTACTCCCTAGCAAGCAATCCCTTTTTCATCAGGGACAGGTTTCAGACCCTCTGGGGGCAATTTTTGTCCCCAGAAAAATTTATAGTAATGTCGCAATCCCTTTTTCATCAGGGACAGGTTTCAGACGGAGTGGATATCGTTGCTTCGCACGATGAAATAATCAATACCGTCGCAATCCCTTTTTCATCAGGGACAGGTTTCAGACTGATCCAGCTGATGCCAGTCGTCGGCTTTCTGGACGATAATCGGCAGTCGCAATCCCTTTTTCATCAGGGACAGGTTTCAGACCGATGAGTTTGCGAGCGTCTGCGGCTTTGAGAGAGTCAAGGATCGTCGCAATCCCTTTTTCATCAGGGACAGGTTTCAGACCCAGAAAAATTCATAGCAATAGCTCTGGCGCACTATTCGTGTCGCAATCCCTTTTTCATCAGGGACAGGTTTCAGACGTAGAGTTGCTTGCTGATGATAATGGTATGCCCATCTGGTTCGTCGCAATCCCTTTTTCATCAGGGACAGGTTTCAGACGCCGGGTACGAGCTCGGAGAGTACTGGGGGGAAGAGAAATTCGTCGCAATCCCTTTTTCATCAGGGACAGGTTTCAGACGCTAGCGCAAGCATCCGACGCGGAGAAAGTGCTGATTGGGGCGGCGTCGCAATCCCTTTTTCATCAGGGACAGGTTTCAGACGAACGGAGGGAGGGGAGTTCGCCGAGCTCGGCCCGGCTATCGCGTCGCAATCCCTTTTTCATCAGGGACAGGTTTCAGACGGAGAGTATTGGGGGGGAGACAGATTCCGGGCCGCTATAGATGCGTCGCAATCCCTTTTTCATCAGGGACAGGTTTCAGACTACGAGAAATATCCAACCTGTAATTTTCGTCTGGAATAGAGAAGTCGCAATCCCTTTTTCATCAGGGACAGGTTTCAGACCAAAAAACAACAATTCGGAGGTGGGTTCGGCTATTTGCCGTCGCAATCCCTTTTTCATCAGGGACAGGTTTCAGACGTAATCGACTGGCTTTCGGCTGGGTGCAGGCGAAGAAGCTGGTCGCAATCCCTTTTTCATCAGGGACAGGTTTCAGACCCTCGTCCGTGTAGCCCATTATGGCTTCAGGTGTTAGCTGTGTCAAATGGGTCGAGACCCAAGTCACGAGGCACTTCTGAGTCAACCCAGATTCATACGACATACACATCTTCCTCTTCCGTTAGCGTGCCAGTGCCTATCGCTTTCGCTCTACCGCTGCACTTCGCGCATAGACGGTACATTCTAATTGTGTCTTCGTCGTCTTTGATTAGCGAGGCAAGACGGGCTTCTAGGCGCACGGCGGTCGGCTCGTCTATCAGGCATTCGAATACGCTGTACTGGACCCGTTCTCCGTAGTCCTTTAGAGCTTTGCACACCCGGTTGCGGCGTCTGTCGCTCTTGACGTCGTAGCTTATGACTACAAACCAGCTATCCGATGAAGAACGGTTCATACGGCACTCCTTCCTGAATGGTGTGACATATTTTCAGGGCTTGTTCGCGAATAATAGACCGGACGTTGGTGTTCTGCGCTGTGCGAGGATGTTTGAATTGTATTGTCATCCGTCGTTCGTACTTGCTGAAGTAACGTTTTCGGGCTTCCGGCACAAGAATGAAGCCACATTCGTCCTGCGTAAAGTCCTGTTCTTTCAGTATTCCCCGGTTTACAAGGTCGAGAGTAAGCATGTCCACCAACGGGTGCCGGAGCTCCTCGCACAGGTCGAGCGCCAACGATGGCCGACCGTAGCTTGTGGTATGAAAGAAGCCGAGATAGGGGTCAAGTCCGACTGCCGAAACAGCCGAGAGAAACTCATTCGCCAGCATCGTATAGCCGAGACTCAGGAGCGAGTTCACCGGGTCGGGCGGCGGCCGGCGCTCCCGACGCTCAAAGGACATCCGACGAAACATCCGACGAAAGGCGTCGAAGTAGACCGCTGTCGCCCGGCCTTCTAGCCCCAGAAGCCCGCCCGCCGCAGTCTTGTGGTCAACTTGGGCAAGTAACTGGTTCAGGTCGCGTTGGGCGGTGGTGAAGTCGCATTCGGGCCGATTGTGGGCAAAGCGTTGTATCAGCCGGAGCTGATTCCTGACTTTGCCCGCAACGATGCGCCGGGCAACAGCCAGACAGAAGTCCGGCTTGCGGCAGAGTTCGTACTGAGCTACGCGCAGGGGTATATTTTTGGAGCGGATGGGTTCCAGCGTACCTTTGAGTCGGCCTTCCATTGAAAGAAATGCAGTCGGGATACCTTCGGACAGCAGTAGTTCGAGTGCCTGCGTGGTAATCTGACAGTAGCCGAAGATGAGCACCCGTTCAACCTTGATGGTTGGTATGTCAAGCAGAACCGCATCATCGCGCACGACCAGAAGCCGCCGCGATTCGCGGGTGAGCTTTGCGCCCTGTTCAGTCACGTATAGTGTAGCCATATTGCTGGGGAGACAGGTAGTAGGGAGCAGATGGTAGAGAGTAGTTCAACGGCTGGCTCGTCGGTCAGCCCTCCGGCTTTCCGGTCATCCCCTTTCTACCTACTCCCTTTCCGGCTACTCCCTCTCCGGCCACTCCCTCTCCGGCTTTCCGGCTACTCCCTTTCTGGCTACTCCCTCTCCGGCCACTTCCTTGCAGTGAGTAGTGAGTACG
>CBFGJV010000019.1:0-43098 GCA_965649205.1 Caldifarciminota bacterium | reverse complement strand
AACTTGTATCCTAATGGATTATCATTCGCTTCCGGTGCGGGCAATCCCCCACAATAAGACTTAAAACTTGTCACCTTGCCCCCACCCTTCTTCACGCGCTCAATTATCTGCATCGCTGACATGTGGTCTATGCCCGGATCCAAGCCTATCTCATTGAGCAGTATAACGCCCGCCTCCCTCGCCTCCCGATCAAGAGCTCGCATGGCCTCGCTAACATAGGAAGTTGTAACCAATGGCCGCTTCCATTTCAGGCAATGTTTCGCCACGGCTACATGATATGTGTATGGAAGCAAACTAACCACACGGTAATGCTACTTAACCAATTCGTCCAACACGACATCATCTCCAGCCATAAAAGCGACTGCATGCCCGCGAGGACTCGCCCCCACCAACTCCTCCGCCTTCCCTACAGTGCGGCTAGCCACCGTTACCTCTATGTCAGACAAATCCAACAGATAATGAACCATAGGCCGCGAAACTAAACCGGCCCCAAGTATGAGAACCCTTTTCACTCTCAACTTCTCCTTTCTAAGTCATTAAGATACCGACTGATATAGGTGTATTCTGGACACAATCTACCCTGGTGGACAATAAGAGCCCGCCGTAACGGCGCTGGCAGTTCCAGTTTATCCAAAGGTCGAGAGAAATCGGCATTCGCCAACGCCGGCACAAAAGGCAAGAGCGCCTCCCCAAACTCACGTGAAGAGTCAAAGGGCAGTTCGCAGGGCAAATTATCTACTGCCATAATCAAGATACCCTCTCCCTCAACACCATCCTGAACCCGACCGCTGACAGCATCGTAGACAAAAAAGGGCGAACCCGAATTGGTAGTTTTGACAGTGGCTTCAATAGAACCCTCTATGTCGCAAGAAATGTCTCCGATTACTATCGGTCGGGAGAGCGAGTTTGCTCGGAAACGGCGCAGCCATTCCTTTGTCACCAAACGAGGATAGCGTGCATCCCAATAGATGCAATTGGTCAATACCGTCAAAAAGGGTAGGTGTTCTTGAAAGCGCGAACGATATCTTTCTGGGTGAGAAAAGTACTCTCCGAGATCAAACCTGTGACCTAACTCCCGTGGTTCCACAGTGTGTTCTTCCCTGAACATAACCCGGTACACTGCATATCTGTTTCCGTCGGCAGCCAACACGGGCAAATCCTCTGGCCCAATCTCAATTGCCCCCAAGGCGTCCAATACCTCCCAAGCGCCCCTCCCTACATGCCCGTAACCAGTAACACCCACAACCAGAGGAACCAGTTCATCGGGTAGTCCCTGCTGCATGATCTCTCTTCCTACCTCAGCGATAGCCGCCTTGGCAAGATCAACTCGACCATACTCATGAGCTAGTCTTACACGGAGAAAAGGAGTGTTTAGCCCTAGCGCTCCCAACCTGCGACCTAGGCCAGCCAACGCATCCACCATCCCGGCAATACCCGCAAAACGACCAAAGAAAACCAACCTACGTCCCTCTTCATCTGTAATCTTCTCATAGTCAATTAGGGAACATCCGAGGTCCAACAATCGCTTCAACATAGGCATATTCTGCGGCTGACCTTTTATAACATGGGCAAAGAAAACATAAGTACGGTTGGGTTGGAAGAAAGCCGCAGGCATTTCCTTCACGCCCAGCACAACCGGACAGTCTGATATATCTTCGCGCACATCTGCCCCTACCTCTAAGTACTCCATATCAGAAAATACCCGAATATCCGAATGTTGCACTACGAAACTCAATTTATGTTCGCCAATGAGCTGCCCCACTTGTTCGGGGATCAGCGGGACTCGACGCTCCCACACGTTCTTATCTTCACGCCTAATACCTATCCGTGAACCAACGGCCATAGAGCTAAATGATACCGAGAGAACTATAAGGGTCAAACTGGCCCAGAGTGCATAATAATTTGACCAGTAAGACTTCTTCAGCGAACCACGGTCACGCGTTCGAAAAGCCTGATATTGGCTGCCTGCGCACACAGCACGTAAACACCGGCCGGAAGATTAGAAACACGCCAATCTACCGTACGACCAGCAGGGCCGTTGTAAACTCTAGCTACCCAGCGGCCGGAAACGTCAAACGCATCAACGTGAACTTGACCGGACAGCGATGCATCTAGATAAAGATTGAGCAAAGAACCACAAGGATTAGGTCCGACAGCAAACAACTGTGGTAGTGAACCGGGATGTAAAGAACCTGGTTCAGAGATACTGATGGTGCTCTCGTACCATTCCTGAGCACGTTCGCAGGCCCCAATATAAGAAACAGAATCAGAGGCCGCGATGAAGGCAAAGGCCAGCCGCTGTGTGTCCTGCGACGCCAAGTCAAAAGGACCGGTGGAAACGTAAACGGACCAGTTGTAGGGACGATCCGATGCAGCAAGCCCCAAACTGCCATTTAGTATCCGGTACTTCATGCTTTCGCTAAGTCCGGAATCCGGGTAAACGTATAAAGCGTGATCAATGCAACCCTGATAGCTGATGCCCGCAGGCGAAAGTAACTTAATACCGCACACTTTGTGGGGAATAACCACATTGCGCGTGTAGGCAGTACGCAGAGAAGCAGAGGTGTAACACACATCGTGGAAACGGTCAGTTGCCTTCACATCAAAGTCAGCCAATATTCCGGCGTAGACGTTGTTGAGTGCCTGACTGGCAAGGTTGACCAAATCATACTGGACAATGACAAAATTATTATAGGGCGCCGCATCTGTTCCATAAGCACGCTGCACTACCCGAATACCACGACTTGCAGGATGCCCAGCATCAGAGAAGGAGCCGATAAGCAACTGCCTTGCATTGCCGAAGGGCAAGAACGAATAGATGCTTTCTGCCATTCGCCAATCTGCATCAACCTGTCCCGGAACAGTTTTGTAGAATCTGTCTACCACATAAGCTGGTGAATTAGCCAGACAGAACGATGCGGTCGTTATGGAACTGGTATCCGTCTTGGGAAAACGGAAACCGCGTCCCCCTAGCGCGCCCTCATTGTCAAATCCGATGGAACCGCGCGCAGTCACGGTCAAAGCGCAGAGGCCGGTATCAATGTCGGCTAACACCCTACCGGGATAACCGATGGAAATGTTAAAAACGAGGTCCCAGTTCTGTTCTGCTGAACGAACAACACAAATAACCTCCGGCGATGAACCAGGAGCAATGTTCGGGGCCGCGCGCAGAATCAGGTCATCAGTGCTCATTATGGAGTAAGGTGGAATCACGCCCAAAAAGGCGGTGGAATCCGGAAACGTCAACCCAGAGGCCAAAGTACGTAAAGTAACACTCGTATTCGTAGCCGCCCCTGCCCCTAAATTCTTAAGCTCCAGAATGAGACGGGCAGTCTCTCCCGGTTCCAGGATACCATTGGGACGTAGCTGGCCCGAATCAGAAATCTCAAAGCGCGCCAGAATAATATACGGTTCGGGAACTCCCTGTTTTACAACCAGACTTTCTGTAGCTGGCAGACGATTGTGGGCCGAAACCGTCACTTTCAGCGTTCCCGGAGTGAGAGGTCGGACGGAAAGACTAACCTGTCCCTGGTTGTTAGTGCGGCCAGTCACCTGAGTTTCAGACTCTTTCCAGGCACAAACCAGAGCATTTGCCACCGGCCCGGATTGAGTACTTACGGACACAGACAAAGTCTGCCCACCAGTCAGTATAGTATCCGGACAGGAAACTGTCAGCTGGGTCGGCACATCTGTCCAGATATCAAGAGACGGGTCACCAAATAGATTGAACTCTGTCATACACCACCGCCAGAGAGAATTAGTCCTGGCCGAAGCAGCATAAACCTCCCGCGAACGAGAGTGACAGGCAGCAAGCTCAAAAGTGTTACGTTTGAGCAGAAAGTCGTAGAAACGCGCACAGAGTTTCTCCGATGGTCCAAAGGAAGGAGGCTGGCCCCAGCCAAAGCGCGAGTTCATCATTACCGCGATACAGCCGCCGGCTGGCGCATTGTGAGCGTTTTCAGCAAGACAGTCCTCAAACTCGAAATCACCCGGGTCGCAGGCAAGCGAAGTCATTATAGTGAAACGTCGATCATTGGTCTGGGCCCGAGCCAGCCCGGAAGTGTAAATGGGTGTGCCGTCCTCGTCGTACACACCATTTGGATTGCCGTGGCCGGACGGATTGAAAAAAGCGAATCCGTGGTCAAAGGAATCAGCCACGGGCTGAGGGCCCGGTGGATTCTTCATCTTTATGTCTGGCCAACCAGCAGGAGTGATATTGGCTATAGTGTCATTCAGTATGCTTCCGTGGTAGTTCTGGGAACGCCACAACCAACCCGAAGGCAAGAGCGTACGCTGCAGGTAGTCAGTTTTCGGATTTCCTTCGTACTCTTTCACCTTGCGGATAAATGTCTCTACTTCGGTTGTATTTCCGACGGACGCCCGGCCGAGGAGCACATCCGCGTAGAGATCAACAGAGTCGGACATCTCACCGAATAAGTTGTTTCTGTTTGAATCCCACGAATAATCCAGGTCTGCGTAGTAGAGGTCGGTCGGAATATCGCCTACAGTACCCGAAACAGTAACTCGTATGCGACGAGAGGGAACAAAGGCATTATCCCCGGCGAGAAGAACATGAGTAAGTCCCCGCGTCTGGAAATAGTGGCGGATGAAATTACGCATCTTCTCCTGTAAGTCCCTGCCAGTCCAGTTCTGCTCTATCCACTCAGAAGCGCGAATTTCTGCTCGCAGTCCCCGACTGGTCTTGTATTCCGCCAAAGGTGTAAAAGCTGAAACAAACTGCTGGGAAGTAATAATCAGATAGCGCACCTCAGGCAAGTCAATCTCGGCTGTGCGAGGCGCAAAGGTTGTAAGGTCATAAGGATTGGCGACCAGGCATTCAAGCCCTTGGCGTGCATGCTCAACCTGATGGGGCGTGAGTACCGGACCGGGGGCATCCTGTTCATAAGCAATAGTAACCAACAGACGCGTGTGCAACCGGAGCCTGCCCGAAACAGGTAAAAACTCAAACGGACATACATTCAACCCCACTAGGCGAAAGCCCGCCGCATTCCCAGAACTGCTTGCAATAAGAGGAGTAGGAGGAAACGGGTTGTCCGTACCATATACGGTCGGGTCTTGCGCCGTGAACTCCAGTTTATTCTGCGCCGACAAGGGGTAAGGCTCTTGAACGGGCAGGATGCTGAACCTGCCCGCAAGCTCTTCAGTAGCTAATGCAGTGACTCCGATTTCAGTTACAATCGCTCCTGCAGGTACACTCAGAACTACCGATACGACCGGTAGAGAAGGCTTGCCTGGTTCTGACACCAAAAAACCATCCTCCAACGTTACCACGTCGTAACCTTGAAACTTATCAAAGACGAGCCGCGAGCGGTCAAACTCCAGAACATGCGTAACCACACCGGCAAGCAGCAGCGCCGGTAGAAACAATAATGACAGTATCTTGCTCACATTACCTCCCAAGGGTCTGAACAAGTTGACACAATACATCATACCCCCCAGAACCGATGTTGCAAGAAAGACTAAGGAAGAATTGATACACCAAGTTCTTAGTAGAAAACTTCTCCCTATGGGGTTGACTCTACCGGTCAATCCGATAAAATGCCCTTTTGGCTGGAAGCCAAGACAAGAATCTCTAGGAGAGAAGTAATGAATACCATCTTTCTAATTCTGTTCCTGCCCAATCTGACCCCTCCTACGAATCTCGTTGCCCGTGACGCTCCCAATGACGAAGGAGGGAAGATAGTGGTGACCTGGACCCGTTCACCTGACCCAGGGATTATTGGCTATCACATTCTGAGACAAGCTGCAGATGCAGAACAATGGGATACGCTGGGTTTTGTAGGTCGGCTGTCCAGCCGCTACGTGGATGACCGGGCTCCGAATGGTCGGCGCTTCCGTTATAAACTGATAGTCCAAGACGACAGTCTGCAGATAGAATCAGAGCCATCCAACCTGGCTTTTGCCTCAGCTCAATGGTTCAATACCAAACGTATTCCGGCCTTGATCGGCGCAGTCATCATTTTTTCCATCTTTCTCGTTTTCTTCGAACGCGCCAAACGGGGTACCCAGATGTTCATTCGCCGTATCGCCGGCCTCGACGCAGTGGAAGAGGCTTTAGGAAGGGCCACAGAAATGGGACGGGCTACGCTCTACGTTCCCGGACTTTCTTCCGTGGACGATGTAGCCACTATAGCCTCTTTGAGCATTCTAGGCGAGGTAGCAAAGAAAACAGCAAAATTCGGCACGCCCTTGATTGTACCCACACGGGACCCAATTGTGTACACCGTTGCCCGAGAAGTAGTAAAGGAATCCTACTCTGCGGCCGGCCGCCCCGATGCATTTAATCAGGACATGGTATTCTATCTGACCGACCAGCAGTTTGCCTTCGCCGCAGCCGTAGATGGCATCATGATTAGAGAAAAACCGGCGACCAACTTCCTCATAGGCATGTTCTGGGCCGAATCACTGATACTGGCTGAGACCGGCGCCATATCCGGAGCAGTACAGATTGCCGGCACAGACGCTATTTCCCAACTACCCTTCTTCATAACCGCCTGCGACTATACTCTCATTGGCGAAGAGCTCTACGCTGCTTCCGCCTATATCTCCCGCGAACCTCTTCGTCTGGGTGCCGTGAGAGCTCAGGATTACAATAAGCTTATCATCCTGGCGCTAATCCTAGGCGGCACTCTCCTGGCACTGGCTTTCAACGTACGCATAACCAATATACTCTAAGGAGGACAGATGAAAAGAAAACTCCCTCTCCTCATTGTACTCATTACCGGTATCTTCGGCGTACTCACCTACATAATTCCCCACCCCATAGTTCAAAACACAGATGCTGTTATGCGCAACGACATTCTGCGTATTATCGGGGCATTCAGCCTGGTGCTGGGCATCGGCTCCATTCTCCGTCACCACCTGCTGAAGATAAAGCGCAAAGCCCCTCATTGGCCTTACAGCTGGATCACTATTATTTCCCTCATAGTTGGTGCCCTAGTTGGTCTCTTTGGCGGCATCGACCCGGCCAGACCGGGAATCCTTCCCACGCAGGTAGGTAAGTTTTCGTTCCATATACAAACCCTTTACACTAGTGTCATCGTTCCGCTTGGGGCTACCATGTTTGCCCTTCTGGCCTTTTTCATGGCTTCTGCCGCATATCGAGCCTTCCGCGCCCGAAACTTCGAAGCCACGCTCCTGCTAATCGCCGCCTTCATATTGATGCTAGGTGCTGTTCCTCTCACCCGTGTACTAGCTAAACCAGTGCCAGCTTTCGCCGAGTGGATTTTGGCTGTACCCAATACCGCGGCCAAACGCGGCATCGGCTTCGGCGTCAGTCTGGGTATATTGGCCACTTCCCTAAAAATTATTTTGGGTATTGAACGAGGCTGGCTGGGAGGAGGTGAAGAATGAACTTCTGGGACAAACTTCAGCGCATAGACCGCCGCTGGATATATCTAATTATATGGCTCGTCGTAATGATTCCACTTGTCAAACCTTTTCCGATCAAACCGGCCGCCTCTCCTCCCACACAGAGACTCTTCAACTATATCGACACCATGCCTGAGAACAAGGCGCTTGTCATCTCCATTGACTACTCGCCCGATACGCAGGCAGAACTCCACCCTATGACTATTGCCCTGCTCCGTCATGCTTTTGCTACTCGCAAAATGGTAGGTATTGTGGCTACCAATGTGTATGGACTAGGACTCGGTGAAGACGCCATCCGCGAAGCCAAACGTGAGTTTGACTCCCTTGCCACTTCTCACGACGACTCCATCATCAGCGGCGAAGATTTTATTTTCTGGGGATGGACCACGCCCCTGCTCACCATGGTCATAGGCATGGGAGAGAGAATAACTAATGTTTATCCGGTTGATTACTATGGCGTACCTACCGAATCTCTGCCTATGACTCGTCATGTGAAAAACTACGACGATGTAGGGATTCTGGTGTCCATAGCTGGCTCTGGTATGCCACTCTTCTGGGTTTCGTATGCCCAAACTCAGTTCGGCCTACGCGTCGGTTGCGGTACAACGGCTGTGTCCGCTGCAGACTACTACACCTACCTGAACTCTGGTCAGTTCACCGGTATGCTCGCGGGCATGCGCGGAGCAGCAGAATACGAAGAACTGGTGAAGGAAAAGATGGCCAGTCTTGGCATGCACTGGCGCACCCGTAACCGGGGCACTGAAGCAATGTCCAGCCAGACCGCAGCTCATCTGACCATCATAGGTTTCATCATTATCGGTAATGTTGCCTACTTTATCACCCGCAGGAGGAAACGATGAACGTCGCCAATCCCTTAAGTCCGGACGGCTTCTGGATATGGATTGCCGCCTTACTCACTTTGGCTGCTTTCTCCTTTCTTTATCGGGAGAACCCTTTTTATCGGGCAGCCGAGCATCTATTCGTAGGCCTTTCCAACGGATACGCCATTACCTTCACTTGGCACCGAGTGCTGGTGCCAAGTCTAATAACGCCGATAAGCCAAGGTCAGAAACTATGGCTCATCCTCGTGGCCATAATAGGTGCGCTGTATTTTACTAGGTTCATTCCTAGAATATCCTGGCTGGTACGTATACCCATAGCCCTTTTCCTAGGATATGGTTCAGGAATGTCTCTTCTGCGCTCAATTGAGGCCGGTATCATTGAACAGGCCAAAGCCACTATCGTCACTCGCGCGAGTTTTGCCAATTGGCAGGACGGCCTCTGGGCTGTCCTTATTCTTCTGGGCGTAGTCTGTACTATCGCCTACTTCTTCTTTTCCACAGAACGCAAGGGACTACTGAAACCAGCCAGCTACATCGGCATCATCTTCGTGATGGTAGGATTCGGTGCTTCCTTCGGCTACACGGTGATGGCCCGCATTTCCCTTTTTATCGGCAGACTGCAGTTCTTGTTAGGAGATTGGCTAGGCCTCATCAAGTAAATTTGGTTTAATATTCGGCATTGTCTATCTGGGCCTTCTGCAGCGCCCCGGAATAGTCAATGTAGACCGTCTTGGGCTCCGAGAATATATCGTAGGCGGTCCAGCCACCTTCTCTATGACCATTACCGGTATCTTTTACGCCCCCAAAAGGCAAATGGCACTCAGCTCCGATAGTCGGAGCATTGACATAGGTAATACCGGCTTCAATCTGCTCGATAGCCTTCATAGCCAGGTTCACATTCCGGGTATAGATAGAAGACGATAAACCATAGGGTGTGTCGTTCAGCACCCGCACCGCTTCTTCAAAATCTCTGACCTTAATTACCGCCAGCACTGGCCCGAATATCTCTTCGCGAGCGATACGCATCTGGGGAGTAACGTCTGCAAAGACGGTCGGCCGATAGAAGAATCCTTTGTCGTAGACTCCGCCGGTCAGGGGTTCTCCACCACACACCAACCTGGCCCCCTCTTCTTTTCCTATTTCTACATAGGAATGTACCGTACGCCGCTGCGCCTCTGAAACGCAAGGCCCCATCTCCACCGTCTCATCCAAACCATTCCCGACCTTCAGCCAGGAAGCACGCTCCACAACCATATCCAACATTCGCTCGTAAACTCCAGCCTGCACAATAAGGCGGGAAGTAGCCGTACAGCGCTGGCCGGTAGTACCAAACGCGCCCCAGAGTACTCCTTCCAGCGCCAAATCCAGGTCTGCGTCGTCTAGAACTATCTGCGCATTCTTACCGCCCAGCTCAAGAGAGCAGCGTTTGAGCTTACGGCCGCAAACCTCAGCAATACGTCTACCCACCTCTGAAGAACCAGTAAACGATATGCCGCATACATCCGGGTGCTCAAGCAAAGCCTCACCAACCGCCGCCCCGCTTCCATAGACGACATTCACAACTCCATCTGGTACTCCAGCCTCTGCCAAACACTCCACAAAATTGTGAACTGAAGCTGGGGTAAGCGTGGCCGGCTTAATGACGGCGGTATTACCACAAACCAGGGCCGGGAACAATTTCCACGAAGGAATGGCCATAGGGAAGTTCCAAGGACAAATCATACCCCACACTCCCATCGGTTGCCGTGTGACATAGGCCATCTTGTTGGGTAACTCCGAGGGCACTACCTTACCCCACAGCCTCCGCCCCTCGCCAGCTGCGTAAAGACCGGTGTCAATCGCCTCCTGCACATCTCCGCGCGTCTCCTTCAGAACTTTCCCCATCTCTCTGGTCATGATGCGTGCAAACTCTTCCTTGCGCGCAATCAATTTTTCTGTGGCCCGGCGCATTATTTCGCCACGTCGGGGAGCCGGCATCTGCCTCCAAGCAGGGTAAGCGGCACGGGCCGCAGCCACAGCATCAGCTACATCCGACTGATCAGAGGCCGGAAAAATTCCTATCAGGTCATCTGTATTCGCCGGATTGCGATTCTCGTAGGTTTTGCCTGACCGGGCCGGCACATACTTGCCGCCTATGAAATTCAGGTACTGTTTGGACATTACTCCTCCTAAAAGATTACTGCCTTTCACCCATCTGGCTAAGTACTAGGCGCAATGCTTCTGCCGGGTCCGCTGCTCTGATAATGCCCGGTATTTCCCAAGTACCCAGCCCGATGACTTTTCTACCGCGCTTGAGCGCAAAACCAATTTCTGAAAGTGTGCCGTAAGACCCACCCACAGCAATCAAAACATCTGCGGTGGCTATTATAGCCAGGTTTCTTGCCTCCCCCAGTCCCGTAGCGACAGTCACATCCACATAGGCATTCGCCTGATGCCGGTCCGTCCCCGGAAGAATCCCTACAGTCAGACCGCCCACCGATTTCGCGCCGCGACAGGCAGCTTCCATCACTCCTCCCATTCCCCCGCATACCAGCACCGCGCCAGCCTCAGCAATCTTTCTTCCCACCTGTTCGGCAATTTCCGCCAGTCTTGCATCGCACTCGCCAGCGCCAATAACGCCAATCCAGAACCGGGTAGCAAAATTCCTATGCGAAGAGATTGACAACTTTGAACTGAGTGACATCTACTAGACCATGATCAGTAAGCTTCAATTCCGGAATCACCGGCAATGCCAGAAATGACAGAGTAATGAACGGGTTCTCCAGTCGACAACCCCACACACGCGCCTTTTCCAGAAGAACTGCCAGTTGAGCTGCTACCTGCTCAGCCCTCTCGTTTGCCATCAGACCGGCAATCGGCAAAGCCAGCTTGGCACTCACCTTGCCTTTTGCTGCTGCAACGTACCCGCCCCCTATTTTCTTCAGCTCTCTGGCACACACCAGCATATCCTGGTCATTGGTTCCCACGATAATCATATTGTGCGAATCGTGGGCTACCGTTGTACCCAAGGCCCCGTGCTTTAACCCAAATCCGCTGACCAGTCCCAAACCGATGCGTCCAGTCTTCTTGTGACGCTCAATAACTGCTAGCTTCAGAATATCTCTCTCTGGGTCCGGCTCAACATAGCCACCCACAATCTTGGGCTGTACCAGACGTTGCTCGGTAACTATCTGATCGGGCACTACGCGTATAACCCGGCAGGTTTCACCCTCAGCCTTGATGGCAAAGTCCTTTATGCGCAAGGCACCCGTGCGTACCGTATCAAGCACGGTTTTATCCCTACAAACCGGCAGGTTAACCAGCAGTTGCCCATTGCGAACAACTGGCTTGCCAGCTTTCAACACCCAGTGCACCTTGAAACGACTTAAATCCTCCAACACCACCAAGTCAGCTTGCCAGCCCGCCGCCACCGCCCCTCGACGTCCTAGCCCGAAATATTCTGCCGGATTCAGAGTAACCATCTGCACCGCTGCCACCGGACTGATGCCCTGAGTAACCGCTTTGCGCAAAGTCGCATCCAAATGACCCTCGTGCAGCAGCTCTTCGGGGTGCTTGTCGTCCGTCACCAAACAACAACGCCTTAGATTGAACTCATTCACCACCCCGGCCAAACCAGCCAAGTTCCTGGCCGCCGAACCTTCACGAACAAAAAGACGCATACCGGCTCGTAATTTCTCCCGCGCTTCTTCCCGACCTACACACTCATGATCTGAACCAACACCCGCAGCAGCATAGGCCTGCAGCCAGCGCTCGACCAGGGCGGGCGCGTGGCCGTCAACCACCTTTCCAGACCTTCTTGCCGCCATCAATTTAGCTATCACCTGCCGATCGCCAAATATTACGCCAGGATAATTCATCATTTCCGCCAAACCCACAACCCGCTCCCGCGCCAGAAGACGCGAGATATCCTGCCAAGTGAAGGTAGCCCCAGATGTTTCCATTGCCGTCGCCGGCACACAGGAGGGCACGGTAATGAAGACATCCATCGGCATCCCCTCAGTTGCCCGCAATAGATATTCCACGCCTCTGACACCTAGCACGTTGGCAATCTCATGCGGGTCTGCGACAACCGCCGTTGTTCCATGACACAGACACAACCGGCAGAACTCAGCCGGAGGTAATAGAGAACTCTCAATGTGAATGTGACCGTCGATGAATCCGGGCGCCACATAACTCCCCGCCACATCCAGAACCTTCCCCTTGTCGTACCCCAGCCCTACCCCTGCGATCAAGCCATTTTTGACTGCCACGTCCGCACGCCGTATTTCGCCGGTGAACACATCTACCACTTGCCCCCCGCGCAAAATAAGGTCGGCAGGTTCATCTCCTCGCGCAACCGCGATCAGTGCCTGCAATCTTTTCCCTTCGACGTCCGTTTTCTCAACCATGAGCACTCCTACTTCTGCGTACCTTTTTACCATCTGTGTTCTGCTCTGTGATGTATCCAACATAAGGCAGGTTACGAAACCGTTCGGCCGCATCCGCACCATATCCTACAACAAACCGATCCGGAATCACAAAACCGGTATAGTCTGCCTGGATCTCTACCTGCCGGCGTGAAGGTTTATCCAACAGCACGCAAAGTCTAAGGCTAGCCGGGTTTCTCAACTTGAGAATACGGAGTATGTAACGCAAAGTAAGACCGGTGTCCAATATGTCCTCCACGATAAGCACGTGCTTTCCCTCAATAGAGCACTTCAGGTCCATCACCGTCTTTACCACGCCAGAAGTTTTGGTGCTTGCCCCATAGCTGGAAACAGTCATAAAGTCAATATAGACCGGCACAGAGAGCTTGCGTACCAGATCAGCCAAAAAGATCCAGGAACCTTTGAGAATACCTACCACCAAAAGCTCCTTGTCCTGATAATCGCGGGAAATCTGTTTCGCCAGTTGCGCTACTCTACGTTTGAGCCGCCTCTCGGTTATGAGCGGATATACCCGGTTGTCTTCTCTATCTGCCATGGACAACTCCATATTGTTTGCCGGAAAGAACACAGAATCGGGGCGACTGGATTTGAACCAGCGACCTCTTGGTCCCGAACCAAGCGCGCTAAACCAACTGCGCTACGCCCCGGGTACAAGAAGAATGGGAGAGAAGAAAGGCAAACAGAAACCAGAACTTTTCTGTTTCCCTCTGGGTTTTGTTCTCCCCTTTCTTTCCTGCCTGTCAATCATAAACCAAAACCTCGTGCAGTCAACATTACCGCTTCTGGTCCTGATCGGCAGGCTGGACAAACGGTACAAATACACACGACATCAGACCTCTCTGCACCAGTCTGTCTCCGTATTTCACTCCCAAGGTGAGCGTTTGTACACCTTGGCCAATAGGCACCACTATTCTACCTCTATCTGCCAGCTGGGCCACCAAGGCCTGCGGCATTGTCTCCGCCGCCGCCGTAACCAGAATACGGTCATAAGGCGCAAACTCCGGCCAGCCCGCGTTGCCATCGCCAATACGGAATCTGATGTTGCGAAACCCCATCCTGTGCAATACCTGGCGGGCAGCAAGAGAAAGTTCTCTCACTATTTCCACCGTATACACCTCCTTCGCCAGGCGGGCAAGTATGGCAGTCTGGTATCCTGAGCCTGTGCCAATCTCCAGAACCCGATGATCGGGCTCTACTGCCAACGCCTCTGTCATTGCTGCCACCATATAGGGCTGTGAAATAGTCTGACCATAGCCAACCGGCAACGGATGGTCGGCATATGCCTGATGCCACAAAGCCTCAGGCACGAAAAGATGCCGTTCGGTTACTCGCATCGCTTCCAGCACCCGAGGGTCAGCAACGCCCCTAGCTTTTATCTGCTGCTCCACCATCAATTCTCTCGCTCTGGCGAAATCTACCTTTGCTTGCATCTGTTCAGCATCAAAACCAAACTAGAACCTTGCCTGCCCGAAAGGCGAAGGCGTAAAACACAGAACGAAGACAACAAACGCAAGCAACGCCAGAAGCTTCTCGGTTCGATTAAGCGGTGTAATATCATCCAGGGGCGGCGGATGTCTCAGCCCAAAAAGAGCAATCATCATGGCCCAGAAAGGCCATCCCAGCCAGAAAAAACCCATGACTAGGAGAAAACCGATTACAACCCAGTTTATAAACTTCCGGAAGCGGACAAACACCGCATACGCCACATGCCCACCGTCCAGTTGACCTGCAGGCAAAAGGTTCAATGCGGTCACAAAAAAACCCAGCCAGCCAGCAAACGCTACGGGATGAAGCATCACATCCTCTTTCGGACCCAAACGACCAAACCATAGCCGCGACAGCAACCAGAAAATAAGCGGAGTTCCCAGCTGGATACCCCTTGTGGCCTGAGCCGTGCTCACCACCTGCGAATGTGCCAAGCCGATGAGAGCAACAGGCAAAGCAGCAATGAATCCTACCAGCGGTCCCGCCACACCCACCCTGACCAAAGCTCCTCGACTGGGTACCGGGGAACGCATTCTGATGAAAGCCCCCATTGTCCCGGTCATCAGATGCGGCACCGGGAAGAAGTATGGGAGAGTTGCGTCTACTCCCAGCCTGCGGGCAGTGAGGTAGTGTGCCAGTTCGTGACTTCCCAGAATAAGAATTATACTTAAAGAAAAAGGCAAACCGAATACCAGCTCAAGCGGATTACGAAAAGGATTGTGCCCCATCTGAATGGAACCCACCAGAAGCGTGGAGAGGATAGTCGCTAGAAAGAGGACGAGATTCACCCATGTTTTCGCCGGAGGAACAGACACGGGAAGGCCATAAACGATTTCCTGCTCTTCTCCATGGCTGGCAAAGTAGGCTATCAGCCCCCGGCGGGAGAAAAACGTCTTCAACCTGGAGAGGTTCTCCTGTAGGGGCTCCCGAATTCTTCCCCGTATGGTATTTCCTCTTACCCAGCTCACCTCCATGTAGTTACGAATCTCGTCAAGCGGAGGGGCCAACTGAAAGTCAAAGTCGCCTGACGGCTGCAAACCGAACTGATCATCTGCTTGTGGAATACCTTCCTTCAACATATTCGTGGAAGTTGCTCTGCCTCCAGCATTATCAGTCGGCGCAAGGAACCAGTTCTGGTCCGTAACCATACCCCTGACTGTTCCTTCTCTACGCTGCCAATTATTGCGGCCTGGCGGCCATTCTCATCCTGACGCATCAGTTTTATTAGACTCGCTGCTTTTTCCGGCGCTGCAACTATGACTACCTTTCCTTCATTCGCCATATACAGTGTGTCGAGACCCAGCAAATCTGCCACCGCCCGCACTTGAGGGCTAACGGGTACGTCCGCTTCGTTAATTACAAAACCCAGTCCCGTAGCATCTGCAAACTCAACCAGAGTGGTAGCTAAACCTCCCCGGGTAGGATCACGCATCAACTTGATTCCACCCACCCGCAGGAGTCGCGTGATAAGCCGATGCAAAGGAGCACAGTCAGTGGCCACCCTGCTCCTAAAGCGATAGACACCGCGTGCCAGAGCAACCGCCGCCTCGTGCTCGCCTATGGGCCCGTTGACAATAATCACATCCGCCGGCTTGACCCTGTCATAACCGAGCCTCAGACCTCTGGAAACCAACCCTATACCAGTAGTATTTATGTATAATCCTTCGTCTGTCCCTCTCTCTATCACCTTCGTATCGCCTGTAACCACATCCACCCCGGCGAGTCTGGCAGTCTGGGCGATAGATGCGCACACTTTTTCCAGAATTTCAAGTTGCAGTCCCTCGCGTAGAATAAAACTCAAGGACAGATATTTGGGCACCGCACCCATTACTGCTAGGTCATTCACCGTGCCACACACTGCCAGCTTACCAATGTCGCCCCCTGGAAAAAACAAAGGCTGCACCACGTAGGAGTCAGTAGACATTGCCAGAGTGAAGCCCGCCTTTTCTGCGTTGGCTAAAGAAAACACCGCCGCATCTTCCAGCCGAGCTAGAACCTTACCGTTCAGATGCTTCAGAAACACCTGGCTTATCAAGCGGCGCATCTTACGCCCGCCGGCGCCGTGGCCGACGACAATATACTTATCTGCCGGCTCTCCCACTTCGTACGGCGGCTGTCTTCCCCGACTGCCCCCGGCCTGCACCGACGTACCCACCCTGCTGCACCTACTGCTCATACTTATAGTATGCTGCGCAAGCACCTTCTGAAGACACCATACACGGTCCCACCGGATGTTCCGGTGTGCAAAGCGTAGCGAACAGACTGCACTCCGGCGGCACTATAGCACCCAGCATTACGTCGCCGCAACGACACGCATGCGAATTATCCCTCCGCTTTCTGTTATTTCTCTTCACCACTCTCTTCCTTAGTCTTTTTAGGCTATCAAAGCCGGAAAATTCTGCACGCAGACCCAGCCCAGAACCTGGAATCGTTCCCATTCCTCGCCACGCCGCATTTCTGGGTTCAAACACCTTTTCCAGCAACTTTCGAGCGTGTGGATTCCCTCTTTCCCTGACGCTACGACGATACTGAATGGCCACCTGCGGGCGTTTCTCCGCCAACTGTTCAAGCAATAACAGAATGCCCTGCACTATATCCACAGCCTCAAACCCGGCAATACAACAAGGCTTGCGGTACTCCTCCGCCAGAAAAAAGTAAGGCTCAGCACCTATCACAGTAGAAACATGTCCAGGCAAAAGAAAACCGTCCACCTGCACCCTTGCGGAACTCACAATCGCCCGCAAGGCCGGTGGGATCAACTTGAACATAGGCAATACGCTGAAGTTGTTGAGCTTCCGCCTTCTAGCCATCAGTACCGCAGCAGCCACAGTTGGCGCGGTAGTCTCAAACCCTACGCCCACGAAAACAAACTCTTGGCTCGGGTCTGCCTCTGCCGCATCTACTGCGTCCAGTGGAGAATACACCACGCGCACATCCGCTCCTCGCGCCCGTGCCTGCTCCAAAGTGCCATCTGCACCCGGCACCCGCATCATGTCTCCGAAAGTCACCAGAGTCACGCCTGGAGTCTGGGCTAGAGCGATAGCAGCATCAATATCTTCCTGTGCTGTAACACATACCGGGCAGCCCGGCCCAGACAATAAGCGTAACCTCTGATCAACTGCCCGTCTGATTCCAAACGCAGAAATAGCCATCGTGTGTGTACCGCACACTTCCATAAGATTAACAGTACGACCCCCCCGTTCCCGACACAGCCAGTCTACTGTGCGATTAATACGCTCAATCAGACTCTGCAGCAGAACCGGTTCCGAGACAAAATGCTGAGGCGAACTCACCTGCCGATTATATAGCCTCCCTGTGCCGAGTCAAAACCCGCCGAACACCTCTCCCTCCCCTATTTTTGCTCCGCCCCTTCCCGTTACACCAGATTGGTAAAAGCCAATTGACTTGGGATATAGCCATAACTGTTTGTGTATCATACAATTACGCAATAATAGCACAAACAGGACCCCTGCCCAGGGAACCGTTCCCCCAGCCACTCCCAGCATCGTCTCCATTGTCAATCTGCCCCAGGTACACATAAGAGTACAACCAGACACTATTAGCCCCCACCCACCCCAATTGACGATGCTACTCTAACATTCAAAAACGCAGACTCTCTCGTAGCCAGAAAATGGCCAGCCCTCTCCTTATTCAACCTTCCGGATTAGCCTGTGGTTTAAACCGCTCTTCCCCAAGAAGTGCAGAACCACGCATCCCGCGCTAACCTACAACGCCTTTTCCCTGCTCTTCTCTGTCCGGCCCTCAAATCGTCTTTTATGAAACCCGCATCTTGCTATTCTGGTTCTTGACTTCTAGCCGACAGGTTCTAGAATTGCGTTTCTTGAAACTCGGCGAATTCACACTCTTTTCCTTATCCGACGGGTACTTTGGACTCGACGGAGGAGCCATGTTTGGCGTAGTGCCCCGGCCCCTTTGGGCAAAGACTAACCCGCCGGACGAACGCAATCGCATTAAGATGGCGCTGCGACCTCTGCTCATCGTCACTTCAGAAGCTCGAATTCTGGTGGATACAGGCATCGGAGACAAACTCGATCCCAAATGGGCGGACATATACCGCATCGAGCATACAGACACGCTGGAATCATCGCTAGCACGTGCCGGATTTCGGCCCGAAGACATCACCCACGTCGTTCTCACCCATCTGCACTTCGACCACGCGGGCGGCGCTACCCGACTGCGAGACGGCCAGCCCGTACCCACCTTCCCCCGTGCTCGCTATCTGGTACAACGAGCCGAATGGGAAGATGCCAATGCTCCCAACCGCCGCTCCCGTTCTTCTTATCTGCCCATAAACTTCGTCCCCCTTGCGGAATCTGAGCAGCTGGATTTGCTGGATGGCTCCACCTTCCTTCTGCCCGGCGTAGAGTTACTGCAAGTCGGCGGACATACGCGCGGTCTGCAGATTGTCCGTATCAAATCTCAAGACAAAACGGCCGTGTACTGGTCGGACATCATTCCTACCCGTAGTCACATTGCTACCCCCTATGTTATGGGCTTCGACCTATATCCGCTTGTGACGATGGAGCAAAAGGAAAGGTTGGTAAATCAAGCCGTGGACGAACACTGGCTCTGCTTTCTCGGACATGACCCTGATGTAGCTGCCGGCTACATCCACAGAGACGGCGAGCGCTATAGTTTTGAGCCTGTGGCGGAACAAAAGCCATAGACCCGGCGATATAATTAGACGGAGGATTCTGTGAATACTAACTGGAAAGAGAAATACAAAAGTAAGCTGAAAACTGCAGAACAAGCGTTGGAAGTACTGAATCCGGGAGACCGCGTGTTCATCGGTTCGGCCTGTGGCACCCCCCAGAAGCTGGTGCAGGCTTTAGCAAATAGACCCATAGAAGACGTGGAGATAGTCCACCTGCTCACTCTCGGAGTAGCACCCTATGCACAGGAAACACTGGCTACTCGCTACCGAGCCAACGCTTTCTTCATATCTGCGAACATCCGTCCCGCAGTGTGGGAAGGCAGGGCCGACTATACCCCTATGTTCCTTTCTGAAATTCCAGCACTGTTTCGTAGTGGACGACTCCCGTTGGACGTGGCCCTGATTCATGTTACTCCGCCAGACGAACACGGCTTCTGCTCCTTTGGCGTTTCTGTGGACATCACCAAACCGGCCGCGGAAAGCGCGCGCTATGTGATAGCAGAAGTCAATCCGCAGATGCCCCGCACTCTGGGCGATTCCTTCATCCACATCTCGCGCATTCATGCCCTGGTGGAAAACGACGCCCCGCTATACGAATTTGTAACCCCCGGAGAAAGCGAAGTTGTCCGCCGTATTGCCAAGAATGCCGCCGACCTGATTGAAGACGGTTCCTGTATTCAAGTAGGCTATGGCGGCATTCCCAATGCCCTACTCTCGTACCTGAAAGACAAAAAGGACTTGGGCGTGCACACAGAGGTTTTTTCCGACTCCACCATAGACCTGATTGAGGCCGGAGTCATCAACTGCCGCAAGAAAACATTACACCCGGGAAAAGTCATAGCCTCTTTTGCCATGGGTTCTCAGCGCCTGTTCCGTTACATAGACAACAACCCCATGTTCGAATTTCACCCGGTAGACTACACCAACGACCCTTTCGTCATCGCCCAGAACGACAAGATGGTATCAATAAACTCAGCCCTGGAAGTGGACCTCACCGGACAGGTATGTGCTGATTCAGTCGGCTACCGCTTCTATTCCGGCATTGGCGGGCAGGTTGACTTTGTACGTGGAGCAGCCCGCTCTCGCGACGGCAAAGCCATTATCGTACTGCGCTCCACGCGCGACAACGACCGTTTTTCCCGTATTGTACCAACTCTTACCGAAGGCGCAGGCGTCGTTACCTCCCGGGGCGACGTCCATTATGTGGTAACAGAATGGGGTGTTGCCTACCTGCACGGAAAAACCATCAGAGAAAGAGCCCTCGCGCTTATCTCCATCGCTCACCCCAAATTCCGCTCCGAACTGTTCAAACTGGCCAAGGAGAAACACTATATCTATGCCGACCAACCCGAACTGCCGCTGGTTCACGCTCGCTATCCGGAAGAATTTGAAACGCGCTGTACTCTAAGTGATGGTACGACACTCTACATCCGGCCCATAAAGCCGACCGACGAACCCCAAATGCGCGAATTGTTCTACTCCTTCTCCAAAGATACTGTCTTCTATCGTTTCTTCTCTTATCTGAAGGCAATGCCGCACGAAAAGCTGTCGAAGTTCGTGAATGTTGACTACGAATCTGAAATGGCCATAGTCGGCGTAATCCGCCATATGGGCGAAGAGAAAATCATCGCTTCGGCACGCTATTATGTGGACAAATCCACCGGCTTGGCCGAATACGCGATAGAAGTACAGGACGATTACCAGAACCGGGGCATCGGCACTCTCCTCTTCAACCATCTGATAAGGATCGCCAAAATGAAGGGCGTGAAGGGTTTTGTCGGTTATGTGCTAGATACCAATACCCGCGCCTATCGCCTTATGACCAAAACCGGGCTTCCTATCGAAACTAAATGGGAAGATGGCGTCTATACCATGACCATGAGGTTTAGAGATGAGTCAAAGTAATCTTGATTTCATTTTCCGACCCAATTCTGTAGCCGTAATAGGAGCTTCTACGCACGAAGGCACGGTCGGCCACGCGCTGTTTCGCAACATCTTGATGAACGGATACAAAGGCGTGGTCTACCCGGTAAATATGAAAGCCAAGAGCGTACTGGGCGTCAAAGCTTATCCGAGCATCCGGGACATAGAAGATACAATTGACCTCGCCATACTCATCGTGCCGGCACTAGCCGTTCCGGCGGTTCTGGCCGAGTGTGGTCAAAAGAAAGTAAAAGGCGCCATCGTCATATCCGCCGGGTTCAAAGAACTGGGCCCCACTGGTGCTGCCTTGGAACAGGCGGTCCGAGACAGAGCTCGTTCCTTCGGCATTCGGCTCATAGGCCCAAACTGCTTCGGAATGATAAATACATCGCCCGGAGTCAGCTTGAATGCCACGTTTGGTCGGGTCATGCCGGGTCACGGTTCTATTGCCCTCGTATCGCAGTCCGGCGCCATAGGTGTTAATGCTCTGGAATACGCAGAAGCGGAAGAAGTGGGACTATCGAAGTTCATCTCCATCGGCAACAAAGCCGACGTAAACGAATGCGACTTGCTGGAATATCTGAAAGACGACGAGGAAACTAATGTAATAGCCCTGTATCTTGAGGACTTGGTAAACCCGCCTGAGTTCATGCGCATCGCTCGCGAAACCACCTCGCACCCCACCCGACCCAAACCGATTCTGGCCATAAAAGCTGGTCGCACCACCGAAGGAGCAAGAGCTGCTTCTTCCCACACCGGCGCCCTAGCAGGCTCTGATGCTGCCTACGATGCCTTCTTCGCTCAGGCCCGGATTCTGCGGGTTGACACCATCAACGAGCTTTTCGCTAAAGCCGCAGCACTGGACTACCAGCCTGTACCCAAAGGTCGGCGGGTAGCCATTCTCACCAATGCCGGCGGCGTGGGTATAATGGCAACCGACGCCTGCGTGCGCAATGGGTTGGAACTGGCCCAGCTCAGCGAACGAACCAAAAACGAACTCAAGAAACACCTGCCTCCGACGGCTTCTATTGCTAATCCAGTAGACGTAATCGGAGACGCGGACGAAAAGCGCTATCGAGCCGCATTCGAATTGCTCGTACAAGACGAAAACGTGGACGGACTCATTCCAATATGGACACCGACCCTAATGGCGGAAGCTGTAGACATTGCCTCCATCATCGCCGAAGTGGGGCGCAAATCGGATAAACCGATTCTAGCCTGCATTCAAACCATGGGCGATTCGGCAGACATTCGCCGAGCGCTGCTCCAAGACCGGATACCTCATTATCAGTTTCCGGAAAATGCCGCCCGAGCTTTGGCAGCAATGGCCGAGTATGGCACGTGGAGCCGTCGCCCCCAGGGCGAAGTAATACGCTTCCCGGATGTGAAACCGGCCGTAGTAAAGAAACTTCTCTCCCAGATTCGTTCCGGTCAGTCTCCCACCTCTCGTCCCCGTCCTGCCAGCTTTGTCTCCGAACCGGAGGGCCATCGGATACTGGCTGCCTACGGCCTACCCGCTCCCCCTATGCACCTGAGCGCGAATTTGGAAGAAGCCCTCGACGCCGCCAAGAAAATAGGCTATCCTGTGGTACTAAAAATCGTCTCGCCTGACATCCTGCATAAAACCGAGTTCGGCGGAGTCAAAGTAGGAATCAGAAATGAAGCTGACTTACGTCAGGCATATACCTCTTTGTTGGAAACGGTCAAAACTAGAAAACCAGATGCAGATATCTGGGGCATCCTCGTCCAACAGATGGCACCCGAGGGCACGGAAACAATCCTCGGCATGAAACGCGACCCATCCTTCGGTCCTATTCTCATGTTCGGACTAGGTGGAATTCTGGTAGAAGTTCTAAAAGACGTTACTTTCCGTATCGCCCCCATCAACGACCTCTCGGCCGAATCGATGGTAGGTGGCATCAAGGCAGCCAAAATCCTGCAAGGTTTCAGAGGCGAACCACCAAGAGATGTGCCCAAGATAAAGGAATGTCTCCAGCGACTGTCTCAACTGGTAACCGACTTTCCGGACTTTGACGAAATAGATATAAACCCCCTGCTTGTTTACGAACAGAACAAAGGTGCGCTGGTACTAGATGCCCGCATTTTGTTAAGATAGCGTGATACATACACAGGCATCCGCGTACTAACTTTTAACGGAAAAGCCGCTACAAACAGCCGACTCGAAAAACGGTATGGAGCTGAGCGGAGTCGAACCGCCGACCCTCTGCTTGCAAAGCAGATGCTCTCCCAGCTGAGCTACAGCCCCGCACACTCAGGCGAAGGAAGAGAAAGAGAAAAACTTCCTATTGGTCCTTTTTCCCTTCTTCTACTTCCACGCTGGTTACTTGGCTAGCATACCAGTTTAACAGTTGTAGTCAAGCCCCCCCCCCCCACTGAGAGCCCGCGTCTCCGAGAAACAGGCACGGCTTATGGGAAGCCGTTCCAAGGCTTTGTCGCACAACCAGTTACAATGCCGACTGTTACACATTCGCCCCTCCCGCTTCCAACCTCCAGCCCGCCTTGACTCGCTCCCACATCAGCGTATAATCCCGAAATGGCCAGATTTGTAGTTGAAGCACTAACCAGGCTTGCGGCCGAAGTAGCGGCACGCGAGGGCGTAGAATTGTACCATTTGGAAATGATAGGCTCTACTTTGCAGGTAACTATAGATTCTCCGGCAGGAATTACCTTAGACACCTGTACACGTTATTCGCGTGCGCTTTCGGATGAGCTAGACCGGCTAGACCTGATTCCGGGCCGATACCGGTTAGAGGTGTCCTCACCCGGAGTAGAGCGGCACCTCTATCGGCCAGCAGACTACGCCGCGGCCGTAGGAAAGCGCCTAGTGGTGCGCACTGCCACAGAAACCTTGGAGGGAGTTCTGCTCCGCTCCGACGAACAGCAAATAGTCATGGCTGTCGAAAAGAAAAACAGATCCCCAGTACCGACAACAGAAAAGAAGGAAACCGTAGAAACAACTCTAAAATTCAACAGCATACGTTCGGCCCGCATCAAACTGAGCGATGCCGAGCTATTTGGACACAAGGAGTCAAGTATCCGCCGATGAACAAGGAAATAGCCAACCTTATCACCCAGATCGCCCGAATAAGAAATGTAGATGTCACCTATGTATGCGAGACGCTACGTGCCAGCGTAGTTGCCGGTCTGCGACGACGCTATGGCCCAGAGACAGAGAGTCATGTAGAGATAAACCCAGAGACCGGGGACATCCGAGTGTTTCTTGCCAAGAAAGTAGTGGAACGGGTGGAAAACCCTGGGCAGCAAATTAGCTTGTCAGAAGCGCAAGCACTCAACCCCTCCTCCCAATTGGGCGATGTGGTGCGAGTGGAAGTCCCGCTTTTGGAAATCGGTCGGGTGGCTATTCGCAAGGCATCAGATGAACTCCTGCTCAAATTACGAGAAGCTGAGCGTACCAAGTTGTACAATGAATTCCTGAAGAAAAAGGGGGAGATTGTCACCGGTACTGTGCAGAAAATTGGCCGTGAGGAAGTAATCGTAAACCTGGGACTCATAGAGGCTGTACTTACAAACCGGGAACAGCTCAAGAGTGACCACTACCGCCAAGGACTACCGGTAAAGGCCTACGTGCATCGAGTAGAGAAAACACCGCTCGGCCCCCGGGTCTATCTCTCTCGCACCCACCCCGAATTCCTGCGCAAACTGCTTATAAGAGAAGTTCCAGAAATCAAAGAGGGCGTAGTGGAGATAAAAGCCATCGCCCGCTCTCCCGGATTTCGTTCCAAGGTGGCGGTTAGCTCGCTTGACGAAAAAGTTGACCCGGTAGGTGCCTGCGTAGGCTATCGCAAGTCAAGAATAGAAAACATTATAAAGGAACTGTCGGGCGAGAAAGTGGACATAGTCCAGTGGAGTCGCGACCCGCTTGTCTTCATTGCGCGTTCACTAGGCCCGGCCAAAGTTAATGAAGTTATCAAGGAAGGAGAAACCTACACAGTCGTCGTGCCAGACGCAGAATTCTCCATTGCTATCGGCAAGAAAGGACAAAATGTCTGGCTGGCCAGCCTTTTAACCCAGACAAAAATAGAAGTACTGAAAGAAACTGACTATCGCAACCGGCTCATCATGAACAAAGCCCAGAAAGTCAGTTTGGATCAGCTGGAACTGCCTGAAGGTCTGCCGGCCAAACTGACGGCGGCAGGTATAAACAATGCCTTCGACCTACTCTCAGCCAGCGACGAGAAATTGATTCAGTACACGGAAATTGCCCCGGAAACAGTTGAGGAGTTCCGTCAGAAAATACGAGACAAGGTATGGACGATAAGCCCTTAACGCCTAATGCTCAGGATTCCGGCGCCCATTCCCCTCGAGGAGGAAACAAGCAGCCCCGGGGGCAACGACCTCAGCCTGCCTCCGCCGGACTCAAAGTTTTTGAGGCGGCGAGGCAGCTTGACTTGTCTGCCGAAGCACTGGTGACCGTATTGAAAGAGCTCGGTTTCCCGGCACGCGGATACACGTCCCACATCACTAAAGAGGAGTTTGAAGCCGCACGTCTCAGACTGCGCAAGGAAAAAAAACAGTTCAAAGATTCCATCCGCCGTCATCAGTCTCCCACCTGTGGAGCCGGCACCAAGCCGCCCCTTGACGAACAAGAAATATCCAAAAACATCAAACAGACCTTGGTCAAGGTCAGAGGACGGGAACAGAAACCCAAACGACCTTCTCGCGAATGTCGGGTAACCAGTCCATCCCAGACCACTTGCGTAGTCAAAGTTAGTCCCTACATGACCGTGGCGGAGCTCGCGCACGCTTTCGGCGTTCCAGCCTCCGAGATAATCAAGAAGTGTATCGGGCTGGGGCTGATGGCCACCGTAAATCAGCGTTTAGATATGGACACCATCATCCTCATTGCTGATGAGTGCGGTGTAAAGGTTGAGCAAGAAAACGAAGAAGAACCTGTCATCCAACGCGGCGAACCCAAGCCGCGCCCGCCCGTTGTAGTAGTAATGGGCCACGTTGACCACGGAAAAACCACGCTACTTGACTACATCCGCAAGACCAAAGTGGCCGAGAGTGAAGTGGGTCGCATCACCCAACACACCGGTGCGTACGTAGCCTACTACGACAATAAACCCATCGTCTTCCTAGATACGCCCGGACACGAGGCATTCACCGCCATGCGTGCTCGGGGAGCTCAGATAACAGACATCGCGGTACTAGTTGTTGCTGCTGACGATGGGGTCATGCCCCGCACGCTAGAAGCGATTGATCATGCTCGTTCCGCTGGCATCCCCATAATAGTGGCACTGAACAAAATCGACCTCCCCAACGCTAACCCTGATCGGGTTAAGGCCCAACTTGCTCAACACGGCGTAGTAGTAGAAGGCTACGGTGGTCACATTCCCTGCGTGGAGACATCGGCCAGAACCGGTAAAGGTATTGAGGAACTGCTGGATGCAATCCTGGTCATAGCCTTGGAGCGTGACCTGAAAGCGCCTTACGACGGCCCGGCCAGAGGAGTAGTTATAGAAGCACGGGTAGACCGTGGCCGCGGCAATCTGGCCACAGTATTAGTCCAAGAAGGAACTCTACGCAAAGGAGACGCTTTCGTGGCCGCGGAGCACTATGGTCGAGTACGGGAATTGTTGGACGAGAACTTTCAACGTATTGCAGAAGCCACTCCCTCCATCCCGGTACAGGTACTGGGTTTTTCCGGTCTCCCCGAGGCTGGCGACCGTTTCGACGTAGTGTCCGATGAACGCACCGCGCGGGAAATAGCCCAGCGTCGTTCGCTAGCCAAACGTAATCGTATCCTGGCTTCCAGCCGTCCAAAACTTTCGCTCGAATCGCTCCAGGAACGCATCGTAGCGGGCGAAGCAAAGGAACTGAAGGTGATTATCAAAGCCGACGTATCCGGCTCGGCCGAAGCTCTGCGCGACTCCCTAGAAGGGCTTTCCACAGACGAAGTAAAAGTAAGGGTAATCCACAGCGGTGTGGGAGCCATCAGCCGCTCTGACGTACTTCTGGCTCAGGCGTCTGAAGCCATATTGGTAGGCTTCCATGTCAAGCCGCTCTCGGACGCCAAAACCCTGGCCGAGAAAGAAGGCGTGGAGATAAGAACTTACCGCCTCATCTACTCTGCCATAGATGACATTCGGGCTGCCATGCTTGGCCTCCTTGAACCCGAAAAGAAAGAAGTAGCCCTGGGCAAGGCCGAAGTAAGAAAGGTATATCGCATTCCGAAATTGGGTATCATCGCCGGCTGCTATGTATCGCAGGGTACAGTTCCCCGAGACGCCGAAGTACGCGTCTTTCGTGGCGGCAGAGAAATTCACCGTGGCCGTATTACTTCCCTCAAACGTTTCAAGGACGATGTGAAAGAAGTGGAGACCGGTTTTGAATGTGGCATTGGCATAGAAGGTCTAGAGGACCTTGCCGAAGGTGACCAGCTGGAAGTATTCCGCATCGAAGAAGTCGCTCGCACCAGCTTCGCCAGCGAACAAGGATAGTCCTCTATGTCCCACGCCACGTTGGCTGGAGAAATACGCTCCCTCAAGTTCGTACTGACGCCAACGTCAGAACCATCCTGATTCCCCATGACCGTCGGTCTGCTCATCGTCGATTGTTTTCTTCCCGGCAGTCTCTCTCTCAAAGCCAAGAGACATATCCTAAGCAGTCTCGTCGAAAGGGTTCGCCGCGAGTACAACGTATCCATCTGTGAAATTGAGTTCCAGGATCAATGGCAACGCTCCAGATTGGCAGTGACTGCCGCAAATACCGAATGGGTAATGCTGGAACGAACCCTTCACCGAATCGCAGAAACACTGGAGCGGGACCGCAATCTAAACGTTCTGAACACCGAAACCCACCGCCTACGCTAACCCGGCGTATCCACTTTATATCTACTTGACACGAATTTGTATCCGAAAGATAATAATCACGTGGCTGTAGTTTTGTCCTGCAGCCCAAGAATTACGCGGGTGCTGCCTGCCGCCCGGCACTACGGCTGTGCCTCCCGCGTGCAAAACTAAGCATGAGGTAAAAATGAGAAGCAAAACTGTAATTGTGCTACTTGCACTCACTGCTTTGCTCTTGGCTGAGCAGGGAGCACGTTATCTGATAATCGCAGCCGACATACTAGTACCTTCCATACAGCCGCTTGCCGACTGGAAACACGCATCTGGAATGTCTACTCGCATAGCCCGGCTTTCTCAAATCGGCGCGGACACCACCGCTATCAAGAACTATATCAGAAACGCCTACAATACTTGGGAACCCAAACCCGAGTTCGTACTGCTGGTGGGTTCTCCAAACCTGCTTCCTTCCCGTCTCTACAGGGAAGGAGGCCATGGCGGATATTCCTACTCAACCGATAACCTGTACGGTGACGTGAACGGTGATGGTCTGATGGATATACCCGTCGGCCGTTTTCCGGCCAAAAGCACAGCTCAACTCGACGTGATGGTAACCAAAACCCTCGCCTACGAGAAGGAACCTGATCTGTCTGATACCCTGTGGACACGTCGGATGACTACCATATGCAGGGATGCAGGCGATGATGACGCCTATGTTTACTGGGGAGACATCCGCAACGCTGCCCAGCTTGCTGGGGATGCGGGCTTTGTCGGAGTTGATTCGCTGGCCTCGTCCCGCGGCCACAATGCTACCAGCGTGATTAACTCCATAAACAGAGGTACGGGGCTGGTACTCTATCGTGGCACCGCCACAGGCAACTGGTACGACCCCTTCAAAGTGGACCCCGCACTCACTGCTAATGGCCGCAAGCTACCGGTAATCCTCTCTATCACCTGCGAAACAATGACCCTCACTCCCGGGGAGTCAATGGTAGGAGAGGCCTGGTTGAAAACCGGGACAACCTCCCTGCTCAAGGGAGCAGTGGCTTTTTTCGGCAACACCAACTCTGCTTCCGACGTAGCTTTGGTACGCAGCGCTGTAGCGCGGGGATTTTTCCAGGGGCTATTTGTAGAAAACAGGTACAAGCTGGGTCATGCGATGATAAGAGCCAAAGAACAGCTGCGTCAGGAATTCCCCACCCGGGTAAACGACTACCGGGGATTCTCCATTTTAGGCGATCCAGACCTTGCTATCTGGACAGCCAAACCTCGCGTGCTTGACGTCTTCTATCCGGAAACGATACCACCACAACAGCTAACGTTAGAAATTAAAGTGACACACAAAGGCACCCCGATAGATCAGGCCCTGGTCTGCGTTTCCATGGGCAGTTCAGTTTACACCTATGGGTATACTGATTCCACAGGAGTTGTACAACTCAACGTTTCTCCTGTAGACACCGGCCGAATGAAACTTGTGGTAACAGGACAGAACTGTCGTCCCTATGAAAGTACCATTCTAGTATCTAACCTGGTTGGCATCACCGAAGGTCCTAGCTCCCGTCCGCAACCTTCGCAAGTTCTCTTTCTCTATGCCACTCCCTCGACCTTCCGCGGCCACACAACCCTGGTTTGGAATGCCGCTTCGCCAGGCACGATAGATATTTACGATGCCTCCGGCGGCCTAGTACGTTCGCTTTCTCCGTGTCGAACGGAGAAGAATTTGAACTACGCTTATTGGGACGGTCGGGACAGAAACAACCAGCTCTTGCCCGCTGGCCTCTACTTCTGCTCAATCTCAGGACTTGGGCAGACGCACTCCGCCCGGACCAAACTCATAAAACTGGACTAGGGGCTAGCAAAAGGGCAAACGCCGACAGAGAGAAACTACGCTTCTCTCTCTGCTTCCTGCGCCCGTTTAGCTTCTTCCACTATCTTTGCGGCAAGCTCCCGCGGAACTTCTTCGTAGTGAGAAAACTCCACCGTGAAGAAGCCCCGACCCTGAGTCATCGAACGCAGGCTGTTGGAGTACTTGTACATTTCTGCCAGCGGTACCTGCGCCCTCACTACTTGCAAATTGCCCTGAGCTTCCATTCCCATGATACGGCCGCGACGGGCGTTCAGGTCACCAATTACGTCGCCCGTGAATCTTTCTGGAACTGTTACTTCCACGTTACCAATCGGCTCCAGCAGGACTACATTAGCCTTTTCGCAACAGTTCCTGAAGGCCAGCATAGCTGCCAGCTTAAAGGCGATATCCGAAGAATCGACTTCATGATATGAACCGTCGAACACCGTGGCCTTCAGGTCACACATGGGATAACTGGCCAGATACCCCTTCTCCATTGCCTCCAATACGCCTTTTTCTACTGAAGGAATAAACTTGGAGGGAATGGCCCCGCCGTATATCTCGTCCACGAATTCAAAGCCTTCACCTCGGGGCTTTGGCTCTATCCGCAACCATACGTCGCCGAACTGGCCTCTCCCCCCCGTCTGTTTCTTGTGCCGACCCTGGGCCTCAGATTTACGGGTAATAGTCTCCCGATAGGCAATCTTCGGCTTCACCAAGTCTACCTGCACATCGAAACGCCGCTTCAGTCTGCCCACGATAACATCCAGGTGCAACTCTCCCATTCCATTAATAAGTTGCTGACCTATTTCCCGATTATACTCGTAGGTAAAGGTCGGGTCTTCAGCATGAAGCTTAGCCAAACCGTTTGATACCCGCTCCTCGTCGCCCTTGCTCTTCGGCACTATTGCTTCGGAAATGGAGGGCTTGGGAAAATCCATAGGCGGCAACCTTACCGGCCGCTTGGGGTCGCACAGTGTATCGCCGGTATGCGTGTCCTTCAGCTTCACCAGAGCTCCAATCATACCTGTTACCAGCTGATTCGTCTCTGTTCGTTCCTTTCCCTTGACGAGAAATATCTGATTAATCCGTTCTTCCCGTTCGTTGGTAGCATTGAGCAAACTAGAACCAGTTTTCACCGTTCCGGAAAAAACCCGGATATAGTTCATCTCACCCACGTGCGACTCGGAAATGGTCTTAAACACAAAGCAACAGGTAGGGTCATCTGCCTTGCGCTCTACTTTTACCACATCTGTCTTTCCGGGAATGGTACCTTCCAGTTCTGGCAAATCGAGCGGCCCCGGCAGTACATCCACAGCCAAATCCAACAGCAGGTCTACACCTACCTGCGTTAAGGCATCACCACACATCATGGGCGAAATCATACCCGCCCTTATGCCTTTCCTTACCGCCTGCTGGATTTCTCCGGATTCAATCGTGGCGCCCTCTAAGAATTTTTCCATCAGCTTCTCATCTACATCGGCCGCCGCCTCCACCAGCTTTTCTTTCCAGCTGGCTATGACATCGGCCATATCCGCCGGAATCGGAGTTTCCTTGCGTACTCCCTGCTCATACCTGTAGGCCTTATCTTTGAGCAAATCTACCACGCCACAAAAACCTGTTTCCCTACCTATAGGTAGAAAAACAGGGGTTACAGCGGTGCCAAAAGCCTTGCGCACCTCGTCCGCCGTACGTTCGAAGTCCGCATTCTCACGGCCAAGCTTATTTACGAAGACAACTTTGGGCAAACCTGCCTTTTCCAGCCTGCGCCAGGCCATCTCCGTGCCTACCTCCACTCCCGAGCCGGCGTCAACTACCACAACTGCAATATCCACCGCCCGGATTGCAGATACCACATTTCCGAAAAAGTCTGCGTAACCCGGAGCATCCACAAGGTTTATCAGATGATCACGATACTCGCCGTACCCTATACCCAGATTAATACCGATCTTGCGTGTAATCTCGTCCTCGTCGTAGGCCAAAAGCGCGGTTCCGTTATCAACCGAGCCCAGCCTAGTATTCTGCTTCATGGTGAAAAGCAGAGATTCACAAATGGAGGTTTTGCCTGAGCCGCCATGGCCGAAAAAGCCCAGGTTTCGAATACGTTCAGCAGAATATTCTTTCAACAGTTCCTCCTCAGAAAATACGTAATCCGAATCATAATCATACCACAACACAAGTCAATCCAAACTAGACCCCCGCTCCTCCCCTCGCTTGCCTATACTGCCAGGAATAAGCAACGTCCCAATTTGCCGCTGTTTCGGCTTGACACTTGGCCCTAAACTCAATAGGTTTGGATGTGCGTTACCGAGACGCAGGCGTGGATATCGATGCGATGGACGCAATAAAGAAGGAGATAGGCCGCGTCTGCCACTCCACCTACACGCCCCAAGTTCTTTCTAAAGTCGGCCTTTTCGGATCGCTATGCCAGATTCCCCGGATGCGCGACCCGGTGCTTGTGGCCAGTTGTGACGGCGTAGGCACCAAAACTCTCGTCGCCAAGATGATGAACCGGTTTGATACTGTAGGTCAGGACATAGTCAACCACTCTGTAAACGACATCCTCACCCTGGGCGCACGCCCGCTTTTCTTTCTCGACTACATTGCTCATTCCACCCTGACCGGTTCCCAGCTTGCCGCTATTGTTCGCGGCCTGGCCCGTGCCTGCCTTCAGAATAATTGCGCCCTAGTAGGTGGGGAAACAGCTATGATGCCTGATGTGTACAGGCCGGGAGACTTTGATTTGGCCGGTTTCATTGTCGGAGTGGTAGAACGAAATCGCATACTCGATTCTACCCGCATCCGCCCTGGCGATGTCCTTGTCGGCCTACCTTCCTCCGGACTGCACACTAACGGTTACTCTCTCGCACGCAGAGTGCTGTTTGACAAAGCTGGTTTGTCTGTCCACTCCCGAGTCAAGGGAATTACAGGTACCCTGGGTGCGGCCCTGTTGAAACCGCATCGTTCTTATCTGCCGACGGTTTATCCCCTTCTCTCGCTGGTGCACGCCATCAGTCACATCACTGGTGGAGGGTTCTATGATAACATAGAACGTCTGCTGCCAGAGGAAACTTCCTGCATTATCCATAAACGGAGCTGGCGCGTACCCCGGCTTTTCCGCCTGATTCAACAACTGGGAGATGTGCCGGAACCGGAGATGTACCGTACCTTCAACATGGGCATGGGAATGGTGCTCATACTGCCGGAACAAAACGTCAAACAGGTGCTGGCGCAGGTCAAAGGAGCTAGACTCATCGGCAAGGTAGTACGCGGCACATTCGGGGTAGCAGTAGTCTAGACCGGAAACTGCAACGCCAAGTTAAGAGGCCGCTTAGCCCCGCGGGTGAAAGGTTCTATACACCTGCCTCAGATACTCGCGGTCAAGATGGACGTAAACCTGCGTAGTGGATATGTCCGCATGACCGAGTAACTCCTGAACTACCCGCAAATCTGCTCCTCCCTCCAGTAAATGAGTGGCAAATGAATGACGCAATGTGTGCGGTGTAACGCGGCGCTTGATACCCGCAAGCTGCAGGCACTTGTGCACCAGCTGCCACGCTCCCATGCGAGACAAACGCCGGCCATGATGATTTAAAAACAGATACTCGCTCACCTTCTTTCCCAAATAAGAAGGACGAGCTAGAGCCAGATAGTCTTTCAACGCTTCTCTGGCAAAGCGACCCAGAGGTATTATTCTCTCCTTAGACCTTTTACCCATTACCCGCACAAAATTTTCCTCCAGGTTCACATTGGAAAGCGTGAGACTCAGCGCCTCAGAAATTCGCAACCCGCATCCATACATCACTTCCAGCAATGCCCGGCTACGTAGCCCCCAGCGTCTATCCGGGGAGCTGGCAGCAGCTTCTATCATTGTCTCAATCTCCTTGACGGTGAGCACGGTAGGCAATCGTCTGAGCTGATGTGGAACGGCCAAATCTTCGGTCGGATCCTGCTTCAGGGAATATTCCGTTTCCAGAAAACGGTAGAACATACGAATGGACGAGACCTTGCGTGCAATAGTGCTGGGAAGCAATCCTAGCGCTGCCAAACTCCTGATATAGTCCTGAAGTTCCTGGCGAGTAATCGTCACAGGATCGACACCCGGTTTCGAACTGAGAAACTGCGCCACATCTGTCCGATAACATTCCACCGTAGCCTCAGACAGACCACGTTCAACCAGAAGGTAGTTGGAGAAACGTACCAGAACCTCGGCCTGCCCGAGTCCAACCGAGGAATTCATAGTCGGCCGGCACTAATCCCGCCAGTCCGCAAGGGTAACAACCGTATCCTTCTCATAACGACGGTCCTGGTAGGGATGATCCACGTTATAATGCAAGCCACGTGACTCCCTGCGCAGTCCGGCACAGGTGACGATCAACCGGGCAACGCAGAGAAGGCTAGCTGTCTCCAGACAGGATACTGATAAAGGTAGTTCCGACCAAAACGGCTCAGAGGTAATCTTCGCCAGCCGAGCGGCCGCATCCTCCAGGCCCGAATCACTACGTACTATTCCTGCCGCATCCCACATCAATTGCTTCAGCTCTGTTCTCATTTTGCCTGCCAGCTCCTCATCGCCAGACCTTTTCTCCCGGTAGCGGACGGACAAACTGACGCCGTCCGTCACTCGCTCTGCAGGTAACTCGGCCACCCTTTGCGCCGCCCGCTCGGCAAACACCAGCGCCTCCAGCAAGGAATTGGATGCAAGGCGATTGGCGCCATGCAGACCGGTACAGGCACACTCACCAGCGGCAAAAAGGCCGGGAATTGAAGTCTCCGCCCAGGAATTAACCGCAATACCTCCGCACACATAGTGAGCAGCGGGCACAACCGGAATCGGCTGTCTGGTAATGTCTATACCGAACCGCAGACAGGTTTCGTAAATGTGCGGAAAACGTTCTCGCAACCGCTGCGGATTCAGATGCGTAGCATCAAGCAGTACAAACCGTTCATTCCTGCGCTTCAGCTCCGTATCTATCGCCCGGGCTACTATGTCGCGCGGAGCCAGGGAACCATCTGGATGATAGTTTTCCATAAAGGTTCTCCCGTCCTGAGTTCGGAGAATCGCCCCTTCTCCCCGTACTGATTCGGAAATCAGGAAGGTCTGTCCCGCGACGGCCGACCCGTACAACGCCGTAGGATGGAATTGGATGAATTCCATATTTGCTATGCGCGCGCCCGCCCGGAACGCGGTGGCAATACCGTCGCCGGTTGCTATGGCCGGGTTGGTGGTGTGCAGATAAACCTGCCCCAGACCTCCGGTAGCAAGAAAAGTAACCCGACTTCTGACCTGTTGTACCTTCCCGCTTGCGCAGTCCATTATCAGCATACCCGCACATCTACCCTCTTTCGTCAATAACAGCTCCAGACCGAAATGCTCCTCAGCAATCGTCACGCTAGGCTGCGTCCTGACCATCTTTACCAATCCGTGTTCCAGAACATAGCCGGTATGGTCTCGGGCATGGACAATCCGCCGGCGGTGATGACCACCCTCCTGTCCCAGATCAAAACGCAGACGCCCCTGCGCGTCGCGGTATGTGGCAAAAGAAATGCCCAGATCAAACAGCTCACGTACCAAAGATGGCCCCGCATTGACCACTATGCGCACCGTCTCCGGATTGCACAAACCCTGGCCTGCCGCAATAGTGTCCTCAAAATGTTTCTCAGGCGAATCGTCCTCCGCAAATGCCGAAGCAATGCCGCCCTGGGCGTAGTTAGTATTGGACTCGGTATCCTGTTTCTTGGTAACGATTAACACTCGTCCGGTCCGACTGGCTTTGAACGCAAACCAGAGCCCGGCGATTCCTGAACCTACTACCAGATAATCTACTTCAGAAGGCAGCAAGCGCTCACCCGGCTTTGTCTAAAGCCTGTACCTGAACTCCAGCGAAGCCAGAGTTCGACCAGTACCAAACTCCAGTCTGGACTGAGCATTTGGCCGCGGCACAAAAAAGGTGCAGTCCAACACGCTCACCAAACGGTTCAGTACCATTCCCGCGGCCACAAAGCCTGCTCGCTGCAGAGCAGTCCGACTGGAACGTCTCACTCGCCAGAAACCGATACGGGCAGAATCAGAACTCCAGTCCCAGGCCTGCTCCCCGAAATAACCATTCTGTAAATAGTACTGATGCTGTGCTTGTGGGTCATTGGGATACCGGCTGCGCGCCTCTCGCCTTATGTCCTCGTTAAACTGTTCTGAATTGTCGTATCGTTCCAATGCCGTGTAATAGCGACGGGCAGTTTGCGATATGTCTGCCCCCGCTTCCCGCCGGGCCATCAGCTTGGCATCTTCCTGACGGCTGTTACCATACCAGGTGAAGCCGGTCCAGGCAAACCAGGCAGCACCCTCCAGCCAAATAATAGCCTCTCCGCGCTTTTGCGCACCCAGCAGCAACTGACCAGTGCCGGGTAGAAAAGCAGAGGAAACAACAGCTACTGGCCGCGAACGCCAGAACGAAACATCGCCCGCCGAGACATTGGCGACCAGCACCGCACCGCAAATCCACAATCTCACCATACTTCCTCCCTTACTTCAGAACAAGTTTTACCCTCTGCGTTTCGGCTGCTCCGGCAAAGCAAAGAAAATACACGCCTGTCCTCAACCGGGAAAGGTCAAGTCTGTAGTTGGGGGTTGCCATCTCTTCAAACCGTCGCAGGCGACCTGCCCCATCATACACCGTGATGCGCAAAGGCAGAACTCCACTGCCGGCAAGTACGGACACTATCCCGGTGCTGACTGTGGGAGTTATTCTAGCTACCGACGCAGCTCTTCGCCTCGTCCCCTCCCGCACACCGACCAGCCCCCAATCAGTCAACTTGGCAAATATGTCCCAGCCCTGATGTCTGCGGTTTTCGGTCCAGGCGAAAACCAGAAGGTCAACTCCCGCGGCTACGCTCTGCCCTACCGTCCAGTGGGTATTATTGGGAAACAGGCTGGGATTGTTTACCAGCTGATTGCCACCCATACGGCTGCGGTCTAAACGAAAACGCTGGCAACGGATCTGGGGAACTCCGGGCAGGTCCCGCTCATCATTAAAAGCAATAACCAGCCTGCCATAGGGGTCAAAGGCGCAGGTGGGCGAATAGCAATCGGCCTCTTGGGAATTGTCGTTCACCCGTTCATTCCCGCCCAGGCGTGTCAAGCTGGTGTCAAACCACTGCATATAAACATCGTACTGTTCGTTTCTCCAGTCTTCCCAGGCAACCACAAATCGGCCGTCGTCTGCTATGGCGCAGGCCGGATACCCCTGATACACCCCGCCCGTATCTACACTCACCAGAATATTTCCTCCCTTGCGTGTCCCGTCGGGCCGGAAAAGCTGACAGTAGATGTCTCCGTCACCTTCGCGATAGTCTGACCAAGCAACTACAAACCACCCTTCCCGATTGGCCGCTACGCTCGCGTAGTACTGACTACCTGCGCCGTCGGCTACTGCAAACTCCGGCCCCAGCGGATTCCCCGCGGCATCGTAACGGCGACACATTATACGATAGCCGTCCGCAGAACGGGTATCCATCCACACAACCACCGCCCGGTTGCTAGTATCCATGGCACAGTAAGAATACCACTGAGAAGCGTCTCCTGTGTCCGAATTCACCCGAAAATTGCTTCCCACAGGCCGACCTTCTTGAGTCAGAAACTGCCCATATATGTCAAAGCCGGCCCTTCCGTCCGTCCAGGTAACAAGGAATTTGTCCTTACCCGCAGCTGTGGCGGCGTAATACTGCGGAGCACCGGCCGGCCCGTCGTCATTCAACCTCATATTGGGACCTGACATCCGGCCTGCAGCATCAAACAGGGCGCAGTATATATCAGTGACACTCCAACGCTCGTCCTCCCACGCCACTAAGGTATTCCCCGCGGCATCCATGCCCAGAGAGGAAACCCGCTGGTGTGAACTTGCGCTGTCGTCATTCACGCGGAAAGCTGGCGCCAAGGGCGTTCCATCCCTGGCAAGCCTCCGGCAGTAAACATCCAGATTGCCGCTGCGGGCGTCGGCCCACACTACCCAGAAACCACCGTCCGGTGCCGGCGCTACTGCTGGTGCGGTCTGCGCAGTGCCCGGAGCAGCGTCGCTGACCAAAAAGTTGTTGCCCAGTGGCGTACCGACAGATGAAAACCGCTGCGCGTATATGTCTGCATCTCCCCCCCGCCAGTCACTCCAGACCACCAGAAACTCGCCAAAAACATTCGCTCCTGCTGCCACCATACTCTGTTCAGCCACACCTGCATCATCATTCACCAGCACATTGCCTCCCCGGGAACGACCCGCGGCATCGTAGAACTGGGCGTACACATCCCACTGCGACCTGCGTCTGTCTTCCCAGCAAACAACGAATTGGCCGCCGCCTGCCACAGCCAGACCCGGACTCCACTGAATACTGTCGTCAGTCGTAACCTGAACATTACCCCCCAACCGAGTGCCGGAACTGTCAAACCTCTGCAGGAATATGTTCCAGTCGTACGCATTGCGACCACGGCCGTCCATCCAGACTACAACAAAACGGCCCGAATCATCGCCTCTCACCTGCGGCTGATACTGATTGGCCACGCCTATACCGTCGTCGTTCACTATGAAGTTTCCCCCGCGCAGACGTCCCTCCGCATCGTAGAACTGGGCGTATATGTCGCCGGTAATACCGTTCCGCCTGTCATCCCAAGCCACCAGCGCAACACCATTTGGCACTATGTGACAACCGGAGAAATTCTGGTCACCACGCACCCCTGAGTCGCTGACCCGGAAGTTATCGCCCATCCGGCTGCCAGAAGCATCAAACCTCTGCCCGAACACGTCAGAGTTACCAATCTCCCGTCTGTCTTCCCAGGTAGCCAGGGTCCTACCGTCGGGAGCCAAAGTGATTGCCGGACTACCCTGCCAGCCCAGGGAAGCGTCTGTATTCATGCGCTCGTTTCTGCCCCGCGGCCTTCCCAAAGAATCATAGCGCTGGAACCACACATCCGCATCTCCGTCTCGGAAATCAAGCCAGGCGACAAAGAAATTCCCCGCTCTGTCCGCCGCTATCGCCGGCCCGTCCTGCCTGGCACCGCCAAAAGTGTCGTCGTTACAGACAAAGTCGTCACGCACGACACTATCTTCCATATTGCTAAGAGAAAACGCGGTGCGGCAACGTCTTGGCGGCGTCTGTCTGTCGGGCAGAGGCCGGAAACAAGAGGCGGAACGTTCCCTGAGCAACTGCTCCAACTGGAGATCATCCAGAACCGCGGCCGCGGCGAAGGACAGGAAACCGACGGCAGACAAACAGACAACCCAGAAAGCAGGTCTTGACCCCGCATCCCGGCCCGGCCGGCAGCCCAAGCCAGACTGCACCTGCGGTTCTTCTGTGGCGGGCGTGCAGGAAACAATCCGCCTGTCATCCCGCAAACGCTTCATCTTGTAATAGCCAGCTTGGCAAACTTCACCACCGTCCTGTTTCTGCTCTCAACCTCAAGCCGCACCACGTACAAACCGGGCGAGTACTTACGCAAGTCTATCACCGTCTCGTTATCCATACCCGGCAGAGCCGAACCTGAAAGGACCGGACCGCTGGGCAGGCCGGCCATATCCAGCAACTGAATCTTCACCCGAGACTCGTAAGGTCCCAGACCATATCGCGCCACAACTTCTTTACCCGCCGGATTGGGATACATATAGAAATACGAAACCGCGGCAGAATCTGGCTGCGATACATCCGGTAGTTCTGCATCCGGTATCAGCCCGGTATTAGCCGGATCGTGATGCACGCACCCCCACTTAATCCCGCTGCTTGCAGCCGGAATGTCCCACACATACAAAATGCCATTCTCAGAACCGGCAGCAAGCTCCAAGTCTCCATCCCCGTCCAAATCCACGGCCAACGGGGGAGCATTGATTGCCGCTGTCGTCATCAAGGGAAAGTATGGTAGGCTCCTGCCCGTGGCGCCGTCGAAACCCAGAAGCCCGTAATGGGGCGAGCCTATAACCAGATCAACCCGGCCATCTCCGTTCAAATCTGTACACAGCGGCGAAGAAAGATAAAGAAAAGGCACGTCGTAGTAGATAATCCAGTTTCCCGCCAGTTCCTGGATTCGGTAAAGTGAATCCTGCTTGAAGGGATAATTTGTCACCAACGTGCCATTAGGATTAAAGGCAAAAAGGTCATTGCGGGAAGCCACACAGATGTCTAAACGTCCGTCCCCGGTAATATCTGCTGCCGCCAGAGAGCCAAGAAAAGGCTGCCTGATAATCTCGCGCGAACGGTGTTTTATCTTCCCCTCCAGATCAACCAGATACAGACGATTGTGAAACTCTCCGCCTGCCACTACGGCAATCTCCTTGATTCCGTCCCGATCGAAGTCCCCAATCAGAGGCTGAGCGGTGTTGTAGTAGGCCACATTGGATAATTCCACAGGAAAACCGGCAACCAGCCGGCCATCGGGTTCGTAAAGGAAAAGCCTGCCGTCTCCGCTTAGCACCGCTATCTGAGGTCGCACCGTATCAGTCACTGCCACAGCCGCCCTCAGCTCTGCTCCTACCTCAATTGGAAACCCCGGCAACAATTGCAGCCCGTCACGCCAACCCCAGGCGTACAACTTCATATCCGTACACGCCACAATGATGTCCTTCTTGCCGTCGCCATCCAGATCCGCCAGAACCGGCGCTGCCAGAATCCTGTCCTTCGTCCGCACCGCAGCTCGGGCAGCACCACTGCTGTCCGCGGCATAGACCTTCACCTCTCCATTTGTGCCCGCCAGCACTATTTCGGGATTAGGCCCGGCGCGCACATCGCCAATAGCCGGAATCGCACTTAAAGTCATACCCGGGTTACCGTAGAACCATGGCACCGGATCACCATTGGCACGCCAAGCCCGCATCATACCGTTGGTGTCGGCTACCAGCAGTTCCAGCTGACCATCGCCGTCCAGGTCTGCGGCGCGCGGCGACAGCAACGGCACCCCGCTCACATACTGGGGAAAACCATTCTGATACAACTCCCATCCAATCCTCACGCTCATCAGAGTATCCTTCAGCCGATCGGTAGAATCTACGCTCCCCAGCACCTCTACAGACAGGAAGGACTTGCCAAAGTATCCGTCACTGGATGGATTAGTCCGGGCTGTGAACCGATCGTTATACCCGCCCTTGAAAAACGGATCAAACTTGTTGCCGTATATCTCCGAGTAAGGGTCCCAGGACGAATACCAGGGCACGTCGAAATCCTGCACGCCGTCGCCCTCTTCTAGGTCAACCCCTTTGCGCTCCGGGAATATGTTTATGGCATTGTACGGCCCATAATCGGCAATAACCGACTCGTCCACATGCCAGATAAGGATGCCGGAGCCCGGCTGAAAGAAATCATACTCATTGTGGTCCACGTACACCACCACGCCATCTGAGTCGTGCACAATTATCGTATCAGGATGGGCCACATCTACCCGGCGGTTTTCTAAAAGAAAATACTCATCAGCCGTAATGGGAATCTTCACTATCGTCGGAGCACTAGTGTCCTGATGCTGCCAGAAACGGGCCGTGTCCATCGCTGCCGCGAAAACCAGCACTGATTCTCTAGGAACCCTCACCTCCAGCGGAAGCACAAAACCCAGATGTACCCGTGTGTACGCATCAAGGAACCCGGGAATCACACCAGGAGGAACGCCGGCCCCGTAGTCACCCAACCACCCGCCATATCCCATCAGACTCCATCCGCCCACGCCCATGGTAACACCAGTCACATCGTACAGGTCATAAGCTCCCAGCAGATGACAGAACTCATGAGCCAGAGTACCTGCCAGCCCCACCATACCGGCAAGATTCGTCTGATCTTTGTACATTGTGTCCTGCCGCATCATCTCCGGCAGCACTGTCGCCTGCTCTATTCTGGTTCTGCCTTCGTCCACCAGAATGTAGGGAACCCCCAGGTAAGCCTCCAGCGCACCGGGGGGAATCTCTCCGGCCAACAGGTCAAACGGACTGTCCCTACGCAGACCGAAATCAGACTGTAGCCCGGAACCGGCATGGAAGATAATAAACTCATCATAATCTGCAAACCTTATGGTCGGGTCCTGATCAGCAATCTTGAAGGCGTCGCGCATCAAACGCACCAGTCCTATTTCTATTGCCTCCCAGGATGTGGTATCGCCGTAGAACTGCATCTGTCTGGGCAACTGATAGCAGTCTTTTTCCCCCTCGGGGAAAACCCGGTATTCAATATCCATTCTCCCCAAAGATTGCGCCCTGATGAAGTTGCGCAACCCTTCCATCTGCCGCTCAAAGTAAGTCTTGAAATGCGGGGGGTCGTAGAATAAAGTGGAATCCTTGTGATAACCTGGCGGCAGAAAACCGAAAGTGTCCATCTTGCCGTTGCCTGTGGTCAACGGAGTGGTGTCTTCGACGAACTCTACGCGCAGACAACACACACGCTTTGTAACCTTTTCTCCTCGTTTCATGCGCTGCATGACGGCTTTGTCGGCATCTGTGGGATAGAAACGGAATCTTTCAAAAGGTCTGGTGTCTCGTTGCAGATTTGTGTAGGAACGGATAAAGCGATTCTGCTGGTATGTAAACTCCCGCGCTGGTCTGGGGTTTTTCTTGACTATCCTCAGCTCTCTGGCGAGACTGGGCAACACCACCATCACCGCCAGCACCCATAGTAAACGGCTCATTCTCCAACTATTCAGACGACCCTCCTGTCAAATCGGCAGAGCATACTAGCTTCATAGGAACGGAGAGAGAGGGATTCGAACCCCCGATACCCGTGAGGGTATACGTGATTTCGAGTCACGCGCCTTCGTCCACTCGGCCATCTCTCCTGCTGACTATTCAAACTTCCTGTCTGACGCCTACTCTGTCCGCCGCGCCAGAAAAAACTCCCGCAGCATTGCCGCGCTTTCTTCCGCACACACACCGGAATCCACCACCAGCCTGTGGTTGAACCGGCTATCCGAAGCTATGTCATATAGTGAACCCAGACAGCCAAACTTGGGGTCTCTGGCTCCGTATACCACCCGTTCCGGTCGGGACAGCATCAACGCACCTGTGCACATCAGACATGGCTCCAGAGTCACGTACACTGTTGCGCCCGTAAGCCGCCAGTTCCCTAAAGTCGCAGACGCTGCGCTCAAGGCGATTATTTCGGCGTGTGCAGTCGGGTCATGCAGACTCTCCGTGCGATTATGTCCGCGTCCCACTATTCTGTCCTGCTTCACCACCACACAACCAACCGGCACTTCTCCCTCCTCCCATGCCTGCCGCGCTTCCTCCAGCGCCAGACGCATCCAGTGCTTGTCGATTTCTTCCACGAACACTAACGCGCCCGGCGCGACTTGAACGCGCAACCTACGGATTCGTAGTCCGTCACTCTATCCAGTTGAGCTACGGGCGCAGCCTATCACGCAGCACTAATTGTAGGTGCCCAGCCCCCTGAGTCAAGCGGATGATCTTCCTGCCAAGCTGCGGCAGGTCGGGCCTGCATCTGACCCTGTTTAGCCCAGAACTCAACAGAAGTGAATACCTTTGCAGATGCCAATGGTCCAATAAACCTAAGAATAGAAGTATCGGCTAGACCAGAAAGGTAGAACTGCTCAATTGTTTCATCGAACCTCTCTTCCCGGACATCCTGCCCGCCCCTATCCGCTGTCCCTGCCGCCCTCACCCCCTCTGCCCACCCCACCCTCATCACCACTCCCACTTTCTACCCCCACCTC